>JAPLMW010000090.1 GCA_026386845.1 Phycisphaerae bacterium
ACTCTGCAAGGTTGTTCGTCCGAGCAGCGTGAAAAGATACGAACTGGCTGAGCCGAAAACCTGTTATTCGGTGTTTGGCAAGGCGAGAAAACAAAAGAATAACTAAATATGTAGAAACCTGTTTCGAAACGTTTCGGGACGCGGGTTCGAATCCCGCCGCCTCCATTCGAAAATTATGATTACCGTTTATGTAATACAAGGTAAATCAAAAAGATATATCGGGATTACCAACAACCTTAAGAGAAGATTGGCAGAACACCGAACGGGAAAAACAACAGGGTCTCGAATCACAGGTGATTTTTCCCTTCTCCATACCGAGGAGTTTTCAGACCACATTTCCGCCCGCAACAGAGAAAAATTTCTCAAAAGCGGAAAAGGCCGCAAATTTTTAAACTCCTTACGTTTCGGGACGGGGTCCGCCTGAGGCGGATAAAGTTCGAATCCCGCCGCCTCCATTTTTTTATCTCATTATTTTACAATAACTTAAGATTTTGCGAGTTCGAGCCTCTTCGAGAAATAGGGGTCTGCAAGCCCACCTTTAAAAAATGTCAAAAAAAGGTAAAAAATGTCAAAAATCTTCTTGACTTGCATTTATGGGACTGATATTCTAAGATTTCCACCTTGCGCACGGAAGCTTACGGAAGTTTAACCTTCAGTTATCACACGTGTTTTCCAACTTGTAGCCGTTAGTTGCCCATAGTCTATCTATAGGAAGAAAAATCTTGCCTCGCTTAACAAAGCAAGAAAAGAGGATTGTTCATGAAAGTTTTTATGTTAGGCTGGGAATTTCCACCGTTTATCAGCGGAGGACTGGGCACTGCGTGCTACGGTCTTACCAAAGCGATGGACCAACTTGGCATAAAGATTGACTTCGTTCTGCCGAGGACCGTTGAAAGCGAATATTCCACTCACGTAGAACTGCTGACTCCAGGCTCGACGCAGGCGAAGGCATATCTAAAATATAAGGGGTTTAAAAATGTAACGTTTTTGGCAATTAACTCAACGCTTCGGCCGTATGAGACGGCCGGTGCCTGCAGGCAGTATGCCGGAAAAATTTCGGCAGGAAAACAGCAAATCCCCGGCGGCAGTGCCGGTTCAACCGGCCGGATGGATTGTTCGGGCGACATCTGCACTGTGGTTCACCGTTATGCTGAGGCGGCTTCTAACCTGGCCCAGGGCGAACAGTTTGATATTGTTCACGCCCACGACTGGATGACTTACCCTGCGGGAATCGCGGTAGCAGCAATGAGCGGAAAGCCATTAGTTGTGCACGTGCATTCGACAGAATTTGACCGCAGCGGCGAGCATGTCAATCAGATAATTTACGACATTGAGCGAGAAGGAATGCACACAGCAGACAAGGTTATAGCGGTAAGTCACATGACACGAAACATTATCATCGCAAGATACGGCGTGGCGGAAGATAAAGTTGAGGTTGTATATAATGCGGTTGAGCAGAACGATGAGGAGGCTATCCTATCCAATCAGACCGGCATAAAGAAAGGGGAGAAGATTGTGCTCTTCCTGGGGCGAATCACTATGCAGAAGGGTCCGGAGTATTTCCTTCAAGCTGCAAAAAAGGTGCTCGAGTTTATGGACAATGTGAAATTTGTAATAGCCGGGGCCGGCGATATGATGCATCAAATAATCGAAATGGCTGTAGAGCTTGGGATTGGGCATAAGGTATTGTTTACGGGTTTTTTGTGCGAAACTGATGTTGAAAAGGCCTTCGAGATGGCTGACTTATACGTGATGCCTTCGGTTTCAGAACCTTTCGGAATTGCGGCTTTGGAGGCGTTAAACCACGACGTTCCGGTGCTGATAAGCAAACAAAGCGGCGTTTCAGAGATATTGAGGCACGTTTTGAAGGTGGATTTCTGGGATACAGATGAAACTGCCAATAAGATGGTATCTGTTCTGAAAAATCCACCGCTCCAAATGACGCTCAGGGAGCACGGCGATTTGGAAGTAAGAAAGCTGCGGTGGCAATATGCGGCTGAGAAATGTGCAAAGATTTATGAAGAGTTGACGGTAACTGTATAGTTTTTTTAAGAAAGGATTACGCTATGGCTTCGGTATGCTTTTATTTTCAAGTCCATCAGCCATATCGCTTGCGCCATTATACCATTTTTGACAATAACGGGCTATACTTTGATGACCACAAAAACGAATCAATCTGCAGAAAAGTCGCGAGTAAATGCTACCTGCCGGCGAATCGGCTTATGCTCGACCTTATAAAGAAATATGAAGGTCGGTTCAAGATTGCGTATAGTATAACCGGTGTTCTTCTGGAACAATTGGAAAGATACTGCCCTGAAGTCATAGAGACATTTAAAGAGTTGGCAAAGACGGGTTGTGTGGAGTTTTTGGCAGAAACCTATCATCATAGTCTAAGCTTTTTGTATAGCCGAAACGAATTTTTTGAACAGGTGTACAAGCACATTGAGACAATTGAGCGGCTCTTTGGGCAAAGGCCCAGAGTCTTTCGCAATACCGAGCTTATTTATAATAATGACCTGGCGGCGACAATCGAGGAAATGGCGGAGTTTGACGGCATAATAGCCGAAGGGGCGGACCACATTCTTGGTTATAGAAGCCCGAACTTCATTTATCAGCCGCCGAATTGTGAAAATACCAAACTGCTGCTAAAAAACTACAAGCTAAGCGATGACATTGCTTTCAGGTTTTCGAACCGCTCCTGGTCAGAATGGCCTTTGAGGGCGGATAAATTTGCCGGCTGGATAAACCAAATCAACGGCAATGGAAATGTGTGCAATCTCTTTATGGACTATGAGACTTTCGGTGAACATCAGTGGCACGATACGGGTGTTTTCGATTTTCTGCAGCAACTTCCGGAAGAAATTCTCAAACATCCGGATAATGATTTTAAAACACCAAGTGAATCGCTGAAGGCTTATTCAGCAGTGGGCACCTTTGATGTTCCGCATACTATAAGCTGGGCCGATATGGAACGGGATTTGTCCGCCTGGCTTGGCAACAAGATGCAGTCGAGTGCGATTGACACTTTGTATCGTCTGGAAGGCAGGATTAAGCAGTGCGAGGATGCTCGTCTTCTTGAAGATTGGCGGAAGCTGCAAACCTCGGACCATTTCTATTACATGTGCACAAAATGGTTTAACGACGGTGATGTGCACAAATACTTCAATCCCTATGATTCGCCCTACGATTCATATATTAATTTTATGAATGTGCTGGATAACCTTAATTATCGGTGCTCAAAAATTCTGGCACAACAAGAAATGGTGTCTTCGCCTGCTGCCCTTCAGGAGGAGGTGGCAGCAGTTTGAAGACGTGGATAAAGAAAGCAATTAATAATTTTTTCTATCTGAAAGGAAGTAGTTATGGACTTTATTGGAACAAAAAAGAAGACGGACGACAGCAGGAAAACACAGCCTTTAGCATTTGTGAAAGTTGCACCGGGCCCCAAGACAAAAGTGATGACAATGGCCGAGATTGAGCAAAAGGCTATATCGCTGGGTATTCAGCTAGGCCAAATGAATAAAACTGAACTTATTCACTCTATCCAGAAGGCTGAGGGCAACACTTCCTGCTTTAAGACAACGAATGGCCAGTGCCTTCACACGGACTGCTGCTTTATGGCAGACTGTCTGGCAGTTAAAAAATAGGCATAGAAGATGCCATGAGACCTTAACTTTACATAAAAGGGCTCGGACAAAACCTCGGTCCGAGCCGGCCGGCATTATCCTTAATTTATGGTTAATATTTTTGATTGTCTCAAACGGTGTCGAAAAAGTGCCAGTTGTCAATAAATAGGAGAATTTATTCCGGTCTCTGCATATGGTATTTTTCATTTGAATAATATTTAAAAAGTAAATCCGGCCGTGCGTTCGCCAAAAAACGACTATAATTCCTTATGCGCCTAACCTCTTTGAAAAATATCTCAAAAATGGCTCCGGTCATGCTTTTGCAAAAAGACACTTATGGTAAGGTTTAAGTAAAATCAAAGTTCGAATCCCGCCGCCTCCATTTCAACTCGCCCTTCGAAAATCGAAGGGCTTGGCTCATTGCGAAAAGACATTTCCGGTGAATTTTAAGTAAAACCAAGGAATAAGTTGTTTTTTGTCGTTTTTATAAGACCGGAAACACCTTGCAATTACTAAACATTTATGATACAATAATTGCCGGTGGATGGTGATTTTTAAAACATTTAAATCCCAGGACGGGACAATGACTTTACAAAGACGGAAACACTTTCTTTCTGCGCTAATATTGTGCATATTTTTTGCGGCCTGTCCTGCGTATTGCAGCACTTATTATGTAGCTACGAACGGAAGCGACAGCAACAGCGGGACTATCACTGCTCCTTTTAAAACAATTACCAAAGGCGTAAGTTCGGCGGCGGCGGGCGACACTATTTATCTGCGCGGCGGCAGACATTATTACAGCGCAAAAATTTCTATATCAAAAGTCGGTACAAGCAGCGCCAAGTATAATCTCATTGCTTATCCCGGAGAAAGACCAATCCTCGATTTTTCTGCAATGGCGTATGATAGCACCAATCGTGGAATAAGTTTAAGCGGACAATACTGGTATATCAAGGGTCTGGATATTTACAAAGCCGGCGACAATGGAATGAATATCAGTGGTTCAAATAATATTATTGAATTCTGTGCTTTCTATGAGAATTGTGACACTGGTTTACAATTAGGCGGCGGTGCAGCGAATAACCAGATTATTAATTGCGATTCATACTATAATTATGATTATCTTACAACTCCTGAAGCTGGCGGTAATGCGGATGGTTTTTCGCCGAAACTGGATGTCGGCACTGGAAATTATTTTTACGGCTGCAGGTCGTGGCAGAATTCGGATGACGCGTATGATGGATATCTGAACGCATCTGTGGACGTAAACACTACTTATGAAAACTGCTGGGCTTTTAAGGCCGGTCATCTCAAAGATGGAAGCGACTGCAACGGTAACGGTAATGGATTCAAGATGGGTTCAAGCGCTACCTCTTCTAAACATAATGTGATTTTAAAAAATTGTCTCTCTTTTCAAAATAAAGCCAAAGGATTTGACCAAAATCACAATAAAGGTTCTATGACTCTCTACAATTGCACATCATTCAACAATGGCGACTATAATTATTCCATTTACGAAGCATTGGCGAGCGGCAAGACGGCAACATTACTTTTATGCACCTTGCAGCCGGAAGCGATCTCATTGACGGGGGAACAGACGTTAATCTGCCGTACGACGGCAATGCACCAGACCTGGGCGCCTTCGAACATATAGACGGCGATTGCTATTCCGATGGCCATGTTGATTTGCTTGACCTGAAATGCCTGGCGGATAACTGGCTGAATTCGAGCTGCGGAACCTGCAACGGGGCCGATTTCAGCGGCGATAACAAAGTAAACTTTAACGACTTTGCCATTATGGCGGAGAACTGGCTGAAATAAACGAAGCAAGGATGCTAAAGATGCAAAAAGAAGTAAGGAAACACTGTATTGTTCTGTTGATACTTTTTGCGGTCTGTCCGGCGTATTGCAGCACTTATTTTGTAGCCATAGACGGAAATGACAGCAGCAGCGGCACTATCAACCATCCTTTCAAAACGATTCCCAAAGCAGTGAGCCTGGCAAAATTTGAACATTGAGACGGCCCTACCTGGATTTGGCTTCGTTAACCTTAACCGTGTAGCCGCCACACTCTTTTCCATCCAGTGCGGTTATTGCCGCTTTAGCCTCAGCGTCACTGCTCATCTCGACAAAAGCGAAACCTTTGCTTTTTCCTGTTTGGCGGTCAGTGACTATATAAGCCTTTTCAACCTTCCCAAATACTGAAAATAAAGCTTCCAGGCTTGCCTGGTTTGCATCAGGACCTAAATTTCCAACATACACTTTTTTACCCATAACTATTCTCCATTTTCGGGCTTACCAGCACTCTAAAAGAACCAAGGTTCATTCTATGCCGCGGCGAAGCATTGTCAAGTAAAAGGATGCTCAATTGATTTCTGACCGGCTCAACAACCTATAAGTGCATAAATCAGATAATATTATGTGTTTTTCGGAAGGCACTGGGAGGAACACCTTTGTGCTTCTTGAACGTCCTGATAAGGTGACTGACAGAATCAAATGTTGAGGCTGCGGTAATCTGGTCTATGGACATATCTGTTTCGAGAAGAAGAAAAGCGATGTGTTCGATTCGCATCTGCTCTGTTCATACCGCTTATCATATTACCGTTTAAGTCATAATCAAGAGTGAAGTTTTCTGAGCCGGAGGCCGAGGACATTTCGTTGCCTTGATATGCAAAACTGGCGGGAGTGCCGGAATTTATCGTCCTGCTATTCATATCGCCATTATACTGTTAATTATAGCCTGCTGTCCAGAGCTGACTATTGATATTACTTATATTGGCGTCAACCAACTGCGACAGGCCGTCATAGCTGAACTGGAGCAAATGATAAGTTGGCGCACCGCCGAACCGGGTAAGTATTTCAGTTCCTTTGACAAGCCTGCCGAGACCATCAACATTACTACGAAAAGAACGGCAAAACGCCTTATTGCCATATCCGCAAAAAAATCTTCTAAAAAGCAAGATTACTTCACAAACGGACTGATATCTCGTAAGCGGTTGATGATTCCCGGCATTTTTTCAATCACAAAATCCACTTCTTCTTCGGTATTATATCTGCTGAGACTAAATCTTATCGAGCCGTGAGCGGCAGTGAACGGCACACCCATCGCCCGCATAACATGGCTCGGCTCCAATGAGCCACTGGTGCAGGCAGAACCGCTGCTGGCGCAGATTCCAAACTGGTCGAGCGAAAGTAATATCGCTTCGCCTTCAATAAACTCGAAACTGATATTTGTAGTATTCGGCAGACGATTGACCTTGTCGCCGTTAAGCATCGCGTCAGGACAATTTATTAAAAGTGCGTTTTCGAGCCTGTCGCGAAGTTTTTTAACTTTTGTATTTTCCTGCTTTATCTCTTTTGCGGCAAGTTCGGCAGCCCTGCCAAGAGCAACAATTCCCGCGACGTTTTCCGTGCCGGCGCGCCTGCTTTTTTCCTGATGGCCGCCGATAATAAAAGGTGAAATCCTTGTGCCCTTCCTGATATAAAGAACACCGACACCCTTTGGCGCGTGAAGCTTATGGCCGCTGAGGCTTAATAAATCAATATTGCTTTTGTCGAGGTTTAAAGGAATTTTACCGACCGCCTGGACCGCATCGGTATGAAAAACCGCTCCTTTGGCCTTGACTATCGCAGCAATTTTATCAATCGGGAAAATGACACCTGTTTCGTTATTGGCATACATTATCGTAACAATAGCGGTATCGTCATCGACTTGGGATTCAAGCTCGTTAAGGTCAATCTGCCCTTCTCCATTAACGCCAAGCTCAACCAATTTGTAACCAAGCGTCTGCATTTGGCGGCAGGTCGCAAGGACAGCAGGATGTTCGACTCGCGTAGTAATAATCTTTCTTTTTTCCGGCAGAGCTTCGAGAACGCCTTTTATCGCGGCATTATCGCTTTCCGTTCCACAGCTTGTAAAAATAATTTCCGAACTGTCGCAGCCAAGGAGCCCAGCGATTGATTCTCTGCTGTGCCTGATATATTTTTCGACCTGGCCGCCAAAAGTGTGCATACTCGAAGGGTTGCCGTAAAGGTCTGTCAAAAACGGTTTCATCGCCTCGAAAACTTCAGGGGCAACTTTTGTTGTTGCATTGTTGTCGAAGTATATTACTTTTGCCATTTAATCATTCCTACTCGCTTTGTTCTTCCACAATAATATCGCTGCTTACGAATTCCCGCAATCGAGCTTCGACAACGTCTTTCAAAGTAAATTCAGCCGTTGGGCATTGCGAACACATACCGCGAAAAGCAACGATAACCTTGCTGCCATCAACGTCAATTAAATCAATATCGCCGCCATCGGCCTTTAGAAGCGGACGAATCTGTTCGCTGATTGTCCGCTGAATGAGCTGAATCTTTTGCAGATTTGTCAATTTTTTAGGCTTAGCAGCAATTTCTTCTTTGCTGGCTTTTTTGCCGCGGACTTTTTCTATGATTTGCTGAATTTCACCGCGACAGGAGCCGCAGCCGCCGCCGGCTTTGCAGTAATTCGTAGCCTGCTCGACCGAATCAAGGTCATTCTCAATAATTACCTTTTCAATTTCCTTATCCGTTATGCCGAAACAGGTGCAGACGATTTTGCCTTCGGTTATTTTCCCAGCCCTCGCTTTTCCGCCGCGATAATTGGCAATTGCCGCCTGTAAAGCCTCCATACCCATAACCGAACAGTGCATTTTCTGCTCCGGCAGGCCGCCGAGCTTATCAACAATGTCCTTATTTGTAATCTTCTCGGCTTCTTCAATTGTCAGACCTTTTACCATCTCGGTCATTATCGAAGCAGAGGCGATTGCGCTTGCACAGCCAAATGTTTTGAACTTTACATCAGCGATTCTGCCGTCTTTGCCGAGCTTGAAAGTCAATTTCAGCATATCGCCGCAGGCAAGAGAACCTTCTTCACCGACGCCGTCCGGATTTTCAATCTCGCCGGCGTTTACCGGATGAAGAAAATATTCCATAACTTTTTTATTATAATCCCACATATTTACAGTCCTAAGTTTTTAGTTTTAAGTTTTGAGTTATTTTATTCTGGGATTTATATCCTGTCTTTACAATACTTGTAAGAATACGAATAATCTCTTCGGAAGCACGCAACAAATCGGATATTCTTTCAGTTTTGACGAATTTCGAATCTTGTATCAATCTTAACCAGTAATTGGTTTCCCTGGCCTCTTTCGAAGCAATACACATTTTTGCATAAAAGTCTTTTTTGCTTTGCCCTGCCAAAGCTTC
>JAPLMW010000075.1 GCA_026386845.1 Phycisphaerae bacterium
ATTTCAAGATTTATCTTGGGACTGATGGCATATTTGATGCAAACTGTTTCGTAAACGGTGTCGAGAAAACTGTCTTGCTTTATCAAAACGCCCAAAGTGTTTCTACTTTGGCTGACGGTAACAGTAATTGGATTATGCTGACCGCCGTTATGCCTGATTGTAATATATCCGGCACTGGTAATTTGCTTATAGGTTCATCTTTTTCCGGTTCTCTCGATGACTTGAGAATTTACAACAAGGCGTTGAGTGTCGATGAGGTTGAGACGTTATACAAAGAAGTGTATCCAACAAAGTTTGCAGGTGATTTGAACGGCGACTATCAGGTTGATTTCTTTGACTTTGCAGTGCTGGCAGGCAGCTATGACGGCAGCACAGAGGACTGGCTTATATTAAAGGATATAGCCGATACCTGGCTCGAATGCGGCTTGCCTAATCAGGATAATTGCTGG
This sequence comes from Phycisphaerae bacterium, assembly GCA_026386845.1. Classification (GTDB taxonomy): domain Bacteria; phylum Planctomycetota; class Phycisphaerae; order Sedimentisphaerales; family UBA12454; genus JAPLMW01. The sequence goes on from JAPLMW010000075.1 coordinate 450, forward strand.
CAGTAAATTAAAAGTGAACAGTTTACAGTGTGCAGTTACTGTTAACGGTAAACTGTTTACTGTAAACTTATAAAAAACCTTCAATTTTCAATTTTTCTAAGGAATCCCCTATGAACAACTCTCCTCGGCCTCGACATCGGCGATACAAAAATCTGTTCTGAGCATAATGTGCCTATGGATTATCTGTGGCACTGCTATAACAGCGATTTTGCTGGTAATGCAAGTGGTTCGACTTCGCTCACCACAAGCGGCGATTGTGTCGTCTGGGCAGGCCGCGGCGGCGGAAAGACTCTTTTGGCCGCGGCCGCTACGCTCCTGGATTGTATTTTTAAGCCCAACTGCAAGGTAAGAATCCTCGCGGGAAGCGAATTGCAGGCTCAAAGAATGTATGATTACCTGCTTGAATTTTTAAGAAAAGGTTTTGAAGGTTTTCTCGCTGGACCTGTTCACAAAAACAAGTGCAGCTTCGTCAACGGTTCGGATGTTGAGGTTTTAACTCAATCGGCGGCATCTGTCCGCGGCAGTCATATCCAGAAACTGCGATGTGATGAGATTGAATTGTTCGACAGGCAGATTCTTGAGGCGGCAAAGTTTGTTACCAAAAGCACTGATGGAATTGTCGGTGCGATGGAGTCGCTCAGCACAATGCACCAGCCTTTCGGCATTATGCACGAGCTTGTCGGCAAGGCCTCTTCCTGCGGAACGCCGATTTTCAAATGGTGCGTCTGGGAAGTTATTGAAAATTGTCCCGCGGACAGAAGCTGTTCAAGATGCCCGCTGAATAACGATTGCCGCGGCAGAGCAAGAAAAGCATCAGGCTACCTGAAAATTGACGATTGTATAGCGCAGATGCGAAGAAGCAGCAGAGCCGCTTTTGAATCTGAAATGCTTTGCCTGCGCCCATCGCTTGAAAATGTCGTATTTGCGGAATTTGAGCCTGACAGTCATATTGCGCCACTCGATTACAATCCCGCTTTGCCGCTGTATCGCGCGATTGATTTCGGCTTTGTCAATCCGTTCGTATGCCTGTGGATTCAGGTTGATGCGCAAGGCACTGTAAAAATCATTGATGAGTATGTCAAAAGCAGACAGACAATTGATGTTCACGCTGACGAAATAAAAAACAGGACCCCTTTCAGCGAAGAGCAGGTTTTGGCGACATTTTGCGACCCTGCGGGAGCGGGCGTAAATGACGTTACAGGCACAAGTCCCGTCTTTCAGTTAAGACAAGCCGGGGTAAAACTTCGCTATAAAAGAAGTTCGATACTTGAGGGAATAGAGCTTGTCCGAAGGTCTTTACGCAGCGGCGATGGGCGAAGCAATCTAATTATAAGTCCCCGCTGCGGCAGATTAATCGAGGCGATGCAGTGCTATCATTATCCGCAGGCAGGTGCGGAGGAATTGCCCTTAAAAGATGGCATTTACGACCACCCGATAGACGCCCTGCGCTATTTCTTTGTAAATTACAACAGTTCAAATTCTGCTAGGAGCAGAAAATATTGATAACAAAAAGGCTGTGAATTCTTTCACAGCCTTTTTTATAAAGCATTTTGGTTCTATTAATTTTTATTTTTTTTCAAAACTGCAATTGAGCCGATTACCAGCAGAGCAGTTGTTATTGCTTCCTGCACCACGATGTTGAATGAGACATTTGTGGTTCCTATAAGTGAGTCGGACAAAAATGACAGAGGCCCTTCGTTCAAAGGGGTAACATCAGACTGGTTGACGTGAATCTGTTTAGAAAAGTTATTGTTGTAATTTTGAATGTAACTTGAGCCAGGTGTGATAGCCAGTGCTACTGAAATCAGCGCAAAAACAACCACAATGATTGCAATTAAAGCTTTCATCTTTTAACCCTTAAAAATATTCAAACTTCCACAGAACACTCATGGATTTTGAAAGGATATGTAAGGGTCCATTGCTGGATGGCAACTTATTAAATCACCCAAGTCGCCTAAGCCTCTATATCCTGTTCAGTCTTATATCCATCACCTATTTTAACATTATACTAGAAAAGACCGATAATGTAAAGAGAAAAGTAATTTTTTTCGTGATGGTATATTAGGCAAACCCAAAAGATGTGTATATAAGGCATCTTGTTTGGAAAGAAATTAGGTAATTATCTGCGTTTTACCCCACATCAACAAGGCCGAGGCTGTCGGCAAATTTCCGCCCAAGTTCCGCCCTTATGTTCTTATGTTCAGCCGATTTGAGCATTGGGTCTTTTTCTACAAGCTCAAAAGCGTCTTTTCTTGCAAGAGTCAGCAGGTCAAAATCGTCGATAATATTTGCGATTTTCAGGTCAGGCAGGCCGTGCTGACGCGAGCTTAAAAGTTCGCCGGGCCCGCGGATTTTAAGGTCGTGTTCCGCAATTTCAAAACCGTCATTGCTCCGCTCCATTATTTCGAGTCTGCTTTTTGCCGTTTCGTTTTCAGTCTGTGCGACCAGCAGGCAATACGCCTTTGACGAGCTTCTTGCAATCCTGCCGCGAAGCTGATGAAGCTGGGCAAGACCGAACCTGTCCGCTCCTTCGATAACCATTATCGTCGCATTGGGAACATCAATACCAACTTCTATCAGGACGGTTGATACGAGGCAGTGAATTTTCCCCTTGCGAAAACTATCCATAATTTTCTGTTTATTGTCGCCTGCCATTTGGCCGTGCAATAAACCTACGTTAAATTCGGGAAAAATATTTTTGCTTAAATTCTCGTATTCAGCAATTGCCGCTTTTACCTCGCCGTTTTCGCTGTCAACGATTCTTGGATAAACAAAATACGCCTGTTTTTTCGCTTTGAGTCTTTCGCGGATAAACTCATAAGCCTTCGGCAAATCCTTAGGCTGAATACATCTTGTTATTATCTGTCCCCTGCCCGGCGGCGAGTGTTTCACAACAGATATATCCAAATCGCCGAAGGCCGTCATCGCCAGCGTTCTCGGTATAGGCGTTGCCGTCATAACAAGACAGTGCGGCGTCGCGTCTTTTCTCAACTGTGCCCGCTGATGAACGCCAAACTTGTGCTGCTCATCTATTATTACAAGTGCAAGATTTGCAAACTGTATGTCTTCCTGCAATAAAGCGACAGTGCCGACAATAATATTGGTATCGCCTGATTGAATATCGTCGAGAATCTCTTTTCTCTTCTCACCGGTAATTCCGCCTGTGATAAGAACTCTTTTCACATCGCTGTTTTTCAGATACCGCTCAATATTTATGAAGTGCTGCTCTGCGAGAATTTCCGTCGGAGCCATTATCGCGACCTGCATTTTATTTGCGACCGCGACAAGAGCGGCATACAGCGCGACAACTGTTTTTCCGCTGCCGACATCGCCCTGAAGCAGACGGTTCATAGGAACGGTCTTGGCCAAATCGGAGACAATCTCCCCGATTACCTTATCCTGGTCTTCGGTAAGCAGAAACGGAAACCGTTTTCTTATTCTCTTGTCAATCAGCTCGGTGCATTCGAGCGCGGCAGCTCTTGAAAAGTTTCTCACCTTATATCGCCGCAAGGCAAGAGCTGACTGCATTAAAAACAGCTCATCGTATTTCAATCTGCGATTTGCCTTTTCAACCTGTGATTCGTCCTCGGGGTTATGCAGCCATTTAAACGCCTTCTGTCTCTCTGCAAGGTTTGATTTCTTCAGAAAGCCTGCGTCAAAAAATTCGGGCACAAGTTCAACTATTTTTTCGAGCGACTGGCGGACAATTCTTTTTATCTGTCCGCTTGAAAGCTCAGCCGACGCCGGATAAACCGGTCCGCTGAAGCTGTCAGCGGCAATCTCATCGTCTTCCACTATTACAAATTTCGGATTGGTAAGCTGGAGCTGGTGTTTATACTGACCGATTTTTCCCCAGACGATAAGTTTTTGGCCCGGTATGATTTTGCCCTGCAGAAATTTGCTGTTAAACCAGATAATTCTGCACGAACCTGTTTCATCATTTACATAAGCCTCAAAATATGATGGTTTTCGCCAATATTGAAAATCCGTGCTTTCGACAATTCCCACAAGAGTAACAGTTTGATTTAATTTTACTTTTTCGATTTTTACAGGTTCTGGCGCGAAGTACCAGTCCCTGGGATAGTATTCAAGCAAATCGGCGACGGTTTTGACTCCCAGTTTTTCAAAGGCTGCCGCTCTTGCGGGCCCAACGCCTTTTAAAAACTGCACCGGCATATCCAGGCTGATATTATCCAATGGTTTTTCTGTCATATTTATTCCGAGTAGCCGAATTTTCCTATAAGTTTTACAAATCTGCATCCGCAAACAGATTTTGTTTTCAAACCATCGACGGTTTTCTCAATAACCACAAGCTCCTGTACGTAATCGGCTCCCAACGGCACTACTGCTATGCCGCCTGTCTTTAATTGTTCGAGCAGCGGTTTTGGCATCTGGGGAGTCGCAGCGGTAATTATTATCCTGTCGAATTGCCTCTGTTCAGGCCTGCCCTGAGCGGATTTATCCTGAGTGAAATCGAAGGAGTCGAAGGGCCAGCCGATAGTCCCGTCGCCTGTATGGAATTTTACATTTGTTATATTCATTTCCGCCAGAATCCGCTGTGCGTTTAAAGCAAGATGTTCTATTCTTTCAATTGTATAGACTTCTTTCGCAAGTTTCGCAAGTATCGCGGTCTGATAACCGCTGCCTGTTCCTATTTCAAGCACTTCGCTATTTTTATCGACTTTCAATTCCTGTGTCATTAAAGCGACAATATACGGCTGGCTTATCGTCTGGCCGCACCCTATTGGCAAAGGCCCGTCAAAATAAGCCCCGTCGAGACATTCAGCAGGTATAAACTTTTCTCTCGGCACATCGGCCATTACTCTCAAAACAGCAGGGTCTGTTATATCCCGCTTTTTCAGCTGGACTCGAACCATCGCCTGCCTTTCGGCAGCAAATTTGTCCTTTTCATTTGCCTGCTGCATAACTATAATAATTGCGTTATTAAACGCGTTTTGCAAATCAATTTTTAAGGAGATATATTATGAAAAGTAAACTTAAAGTCATCGCATTTTACACGCTGGCCCTTATTTTAGGCGGCTGTGTGCCTTCGCTGCATCCGCTTTTTACTGAAAACGACCTGATTTTCGACAATGATCTCATCGGCAGCTGGGCCTCGACAGATTCCAATGAAACTCTTGAGTTCAAACAGACAAAAGCTAAAGACTATGAATGTATTTATATCGACAAAGACGGTAAATCAGGCAAATTTATCACAGGCCTCGGCAAACTCGGAAATATTATGTATCTGGATATTTATCCCGGCGAATCGAATATGATAGAAAATGCTTTCTACAAATCTCATCTTTTGTTTACGCATTCTTTTATGAAGATAGAATTGTCGAAAGATTCATTAAAACTTTGTTCTATTAATCCAGATGGGACAGATAAGCTGTTAAAATCCAAACCGAATGCCGTGAAACACGAAAGACTTGAAGGCGATAACGGTAGTATTGTCCTTACAGCGCCAACGAAAGAACTTCAAAAGTTTATACTCAAATACGGTAATGACAAAAAAGCGGAACTTTTTAAAGACAAAGACGCCAGCGAATTTCACCGCATCAAAAAATAATGAATCCCGGAACTGAAAAGTTAATCAGTCTTGATAAGGAATATCTCTGGCATCCGTTTACGCAGATGAAGGCCTGGCTGGCCTCTGAGCCGGTTATTATCGAATCGGGCGATGGGTTTTGTTTAATCGATACTGAAGGAAATCGCTATATCGACGGCGTAAGCAGTCTTTGGTGCAATGTCCACGGCCACAGAGTCAAAAAAATCGATGATGCGATAAAAGGACAGCTTGATAAAATCGCACACAGCACTCTGTTAGGTCTTGCACAGACAAAATCAATCGAACTTGCGGAAAAACTCGTCGCCATTGCACCAAAAAATCTGAAAAAAGTCTTTTATTCCGACAGCGGCGCAACAAGCGTTGAAATCGCTTTGAAAATCGCATATCAGTATTATCACAACCAAGGCCAAAAAAGAGACAAATTCATCGCACTGGGTCAATCCTATCACGGCGATACAATCGGCTCTGTAAGCGTCGGCGGAATTGAATTATTTCATTCAATCTTCAAGCCGATGCTTTTTGAGACTTACTTTGCTCCAACACCGTTTCCTTATCGTTTCAATGGTTCCGCTGAACAATGCAGGCAATTCAGCCTCGATAAAATCGAAGAACTTTTGAAAAAAAATCCTGAAAATATCCCCGATATTATGTGTCTTGCCAAGGGAATCACCGGCGGCTATCTCCCTCTGGCAGCTACACTTACGACACAAGAGCTTTTTGACGCCTTTTTGGGCGAGCCTTCGGAATTTAAGACTTTTTTTCACGGTCATACATACACCGGCAATGCGTTAGCCTGCGCCGCCGCGATTGCATCGCTTGAACTTTTCCAGGAAAACAAAATCATCGAATCGCTGACGGCAAAAATAGATTTGATTGCTGATTACCTTAAAAAAATTTCACTTTTGGATTATGTCGGCGATGTTCGTCAGTGCGGCTTAATGGCAGGAATTGAGATTGTAAAGGACAAGAAAACCAAAGAGTCATTTCCCTATGAAAAATTGATTGGTGCAAAACTCTGCGCCGCAATGCAGCCAAAAGGCGCGATGATGAGGCCTTTGTCAGACGTAATTGTTCTTATGCCGCCGGTGGCGATTGATTTGCCTTTACTGCGGCAATTGCTGGATATCGTTTACGACACAATCAAAACCGATTTACCAAAAATCGTAAAATAAAAATGAATTTAAAATTTCCAAAACATAAAGGGGTTTTTATCACCGGTACTGATACCGGTGTCGGCAAGACGCTCATTGCCGGGGCAATTGCTAAAATTCTGCGACAATCCGGCAAAAATACCGGTGTATTCAAACCCATCGCAACAGGCTGTAAAAAAACAAAAAACGGCCTTGTGAGCGAAGATGCCGAGTTCCTGGCTCATTGTATAGATAACAAATTAGGCCTCGATGTAATCAATCCTGTAAAATTCAAAATCCCAGCGGCACCTTTTGCCTGCGAAAAAGCTAAAAATAGAAAAGTTGACCTGGGAAAAATCGCTGCCGCTTATAAGCAGATTTGCCGGAAAAGTGATTTTGTCATTGTTGAAGGTATTGGCGGAATTAAAGTGCCTATTACCAAAAATATTGATGTGCTTGCTCTCGCAAAAGCTTTCAAATTACCTGTCATCGTCGCAGCAAAATCAAAACTTGGCACAATAAATCATACACTACTGACTATTGATGCCATTCGGTGTGCAGGACTTTCTCTTGCGGGCATCATAATTAACGGTTATGATGAAAAAACTAAAGATGTTGCGGAAAAAACCAACGCTGAAATCATAAAGAAATTAGGCACGGTTAAAATTATCGCGATAGTGCCTTTTGACGATAAAACAAATATGAAAAAATTCATAATCGGCAAAAAAGTTTTAAAAGCCCTGCGAAACATTGATTGGCTGAAAATTAAAAAATGAACGACAAATCGTTAATTTTGAAACGGCCAGACTTGCGGCGTTATCTCGTGCCGATAAACACCGCCGCGACTCAGCAGTTATTTACGGATTGTTTGATAATTGGCGGCGGCGTCGCTGGTCTGCGGGCAGCTATTGAAGCGGCTGCGGGCGGCTGTGAGATTGTGCTGGTCTGCAAAAAAACACTTGAAGACAGCAACACCTGGAACGCCCAGGGCGGCATCGCATCGGTGCTGGGCAGTGATGACAGCTTCGCCTCGCACATAGAAGATACACTGGCGACAGGCTGCGGTTTATGCAATCACGACACTGTCGAACGGGTCGTAAAGGATGGTCCCGGCCTTGTAAAGGAACTGCTTGACTGGGGCGCTGAATTTGACAAAACAAAGGACGGCTCAATCTCAATCACATTTGAAGGCGGCCATAGCCACGCACGCATCGCCCACGCTCTCGGCGATAATACCGGCAAGGCAATCGCTCAGGCCCTTTTAAACAAAGTCAGGAAATTTGATAATATAACTCTTGTCGAAAATTACTATACAATCGACCTTATTACAAATGACGATGGAGCCTGTCTTGGCGTAATCGGTCAGACTCACAAGGGAACACTGGAAATCATCTGGGCAAAGACAACCATTCTCGCCACAGGCGGCGCAGGCAGGCTTTACCGCGAAACAACCAATCCCGAAGTCGCTACTGCTGATGGCCTTGCAATAGCCGTTCGCGCCGGCGCGGTTTTGCGCGATATGGAATTTATGCAGTTTCATCCCACAACGCTTTACATCGCAGGCGCATCGAGAGCTCTTATTACAGAAACCCTTCGCGGCGAAGGCGCTATCTTGCGCGATATCAATCATTATGCCTTTATGGCCGAATACGATAAAGATGCTGAGCTTGCACCTCGCGATGTCGTCAGCAGAGCAATTCTCACACAGATGCTCAAAACGGACGCCACGCATGTTTTTCTGGACATCCGGCATCTCGACAAGAACTACTTTGCACGGCGTTTTCCCCTTATCAGCGAACTTGTCACAAGTTTTGATATTGATGTAAGCAAAGACCTTATACCTGTCCGGCCCAGCGCCCATTATATGGTCGGCGGCGTAAGAACTGACGGTCTTACGAAAACAAACATCGCAAATCTTCTTGCCTGCGGCGAGGTCGCTTCGACCGGTCTGCACGGCGCCAATCGGCTCGGCAGCAATTCGCTTCTGGAAGGTCTTGTCTTCGGCAGGATTGCCGGCCGAGCGGCAGTGCAGCAGTGCGGCCGAACCAATGGCGCTGCAGGACTGCGAAAGTTTAGATATGACGTTCCGCAATCCGACAGAAGCAGGCTCGATACCGCTGACGTGCTTAATTCGCTAAGGTCGCTTATGTGGCGAAACGTCGGCATAACCCGCTCCGCAAAGCCGCTTGCCGAAGCTCAGGAGATTATCAGTTTCTGGCAGCGGTATGTGCTTGACAAAGTTTTTGATTCTCCGCAGGGCTGGGAGTGTCAGAATATGCTGACTGTTTGTTTGATGATGGCAAAGGCGGCAGAGGCAAGAACCGAAAGCAGAGGCACTCATTTCCGCAGCGATTTTCCCCAAATCGATGATACAAAATTTAAAACTCACATCGAATTTGCCTAAAGACCGTCTTCAGCCGTGGGCATAGCCGGCATTGCGTCCGGCAAAACCGGTACCTTCTCTATTACCCGCATCGTTTTCCACTTGCCCGTAAGAAATCGCAGTAGAAAAAGAATCGCCAGAGCACAAACATAACCTGTCAGCGCCAGCCACGCCACATAGAGTCTTGCCCTGCCCTGCAGAAATGTTACAGCCGCCCAGCTCGGAATAACCATAATAAGCCAGTTAAGCACAATTGAAACATACATCACAAATTTCGTATCGCCCGCCCCCTTGAGCGCCGCTGAAAAAACTATATTGCCGGTATCAAAAATGCAGTAAAAACTGACAAAGTAAAGCAGTGTTTTCGCTATCGGCCGCATCGCATCCATCTGTTCTGCCGAAGCTCTTGCCTCGAACGGCAGCATAAACACATTTGGGAAAAGCCAGTAGCCCGCAGCCACAGCAATCATATAACCGAAAGTCAGCTTGGCCGCTGTATAAGTTGTCTTCTGAGCGATTTGCGGCTTATCCGCTCCCAGTGCCCTGCCGACAAGCACGCTTGTCGCCATACCGAAACCTATCATAGGCATAAATGAAAGTGTATTAATCTGAAGAACCATCGACGAGGCGGCAAAAGACACCGCGTCAATTCTGCCTACGAAAACCACAAAAAGCGTAAAGCCCAGTATGTCGAGCATAAACTGTACGCCGCTCGGAATACCGAATTTCATAAGTCTGCCGAAAAGTTCTCTGTCAAAAGTATAATTTGTGGTGCAGAAACTTTTGCGGTGAGCCGGCAATAAAAAGATGACAAAATAAATTACACAGGTTACAACACTGGCGATAACGGTTGCTATCGCCGCCCCGCCGATACCCCATTTCGGAAAACCGAATTTTCCGAAAATCATCGCGTAATCCAGCACGGCATTTATGACTGTTTTGACAACATTGACCCATAAAACGGTCCATGTTTTCCCCCTGCCTGTCAGAAAACAGGAAAGCGAAGCGTCAACAATTCCCGGCATCGACCCTATCAGCAAAATTTTGAAATATACAAGCTCGTAATTGGCTATTGCCGGCTCGTGACCGACAAGGGCGATAAGGGGCTTGGCAAACAGAGCGATTGCGGCCATTATCAGCCCGGCGGCGACGGAAAAATAAATGCTCTGCCAGACGGCAGGCCCGATTCTTTCTTTCCTCTTTGCCCCGTCGTACTGCGAGACAAACGTATTCGCATAGGTAGCTGTGCCGAGAAAGAAGCTGAAGAATACAAAGCTGAGAATTCCGCCCAGCATCGCCGCGCTCATCGCGTCGCGGTCGTACCACATCAAAAAAACCCTGTCCACAAACATCTGAAGCGTCATCGCAGAGGTGCTCAAAATCAGCGGAAATGCGATTTTCAGAACCTCTGCCGATCCGCCTTCATTTATCACAATTTTTTCAGATTTTTCTTTCATTGTTTTAAGCCGGTTATGTTAAACTCAAGCCTACTTTTTTTCAAAACAAATATGATTGAAACAGATTTATGTATAATTGGTGCAGGGCCGGCAGGTATGATGGCAGCTATTGCCGCAGCCGAACGCTCAGGAAAAATTATAATTCTTGAGTCGAACACAACCGCGGGACGTAAACTTCTGCTGACCGGCCGGGGTAGATGTAATCTTACGCATACAGGTTCAGCCGACGAGATTATAAAGGCATTCAAACCCTTTGACAGATTTGTTCGCCACTGTATCCACGAATTCTCGCCGGCCGACCTGATAAAATTCTTCGCACATCGCGGCCTTGAAACAGTCGAAGAACCTGACGGCTGTGTATTTCCAAAAACTCAACGTTCAAGTGATATCAAGCAAATATTGACTGAAGAACTGAAAAAACCTGACATCAGAATACTTTATGGCAAAAAAGTTCAATCGGTCAGAAAGGACGGAGATATTTTTGTAATCCTGTCGGAAAAATTTGAAATCTCGGCAAAGTCTCTGATAATCGCCGCCGGCGGCGCAAGCTGGCCGCAGACAGGCTCAACCGGCGACGGCTACAGATTCGCTGAAAGTCTCGGCCACAACATCATAAAACCGCTTGCAGCACTTGTGCCGCTGATTACGGCGGAGAAGTTTTGCTCTGCCCTTGCAGGTGTAGGTGTTCAAAATGTTTTTATATCCTGCAAAATAAACGGTAAGAAAATATCCTCATCCGGCCCAATGATTTTCACGCATAACGGCATTGGCGGCCCGGCTGTACTTGACCTGAGCCGATTTATCACAGACCGGCTTGGCGAAAAACGCAGCGTTGACCCCGTTAGAGACAAGGCATCAAAGATGCCTGACGGCTGCCAAAGGCGGCCTGTCTCTAATGGGGTCGAACTGTCGATAGACCTGCTGCCGGACATAACACACAAGCAGCTTGATAAAAAACTTACAGAAGACCTTATGCAATACCCAAAAAGAAATATCGCCTCGACAATCGCTCAATATACGCCAAAAGCTCTTGCGGAAATTATATGCAGCAACTATAAGTTTACGGATATCATTGCAGGACAATTTACGAAAAAAGACAGAATGACGCTTATTGAAACGCTGAAAAACTTCAAACTTACGGCGGTATCTGCCGACTTGCTTGAAAAAGCCACGGTAACCAGAGGCGGCATCGATACCTTGCAAATCGACCGTAAAACTATGCAGTCAAAACTGTGCGGCCGTCTGTTTTTTGCCGGCGAAGTAATCAATATTGACGGCCCCTGCGGCGGATATAACCTGCAATTCGCTTTTTCCAGCGGTTTTCTGGCTGGTAAATCTGCCGTTGAGTCATTAAAATAAATTCACTGTTTAGCCCCCACCCCTGCGGTGGGGGGTTAAATCCTATGAAAAAAGAAAAACTGAACATATTATTCTTGTGCACCGGCAATGCCTGCCGCAGTCAGATGGCCGAAGGCTGGGCAAGGAAGCTTAAAGGCGACCGCATAGAAGCCTTTTCCGCCGGTGTTATTCTCACCGCTTTAAGCACAAGGGCCGTAAAGGTGATGGCCGAAGCCGGCGTCGATATTTCAGGGCAATTTTCAAAACACGTCGATGAGCTTGTCGGGATTGATTTCGATTATGTAATTACGCTCTGCGACAATGCAAAAGAAAATTGTCCGATGTTCAGCGGCAAAGCAAAGCTTATACACAAGCCTTTTGCGGACCCGTCATTTCTTATAGGCGACGAAGAAGTAATAATGGATTCCTTCAGAAAAACACGCGATGAAATCATGGATTTTATTCTGACTCTGCCGGATAGTCTCAAGCAAAAAAATTGTAAGGAAAAATATGACTGATGGTGAAAAATTAAGACGTTTCGGTTTTGATAAAGTTGCATTGCTTATTTTGCTGCTGATAGGCCTTCTTGCTGCAAAACTGATTGTTTCATGGCGGGCCGGTTTTAAACTGTCAAAACCCATTGTCCTGCAGGGCACAGGTTTGTCTGTTTCTGTCCCGAAAAGCGGCGGATTTAAACAGCTTTCGGAAGGTTTTGAATATGACAACAGTGAATTTCGGCTCTCATGTATTTTGCAGATAAGCAGTGATACGGCGGTGTCAGTAAGCTGGCGGTATTTTCTTGTGCCGTTTAAGAAAACAGTTGCTGAAAGATTCGAGGCTCAGGCTTCGGACATCGGAGGCGCTATCGAAAAAACCGGTTCGGAACAGTTCGGACAATTCCCTTTCGATTACGCCAGAATCGCTTCCGAAAAAACGTCGATTCTGCTTTTCAGCGGCATAACTCAATTGCCTGACGGCAGAACTTTAACGCTTGAGGTGTCCCAGAAAGGCCGCGATATTGACCTTGCCGAAAAAATCTTCAGGTCTATTGCCGCATCCGTAACTTTTACACCGGACAGTCCCCTTGCCACAGGCCGCAAACTGCTGGATAATTTCCGCCATAGCGACCTTGCGGCCATCACAGCGAAAAAAACCGAACAGAATTACTATTATATAAAAAATTATACAGGCCAGCCTTTAGGCTTCATTACTGACGCGATTAGCCGCAAGACCGACGGACGCGACGCCAATTCACTTGTGACAGCCAGCCTGTACTTTATCCGTCCGGGTATAAGTTCCTTTGCGGAACAAAGCTTACTGCGATGCGACCCGAACCTTCAGAGCTTCAAGTGGATGTCCCGGCAGAGCGACCTTTTAATCAACCGTGATTTAACTACCAGCATTGAGCTCGACAGACAGGGTAAAGTTACCGTTCAGAGAAGAAACATCGTGCAGGACTTTGCTTTTACCTCAACAATGCTGCCGGAAATTCTTTTAGATACCCTGCTTGAAAGTTTCCTGCAAAGCGATTTTAACTCCGTTATGGTCGATATAATTCTTCCGGATGGACGACTCGCACCGACTCTTGTCGCCAAAACCGAACCGCAAAAGGCCGTTGAGCCAAACGCCGCATGGGCTGTCAGAACTGAAATTTTCGGTACAAATACGAATCAACAAACCATATATTTTGACAGTACCGGCAAAATTCTGTTAAGCGAGGTGCACGGCAGGCTTTCATACAAGCTTGAAAAAACTCAAAGAGACCGCATTATCGCCGACTTCCCGCAGTGGCTTGAAAAAATTCAGCAGATTGAACAATATATTATTCCCGAAAAATCAAAGGAATGAACAATGGCGGATATTTATGATTCTATTATTATCGGCGCCGGTCCCGCGGGTCTGGCGGCAGCACTCTATAACGCAAGAGACAGGCTGAAAACAATCATACTCGAAAAATTCTATCCCGGCGGCCAGATTGTGAACACCGACCGGATAGAAAACTATCCCGGTTTTGAAAGCATTTCAGGCTCGGACTTGATAGAGAAAATGAAAAAGCAGGCGGAAAATTTCGGCGCCGAACTCAAAACAGGCGCCGAGGTAGAAAGTATAGTCAAACTCGCCGACGGCAATATTCAGGTAAACTGCGGCAAACAAACCTTCCTCGGCCGTTCCGTAATTATCGCCTGCGGCAGCGATTACCGCAAACTCGGCGTCCCGGGCGAAGAGCAGTTTAGAAATGCAGGCACAGGCGTAAGCTATTGCGGCACCTGCGATGCTCCTTTCTTCAAAGGCAAAAAAGTAGTCGCCGTCGGCGGCGGCAATACCGCTGTCGAAGAGGCACTGCACGTCGCAAAATTCGCGGCCCAATTGACCCTTGTTCACAGACGGCAGGAGTTCAGAGCGACAAAAGTCCTCGCCGAAGAACTTATGCAGAAAGCCGGCGCCCCAAACAGCAATATTAAGCTGAAACTTGATACCGTTGTTACGGCAATCCAGGGCGGCAACAGAGTTGAAAGGGTCAGTCTCAGAAACGTAAAAACCAACAATGAAGAAATTCTGCCCTGCGATGGCGTTTTTATTTTCGTCGGTATGATTCCCAATACTACGTTTCTTAAAGGTTTTCTCGACCTTACGGAAGCTGGTTTTGTCAAATGCGATGTAGGCTTTTTGCGGACGAAAGTCCCCGGCGTTTTTGTCGCCGGCGATTGCCGCACAGGAGCGGCTATGCAGCTTGCGACAGCCGTCGGTGACGGCGTTAACGCCGCGATGATGACAAAGCAGTATTTAAGAGACCCCGCCTGGTGGAATAAACCGATTTCAGACGCTCTTATGCCCGGCGAATGGTGATTTTTTGCCGAAGGCAAAAAAGGAAGTAAGGATGTAAAGACACAAGGAAGTAAGGAAAAACAAACGAAACGCATTCCTTACATCCTTATTTCCTTACTTCTTTACTTCCTTATCTCTTCGACAGCGGAATATATTCTTTCTTCTCCGCAACGCTTTTATATGCCGGTCTTATTATACGTCCGCCGCTGACGTTTTCTTCGATGATATGGGCGCACCAGCCGGCAACACGCGAAATCGCGAAAAGCGGCGTATATAATTCCGCAGGTATGCCGAGCATTCTATAAACAAAGCCGGAATATAAATCCACATTGGAGCATACGGTCTTGCCGGACTGTTTAATCTTCTTTAAAACTTCCGGCGCAAGTCTTTCAACCAAAGAATAAAGGTCAAATTCCCATTCGAGGTCTTTTTCCTTTGCAAGTCTTGCCGCCTGTTTTCTCAAAAGCGATGTCCTTGGGTCTGAAATCGTATAGACTGCGTGGCCCATTCCGTAAATCAGGCCTGTTCCGTCAAATGCTTCTTTTTTAATAATCTTCGCCAGATAGTCTGCCACTTCGCCTTCATCGTCATACTTTTTGACATTTTTCTTAATGTTTTCCATCATCTGGACGACCTGTATATTCGCCCCGCCGTGCTTATAGCCCTTTAATGAGCCGATAGCGGCAGCGACAGATGAATAAACATCCGTATCCGAGGAGGTAACGACGTGAGCGACAAAGGTTGAATTGTTTCCTCCGCCGTGCTCGGCGTGAAGCACAAGACACAAATCCAGCAGTTCCGCTTCCATTTTGGTGTATTGCTTGTCCGGCCTCGTCATCAGCAGAAAGTTTTCCGCAGTTGAGAGTTTTTCATCGGGAGTATGTATATAAAGGCTCTCGCCGTCATAATAGTGAGACTTCGCCTGATAGCCGTAAGCGGCAAAGGTCGGAAACCTCGCAATCAATCCTATGCATTGACGAAGAATATTTTTCAGCGACCGCTCTTCGGGCGTTTTATCGTAAGAGTAAGCAGCCAGAACGCTTCGCGCCAGCTTGTTCATCACATTATTGCTCGGCGCTTTAAGAATCATATTCTCGGCAAAGCCTTCCGGAAGCGACCTGTTTTTGCCGAGCAGGTGGCAGAACTTCGTCAAATCTTTTTTCTTCGGCAGCTGGCCGAACAAAAGAAGGTAAGCCGTCTCTTCATAGCCGGGTCTTCTTTCCTTTTGGAAACCTCCTACGACATCTTCTATTTCTATCCCGCGATATCGCAGTCTGCCTTCGACCGCCACTTTCTCTTTTTCGCTGATGATATAGCCGTGCACATCGCCGATTTCCGTCAGGCCGACAAGCACACCTGTGCCGTCCGCATTTCGCAGGCCGCGTTTGACGTCGAATTTCTCGAAAAGCTCATGGTCAATCTTGTTATTCTGCTTGGCAAGCTTTGCCAATTCCGTCAAAAACGGGCCCTTGGGCATCTTTTCAGGCACTATCCCTTCAATTTCCGGCGTTTCAGACTTTGCCATTTTTCCACCTGTCAATTATCGTTAATATTCTGCCGTCGAGTGATTAGTTTAGCCGTCCGCCTAAGGCGTCCCTTACGGGAGCTGGCACGGCGACGCAGTATAATAGATAAGAATGTTCTATACAAGAACCTTTCTTGACTTTCAACCATATTTATATGATACTTACATTTTCGTATTTTAAATTTTTTTATTTTCGATTTGTTATTTTTTATGCCTGCAGGAAGCATTAGTCGGTTTCTCGTTAGGCTTTTCGGCTCACGAAACGAAAGGCTCGTTAAAGGCTATATGCGCATCGCCCTCGAAGCAGGTGAATTTGAAGAGGATATCAAATCTCTTGATGATAACGCCTTAAATAATAAAACCGCAGAGTTCAAAAACCGCCTTGCGCAAGGCGAAAGTTCGCAGCAAATTCTTCCTGAGGCCTTTGCCGTTGTCCGTGAAGCGGCAAGGCGAAACGTCAATATGCGGCATTTCGACGTCCAGCTCATCGGCGGCAATGTCCTCTACGACGGAAAAATCGCTGAAATGGCGACCGGCGAAGGAAAAACTCTTGTTGCTACCCTTGCCGCATATCTTGTCCATCTTACGGGACGAAAGGTGCATATTGTCACCGTCAACGATTATCTGGCAAAACGCGACTCTGAGTGGATGGGCCCGATTTATACCAGCTTAGGCCTTACCGTCGGCGCAATCCAGGCCGATATGGACACCATGGGCGATGAGAGGAAAGCTCAATATGCCTGCGATATAACCTACGGCACAAACAACGAATTTGGATTCGATTATTTGCGCGACAATATGAAACTTTCCGCTCCGCAGCTCGCTCAGGGGCCTCTCGAATACGCCGTTGTCGATGAAGTTGACTCGATTCTCATAGACGAGGCTCGAACGCCGCTGATTATTTCAGGCCCCGCCCTCGACGACATCAGCAGATACAAAAAGGCCGATACTGTTGCCAGGCAGGTAATCAAAATGCAGAGCGATTACGACCGGATAAAGCAGCAGCTCGACTTTGCGCAGAGAACTATCGCAAACGCCGAAGGCGAACTTTCAGAAGCAAAAAGAGCAAAGGATGATGAGCGCATCCTGAAAGCACGGTCGGTAATTGACAAAACCAGTTCTGAAATTGGAAATCTTGAATCTCGCCTTGCCTCCGCCAAACAGTATTACGAAGTCGAATACGACCGCAAGAGCGTGCATTTGAATCACGATGGCATAGGAGCCGCTCAGGATTTGACCGGCGTAGGTTCATTTTTCGTCGGCGCAAATACCGAATGGAAACATCTGATTGAGCAGTCTCTGCGGGCGCATATTGTCTTTGAAAAGGAAAAAGATTATGTCGTAATGGACGGCAAAGTCGTAATTGTCGATGAATTTACCGGCCGACTGATGCACGGCAGACAATGGTCCGACGGCCTTCATCAGGCTGTCGAAGCAAAGGAAAATGTTACGATAAAAGAGGAATCGCAGACGCTTGCAACGATAACCCTGCAGAATTTCTTCCGGCTTTATGACCAGATTGCCGGTATGACCGGAACTGCCGCTACTGAAGCAGATGAATTTATGCAGATATACAAACTCGAAGTCGTTACTATCCCTACCAATGCGCCCTGCATCCGCAAAAACTACGACGATATGATTTACAAATCCCTCAAGGAAAAATTCAACGCCATAATTGAGGAGATTCATAATACAAGCTCAGCCGGCAGGCCTGTCCTTGTCGGCACAATAAGCGTTGAAAAAAGTGAGGCCGTCTCAAATGCTCTTACCAGAAAATACGGCATAGAGCACGAGGTCTTAAACGCAAAGCAGCACGCCAGAGAGGCTTTAATTGTTGAAAAAGCAGGCTGGCAGCATACCGACCGCTTGGGGAATCTTTGCGGCAATGTTACAATCGCTACAAATATGGCAGGCCGCGGCACAGACATAAAACTTGCGCCGGGCGTCGCTGACATCGGCGGCCTGCATATACTCGGCACGGAACGCCACGAGGCAAGAAGAATCGACAACCAGCTTCGAGGCCGCTCCGGTCGGCAGGGAGACGCCGGTTCAAGTCAGTTCTTTTTGAGCTTTGACGACGACCTTTTGAAAATCTTTTCTCCTGAATGGACGGTAAAAGCTCTTAAGTGGGTCGGCTGGGAAGAAGGAATGCCCATCCAGCACCGCCAGATAAGCAAAGGTATTGAAAAAGCCCAGAAAAAAGTCGAGCAGCGAAACTTCGAGGCTCGAAAAAGTCTGCTCGATTTTGATGAGGTGATGGATTATCAGAGAAAAATCTTCTATTCGCGCAGAAGACAGATAATCGGCGGCATAGGCCTTAAGGAAATGATAACCGAAATGATTGTATCGGCCGTCGAAAAGGCCTGTGTCGATATGCTCAAGGAAAATTATTGTTTTATCTGTATCGCTGAATGGGCAAGAACGGCCTTTGGTGTGGATATAAATCCAAAACGCCTTAATGGTCTTACTGCTGAGCAAATTGAAGAGGTCATAAAGAAAACCACAAAAAATGAGGCGGCTAATAACATATCTGTTACTCTCGGCGAATATTTAGAGGATTACGAGGACAAAAGCACCTGGAATATCGAATCGCTCTGCAAATGGGCGATGAGTTCATACAGCGTGAACCTTTCCGGCAGCAAAATCAGGCAAATGACCGCTGAAGAAATCGAACAGAACCTCATCGAAGCATCGGCAGAGCAGATTGACAAAAAAGACTGTTCCCTCCTGACCGCGTTTCTCGACGCCGATTTTGGGATTAAGACTTTTACCAACTGGGCAAATAACAAATTTGCCGTGAAACTTGATGTAAACCGCCTTAAAACCTTAAAGCCGGCTCAGATTCAGGATGAACTTTCCGGGCAGATTCAGGCCGGATATGCCCGCCGTGAAATCGAGTATCCAGCCGAATTTGCGATGAGTATGACCTACCGCCCTGACGGCATAAATGTTTATGCCTTTGAAAATCTCGCCAAATGGGCAAACGAAAAATTCGGCGCAAATCTTTCTGTCTCTTATCTTCAGAATACCTCGCCGGCCTCTGTTCATAAAGAGCTGCTGAAAATCAGCGAAGATTATCATAAAACAGGTCTGGAAAAAGAAATTGACGGCCGGCTTGCCGGCTTAACAACCGAGCAGCTTGTTGACTGGGCAAACAAAAGATTTAAGGCGACTTTTAAACCCGACGAACTCGAAGACAAGGAAACTGTTAAAGAAAAACTGCTTGCTGCCGGCAAAGATTTCCTGAGAAGCGAGCTGGCAGAGCTTGAGCGATATGTTCTCTTGCAGATATTTGATTCCGTCTGGAAGGACCATTTGTATTCCATGGACCATATGAAGGAAAGCATCTTTATGCGGGCCTATGCCGAAAAAGACCCGAAGATTGAATACAAGCAGGAAGGCTTCCGGATGTTCAGCGAAATGCTCGATTCGGTAGAGGATAAGGTAACCGACATCATTTTCAAGGTTCGACTTGATGCAGGCACAAGGGCAAGAAACGTCTGGCAGGCAGGCCAGACAAAACATGAAGAAGTCAGCCAGTTTGAAATGACCGAGCGACAGCGCGCCGCAGCACAGGCTCCTCAGGGCGAAGCAACGAAAGTAAAACAGATAAAACTTGAGCAGCCCAAAACCGGCAGAAACGACCCCTGCCCCTGCGGTTCGGGCAAGAAATACAAAAAATGCTGCGGCAAAAACGCCTGATTTAATCGGTCTTTGATTTTTTTACTTTCTTTTTAATCTCCGTCGGCCCAATTTTAGCCGCTGTTCTGTTATCTTCCTTAGTCAGCGGAATTCCATCAAGTTTTGGCTCTATTTGGCTCAAATCCAATCCAAAAGCCTCAAGTATTGTCGGAGCTACATCTTGTCTTCTGCCGTCACGGATAATATTCTTGGCATTAGTCGCAAGAAAAACATAAGGGGCGTTACCGTGACCGGTCTGATCTTCATCAAAACCGTGGTCTGCGGTTATATAAATAAGCGTTTTTTTGTAGATACCGAGTTTTTTGAGCTTGTCGATAATTTTTCCCGTCCATTTATCATTCGAGATAAGCGCATCGTTATATTCTTTTGAGTTCTCTCCTGATTTGTGTCCTGAATGGTCAACCTCGGCAAAGTGTACAAAGAAAAAGAATCTTTTGTCCTTGTTTTGTTCAATAAGCTCTATCACTCTTTTGCCCACTTTCTCATCGAGTACCAGACCGTTTTCAAAGAGGTCTGTATTTTTGCTCATATTGTAATGAGGCTTGCCCGGAACAAAATAATACTCAACGCCGTTCTGGTCTATAATTTTCCCATCCGGTTTATTTACTTTGCCTTCCTTGTTCTTTCTCGGTTGAGTCATCTTTTCATATTTTGCCCTGTTTTCGTCGGTTATTTTTATTTTCTGCTCCGCTTCACCTTCGATATCGATTTTTACGAGTTTTCCTTCTTTGCTGAGTTTCTTCAAGGTTGGCAATTGGCCCTTTTCAAGAGCCTGAATTACGTGCTCCCTTTGTGCCCCGTCCCACCCGATAAGAATAACATTCTTATCCGGCGATGCTGCGTTTAATACTGAGCAGAAAACAACCAAACAATAAATCAATAAACATAGTTTAAATTTCGCTGTCATTTGAAAAACTCCTTTAATCTGAATTTCCTGGTTAGATTACCCTACAGATACAAAGACGAATAAAAACAGATTTTATTGCGGAAAAATATGAAAAAATTATTTTTCTGCTTTTCGCATCCATTTGTAACGAAAAACATTTCTGATTTTTTCTGTGAAAGACAGCCCCAATCGCTGCGTTGAAGCGGAAAATTCCATCTTTCTTATGTCATTTGCTGTTGTTTTTCGTTTGAATAACGAAGAAACAACTAATAGGAATGAAATTCCACAATTTTCAATTTTAAATTTTAAATTTTCAATTCTTTTCATCCCGCACCTTCTTTACATTCAGTCTTCTTTAATCCTTTTATGATTCTATTGCGTTTTCGATTCTTTGAAAAGTACAAATAATATATTGAATCCCGCACCATTTTTTTATTAATAGTTCTCGGTGCGGGATGAATATTTAGAAGGTGCGGGATTCATCTTGCAACTGCCATTTTTGTCGCAGCCAGAAGTTCTGCCCCTGTCATACTTTCAAATTTCTGCTGCCCGAATAATTGATGTCTCTGCAAAATTTCCGGCGAATCGGCATAATATCTTTTTACCGCTTCAATCCCCCCTTCCGCAGGCCCGGCTGTTTTGTAATCAACGTCAAGCAGCCATTTGCTGAACAGGTCTCCGTATTCAGCAGGGAAAATCAGGGCGGTAGCAAATTTTTCATCTGCCGTAAGGCATCCCTTAGCGGAGCTGTATTTCGCAAGATGAACCTTTGCCCTTGCCGGCGGTGCGTTTGCGACAGCAGCGTTTATCAATTTTTTATAATCGCCTTTAGCAGTAGTTTCGTCAAATTCATAGAAAAACATTCCCGCTTCAAGCTGAAATATCCCGCTCGGCACACCTTTCAACTCCATTTTGCCGTCAGGATAAGCCTTATAGATTCTATAAACTTTCACATCTTTGAATTTCTCGCTTTCGAGCAGTTCCGCGACTTCTTGGGCGGTAAATCCGACTCCGCTATGGTCGCTAAAGTCAACCACATAAAGGTCAACATACTTATCTGGATTCTTTATTTGGGGCAGTTTCATTTAATTTACCGATAATTTCGCGAATTTAAGTTTTCCGGCTCGGACAATCATTCCATTTGCCGGCGTTATTGCTTTATTCGGGTCTGTAATTTTTTCGCCGTTTATTGTCAATCCGCCGCCGGCGATAAGTCTTTTCGCTTCTCCGCCGCTTGCGACAAGTTTGCAGGCCGAAAGAAGTTTCGCCGCCGTTATGGATTCGCCTGATATTTTAACTTCCGGCATATCCTGCGGTATTTGTTTTTGAGCGAAGACTTTCTCGAATTCCGCAGCGGCAGCCTCGCCCGTAGCCTCATCGTAAAATTGCTTTATAATCGTCTTGCCCAAAAGCACCTTTGCCTGTTTCGGATGCGTTTTTTGTGGATTGACAAGCTCTTTAATCTTGTCGGCAGGTATTTCGGTCAGCAGCGTAAAATAGTTTTCCATCATATCGTCGCTTATGCTCATTACTTTGCCGAACATATTCTTTGGCTCATCGGTAACGCCGATGTAATTACCTTTCGATTTGCTCATTTTCTCTTTGCCGTCAAGCCCGACGAGTATCGGCATTGTAATTACAATCTGTGCTTTTTGGCCGTTAATCCTTTGCAAATCCCTTCCGACAAGGTTATTGAATGTCTGGTCAGTCCCGCCAAGTTCAACATCCGCCTTTACCATAACAGAATCATATCCCTGCATAAGCGGATATAGAAATTCGTGCATACTAATCGCATCACCTGCTTTATAGCGGATTGCAAAAGTATCCCGTTCAAGCATTCTCGCAACAGTTGTTGAACTGGTAAGTTTTATAATATCGGCAAGCCTCAAATCCGCCAGCCATTTGCTGTTCGGCCGGACTTCAAATTTCTCTTTTGATGTATCAAGGACTTTGCCTGCCTGGGCGATATAAGTCTTTGCGTTTTTTTCAATCTGTTCGGGCGAGAGCATTGGTCTTGTGGTATTCTGCCCGGTCGGGTCGCCGATGCGGGCTGTATAATCGCCTATAATCAGGACGGCCTTATGTCCCATATCCTGAAACTGCCTCATTTTTCGCATAACAACGGTATGCCCAAGATGAATATCCGGCGCGGTAGGGTCCATACCGAGTTTGACGCGGAGCTGTCGTTTACTCTTCGCCGCCTCGGCAAGCCGCTCGGCAAGTTCATTCTCGTTGAATATCTCAACCGTCCCGCGTTTAAGCTGCTCAACTTGCTCTTTTATGTTTTCAGACATTTACCCTCACACCAAATATGATAGTTTTAAACTTTGTATTTTCGATAAAATAATTCCATTTTTCCATTAAATATTTTTCCCTCACCAACATAATTTGGTGTGAGGGTGAGCCTCTAAAAGGAAAGCATTTTAATCCAAGACCTGTCTTCAATCAACGGAAATGATTAAGGTTTAAAATTGTCTTTTACTGTCTAAAAGAAAATTGATTGGTCCGTCATTAGCTGCCGTAACATCCATATACGCTGCAAAAACTCCTGTTTGCACCTCAAGCCCTTCGGCTTTTACAAGCTCAACTACTTTTTTATATAGTTTCTCCGCAATATCCGGCTGGGCGGCCAAATCGAAGCCCGGCCTTCTGCCTTTTCGGCAGTCCCCGAAAAGCGTAAAATTGCTGATTACAAGTATCTGCCCCGCCTGCCCTGAGCCGACCTGTCCTGAGCTTTGCCGAAGGAGTCGAAGGGCCGTGTCTTTTACGCTTAAATTCATCCTGTTAGAGACAGGTCGTCCTTGACGACCGTCAGGCATCTCTGATGCCTTGTCTCTAACAGGATTCATTTTGCCCTCGCTGTCGGCAAAGATTCGAAGATTGACAATCTTATCGGCAATAAATACAGCGTCTGTTTCATCGTCGTCCCTGCCCACGCCAAGATAAACAAGCAGCCCTTTGCCTATCTGGCCGATTATGCCGCCGTTTACAGATACCTGTGCGTTTTTTACTCTTTGAACTATCGCTCGCATATTTCTATTCTTAGGTATATTTTTGTCATAAAAAATACCACATTCACCGGCCATAAAACAAGTTGTTTTATAGGACTCGGTATGAAGAATTTTTATCGTAATTTTAGTAATACCGCAAGGCATTTAAGCCGACATTAGTGATAATATGTTAGAATCCATAACAGTTTTGGTCATTGACGACGATACGATGATAAGGTCGCTTTTGCAGAACGCCCTGGCCGGTAAGGGTTTTAAGGTCTTTACCGCTGCCAGCGGTTATGACGGCCTTGACATCGCCAAATCTGAAGAGATTGATATTATACTGCTGGACTGGATGATGCCGGAAATGGACGGTATGGAGACGCTGGAAGAGTTGAAACACAACAGCGATACAATGCACATTCCGGTATTAATGCTTACCTCCAAAGATGATTCCAAGGATATTGATTTTGCCATTAACAAAGGCGCTATTGATTACATCGTAAAACCTTTCAATGCTTATGAAGTGCCCGAAATGGTGCAAAAACACCTCGAAAAAATCCATCAAGGTACACATACCCGCAAACAAGGCTTTTTGGGCAAAATTTTTGCCCGCCATTAACGGCAGGAACAGACCTGCGTATCTAACCAAATAATGAACCCGAGCACGTCCTAATAAAAATCTTTTATAAACCCCATTTTTCTCTTGCATTTCTATTTTCGTTGTGATATAATACCTATAACAATTGGGGTTAGGCGGAGAGTTCTTGTATAAAGTATTTTATTATTCAGCTTGAATATTGTTTCTTCATAATTGGGGCAGGTTAAGGGTTATTGTACAAAGCGTCTTGTTATCCAGCTTAGGTTTGTTTTTTCGCATTGCTTTGTGAATCGACTTGTCCGCTGGAGGCGGATTTTAGTCAAATCTTTATTGTTTAAGCGAGAGAAGAGTTATCCGTTAGAGATTTTGCGCGCGTTTTTAAAGCGATAAATATAAACCTCTTATTTAGAAAGTGAGGTATGAAATGACAAAAAGATTGTTAGTCTTCCTTGCCGTTGCTTTCATTATCACGGCTGTGCCCGCTTTTGCTACGACAATCTCATATAACACCAGCACACCGGTTCCTTTAACGCGAACCAATTGGTCAAACACCTTGGCGTTTCAGAAGTTCGATTCCTCACTGGGAATTCTAAACAGCGTAAGACTCGATGTTAATGGTGTGATGAGCACCGTAATAACCGTTGACTCTAATAGCTACGCAACCGGTGATGTAAAAACTGAAGTGGTAACGACTGTTCAGAATTCATCAGGTCTCGACCTTATGAGCCCTCTATTTACGTTTACCGATCTTTATGGCAGCGTAACTTCAGGCACGCTCACCAAGAGCGGCTCATCTTACGATATATACACAACTCCTGCGATACTTAGCGCGTTCAGTGGGACCGGCAATATTTTGCTAAACGCCAGCACTTTTACGTCAACATGGTTGCATTTCACCAGCGGCAATGCCACGGCCAGCCAGGTTACAGATGCTTCATTGAATGGAACCGTTACTTACGATTACACCATTCCTGAACCGGCTACAATTACACTGCTTTGTGCAGGCGCTTTTGCCCTTCTAAGAAGAAAAAAATAAATAAGAATAGTAAATGAAAAAAGTAATAAGGATATTTACATGAAACGTTTTTTAATTATTGCAACAGCATTCCTGGTAGTAGCTGTGGCGGCAATCGGCACATCACAGGCCACAATAAATCTGGGTGCGGCGACTAATTTCGCAGTCCTGGGCGGCAGTGGTGTGACCTGCGCCGGGACGGGAGCTTTGATTACTGGTGACGTAGGCAGTTCCCCAACACAAACGGTGGATGGAATCACGGCTTCAATGGTCACTGGTAACCTGTACCTCGCCGGCGAATCCCCCACCTTGAAAGCTCAAGCCCACGCGGACGCGAATCTCGCATACGGCATTCTCAAGGCCATGACTGGCGCGCAGGATTTGACCGGCCTGGACCTGGGTGGAAGGACTCTTAATCAGGGAGTTTACAAATATACTTCGACTGCGAATTGGACGGCCGGCACTCTGACGCTGGATGGTCAATCAAATCCCAACGCACAGTGGGTCTTCCAGATCGGCACCGGCCTGACGACGCCAGAAGGCGCCATAGTATCCTTGATTAATGGCGCATCGGCCAGCAATGTGTTCTGGCAGGTCGGCAGTTCCGCAACCATCGGTGGCACTAACACCTTCGCCGGAACCATTCTCGCGGACCAGAGCATTACCCTTGGCGGCGGCACCCTGACCGGCCGGGCCCTGGCTATAAACGCTTTGGTGTCGATTCCCACTATGACGACCATAAATATTCCGGAACCCGCAACTATTACCCTGCTTTGCACAGGCGCTTTTGCCCTCCTAAAGAGAAAAAGCAGCAAATAACATCTCGTGGAAAAAGGATTTTTATATAAAAACCCGGAGCCCCGATAAATCGGGGCTCCTTATTCTCGTAAATTTTAGAAAAATTTTTGCGAAAAATTAGTATCCAGCTTGAATTTTGTCTTTCCATAATTGGGGCAGGTTAAGGGTTATAGCACAAAGCGTCTCGTTATTCAGCTTGGATTTTTCTTTGTGCGCTGATTTGTCCGCTGAATGCGGGTTTTAGGCAAATCTTCATATTTTAAGCCGAGAGAAGAGTTATCCGTTAGAGACTTTGCGCGCGTTCCCGCCGAAGGCGGGCAAGTTTAAAGCGATAAATATAATCTCTTAAAGAAAAAGGAAAAAAGAAAAAACAATGAAAAAACATTGTTCAATACTTCTCTTGCTTACAGTAATCTTTATAGCGACTGCCGCATCAGCCTCGTCGATTCCGTGGATACCATGCACGAACTCGGTCTCGCTAAGTTCCCTGCTGGATAATTCCCTCATCTTTGGCGACAAAAAACTTTCGGATATTGATTTCTCCGGCTTCGCCATAAACGGAGCAATCACTCCAACTGCCGACGCGGTGTTCGTTCAGGGTGGCCAAAACGGCACGACAGGTGACTATGGCCTGAGGTTTCAGTTTGCATGGATTGCGGGGCCAAACCAGTACGTCAACACCGATTTAAAGTTTAAGATTTCTATCCTGTCCGATCCCGAATACGATAACTATTTTATCAAGGACGTTGGGATGGACATCAGCGGCGCTTCAGCCACTGGCAACGGCGGAATCGTCGTTGGTGAAACTGTTAGGGATGCACCATTCGGCAACATAATTGCCTCACTTAGCTGCTCCAAGTTCGCTAATGACGGCGGCGCTTTTTTGAAGGACGATGCTGAGTTCGCACCAACCAAAGAAATCTGGATATGGAGCAAGGACCTTTCTGTCACCGGCGGCAACATTGGTTCAGCACACATCAGCGAGTTCTTCCAGTTCTACAGCCAGACTGAAGTACCCGAACCTGCTACAATCGGGCTTCTAACCCTCGGCGGGCTGACAATTCTTGGAAGAAAGAAATACGGCTAAAATAAAAAACCGGAGAATCGGAGTCTGAGATTTAATGTGCCGAAAAAATTCTTAACCTTCCTTGTCGCTATCTTTCTTGCAGCTGCCGCACCGGCTTTTGCTGCGACAGATGTTCATATAAAAGACTTTAATGGAACATCTAATTTCTACCGGACTTTGACTTTTAACAAGTTTAATCCGGCTCTTGGCAATCTTAATTCCATCTATATTTCGCTTACTTTACAAACCAGCGGCGGCACAATTATAATTGACAATGACGCCAATAGTAACGCTTGCGGAACTTTTGAATTCGGCGCAAACGCCGATTTTAGTTCAGCAGATGTATCACTCGGTTCTATTCCAAACAAAATTCAAGCTTATAATTTATTATCAATAATCCTCAGCAGCAATGTCGATGATGAGGCCAATGATTACAGCCCTCTGCCGCCTGATGGGAACGAATATAATGGCGGCTTTGTTTTCGATTCAAACTCAGGTTATGTAGATAACTCTCTCTGGGGACCATATCTGGGAACTGGCTCCTATGATTTTATTGTCAGCGTTTCTCCGTGGTCCAATTACACAGGCTCCGGCGACATTAAATATCTTATAAATACTCCCGCAAGTATATCAGGCAATGTAACCATTGTTTACGATTATACAATTCCTGAACCCGCAACAATCGCCCTGCTGGCAACAGGCATTTTTGCCCTTTTAAAAAGAACCCGCCCTTTTTGACTCCACTCAACTTATTTATTATATTTTACTCGTGAAAGATAAGGAAAGTCCTTCTGCACCCACAGTGCAGCTTTTGGGGCTTACGGTCTAAATTCAGGGGGTTTCGCTGCCTTTGGCGGCAAAACACAGGGAAAAACTATATTTATAAGGGTAGTATGCAGAAAATAAAGTTTATTGTCGCGGCAATTGTTTTATTTGTGTTCTCAGCCGCTCAGGCAGTTGTCTGGAGCAATCCGACAGGGAACGCTGACTTCTTCGACTGGCAAAACGGCCAAAGTCTTTACGGTTTGTTTGGCGACCCGATTCTTGTCGGCGGAAACAACTTAGTGTTCTTTCCTTCAATGTTCAGAGCAGAGAGTCTTGACAGGGAAACCAATTCCGTTTCTGACAGTCTTGAATTTGAACTGACTGCCCATTCAGGTTTCAGTTTTCAGAATATTTCAATTACAGAATATGGCAACTATGGCATTTCAGGCAGCGGCCTGGTTCAGGTTTCAGGTGCATTGTCCGTCGAAAATCTGGACACGGCGGATACTTTAAGCAGCAGCCTTATAACCGACCTCCCTGAAAGGCCTCCAGCCGACCCAAATGGCCAGTGGCAGGCCTGGACGTATCTTGACATTGTCCCGGCAGGCTGGACACATATTAAGATTACACTCGAAAATAATTTATTTGCCATAAGCGGCTCCGGCTCATCTGCCTGGATAGAAAAGAATGTCCTCAGCAATGCGATAGCCGTCCAGTTAATTCCTGAGCCTGCGACAGTTGCTATGCTGAGCATCGGCGTAATGTTTACGCTCTACAAATCGCGTAAAAGGCAATATAAGGCCTAAAAGCCTTGTCTCTTCCACGGCATATCGGGCCTTCGCAAAAGCCCTTTTTTCTTTACAGTTCACCGCTTAACAACGTCCTATAATTTCGCGGTAAAACCCCTCTATAAAAAATATCTGATTTTTTATCTTGACAAACCTATACTGTTTGTGGTATAATTCATCTCATAATAGGGGTGGAACGAGAAAACGGGAGTTTGAGAAAACACATTTAGGGAGTTCGGAGAAAACGCGCTATTGGGAAAACAGGGTTTTTGCGCGTTTTTCAGCATTTATCCACTGATTAAGGAGAAAACACCAAAGCTTTTGCGCAGATTTTGCGCGCGTTTTTAGGCTTTGCGCTGTTTGAAAACCAGTTTCTTTTAATTCATCTGGAATTCTACAGGATTAATTAGCCGCATTATGTCAATGCGGGGCTGCTGATTTTTTAATTTTAGTCTCGGCAGCAGAGAAACAGGAAAACCTAAGAAGCACGTTTAGGATTGTTGAGAAGAAGTTATGCGGATTAAAAGAAGAAGTTGTACGGATATTATTTGTTTTCACTTCTGCGCAGTTGCTGCGCCGTTATTCCCCTCATTTATTCCATCATTACAGTCTGTCTATCTACAAACCCATAGCACCCGCAATTTCATCATCAACATCAATAGGTCTATCAGCCTTCCTGCGAAGGAAAAAAATACCAATAAACACGGAGAAGACTGTTTTCCTGGCACATATCAAGGAAGAAAGGAGGCGGGATTCAGTAACGTGTGAAAAAATATTGGGCTTGTCCGCCATAGTCCTTAATGGACGACGGCGGATATGTAAGACCGAACAACATAGACCGGACAGCAATGTATGTAAATGCGGAAAGAAGTTATTAAAGGAAGTTAAAAAAATTGGAACAAAAAAACAAAGAGTAAATGGAGAAGCTTAAATGAAAAAGTTAATTACGATTTGTTTGGCAGCAGCGATGATTTTGGCAATTGGCGGCATGGCAAATGCCAATCAGATGCAGCCGCAATCATTTGACCCCTATGACTGGGACGTTTCGCTCAGCGACACTATCATTGCCGACATAACCGCGCTGGTCTGGGGGGCGCTGGGAATCGCTGCATTGTCGTTATCCAATCGCCGCAAACACCACCAGGAGCACATCGTGCACAATTGCAAACAGTATTTTTGCGAGGAAGAGGTGGATATATCCGCCTTGTCTGCCGTAGTTTCAGCAAAGGCGGATGAGTATGTATGTGAAGAAGTTAATTGTTAATGGAAAGTATTTAGGAAATTTATGGAAATAAGGAAAGGAAAAACTCAAATGAAAAAGTTAATTGCAATTTGTTTAGTTGTGCTGGTTATTGCCGCCGGCGTCCATGCTGGAGCGGTCTCAACAAGTACAAGTAAAGCTGGGATAGATTGGGCATCGCTGACCATAACCAGAGATATTACGTGGGGTGATAAAGGCAGTGAATCGTACGCCTATGTAGAAGATGCTACCGGCTCTGATGAGGATCCCCAGAGTGAGTCGGAATGGACGGACACATCCGCTTCTGCCTCGATAGGCGATTCATACGGCGATGCTTATACCAGCGATGACTATTTATACGAAGAGGTGTATGCGATTGCAGAAACCACTACACTATGGGCATATGCTGAGGCCTATGCATATCGCGATGGTCATTTCACTGCAACTTCGGATGGATGGGTAGAAATTTCAGCCGATTACGAACTCTGGCAGGAACTACTTACAGATTGTGAAGGCGAATTCCCTTGGACATCTGGTTATGCAGGAGCAGAGTTATGGCTAACGAACGATTCCACGTCTGAGGGGGACGAAGACATAGCAGAACTTGAAATTACTGTGTGTGGGATGGATACTCTGGACGGCACATTGATGGTAGAAATGTATTTTGCCGAAGGGGACGCAGGGTATTTTGGGGTTGGTGTATACAACGAAGCATCCGTGCAAATCCCTGAGCCTGCAACAATTGCAATTCTCGGCCTTGGCGCTTTGAGTCTCATTCGCAGAAAAAAGTAAGGGACGGAGTTAACCCACAGGATGGGTATAAACAAAGGAGTTTAAGAAGAATAGTGATGAAGTGATGCATAAGAAAAGACAGTGATTGGAACTATACGGTAAGAGGGCTCAGTTGGCCCTCTAAAAAAAACGAAACAGCAAACGGAGAAAGGTAATGAAGAAAAGAAAATTAAAGATAAATAGAGCGGTGCAAATTTTTGCAGCAGTTGTTTTGCTCGGTGTTATACTGACTTCGACAGCAAGTGCGACAATTCTCGGCACTGCAAACATCCAGAATCACAATAACAGTCTTTCTGACCAAGGCCAGCTCTGGGGCGGCGGCCTTAACGGCGGGACCTATTACACGGGCATCTATTCGTGGACTAATATGGGCGGCACCGGTTTGTTGGGTGCGCTGGTTCCGAATTGGGGCTTTTGTATCGAACTGACTCAGGGTGCCTATAATGGCACAGTAGATATCCTTCCCCTGGAAGAAGCGCCTTTGCCGGTTCAGTATGGCACACCTATGGGAACCAAAGCCGACTATATTCGCGAGCTTTGGGGCAGACATTTTGACCCCAACTGGGTCACCAACCCAACTACTACAAATAAACGACTGGCGGAAGCCTTCGGCGCTGCCGTATGGGAGATTGTTTACGAAACCAACACCGGCGCCACTGCGTGGGACGTTACCACTAAACCCACTGGTACAGGTTTCCGTGCTACCATCGAACAGGCTGCTACAGCCAATACCTGGCTTGACGGGTTGAACGGCGACGAAGACTATTTTGATTTGAACCTTGTCGCAACCAGCACAATCTACGGTCAGGACTACTTAGTTCGACTGCCGACACCACCTCTACCGATTCCTGAGCCGGCAACGATTGCAATTCTTGGTCTTGGCGCTTTGAGTCTCATTCGTAGAAAAAAATAAAGAAGAAGTAAAACTGCTTTGTGCAGATAAAAAAATAAAAAAGTAAAAATTTAATTTGGAGAAGAATTATGAAGAAGTTAATTACAATTTGTTTAGTAGTATTTTTTGCAATTAATGCGAATGCGGTTATGATTACGCACACGCACTCGCAGGGTATTGGAAGTTATGACGTCTCGT
>JAPLMW010000088.1 GCA_026386845.1 Phycisphaerae bacterium
ATTGCCCCTGAGTATCAGGGAGCGATATTCGCGATGTTCAAGCGGCTGCATTCGAGAAGCGAATATGAAGGTACGGGTATCGGCCTTGCGGTCTGCAAGAAAATAGCGGAGCGGCACGGCGGCCAAATCGGCGTCGAATCCCAACCAGATAAAGGTTCTATGTTCTGGTTTACGGTGCCCTGTGCAGAAAAATCAGCATCTGTCATTGCGGAAAACAAAAAATAGAGTTGCAGCAGTATGAGTTTTAAAGGTCCGGTAACAAAAACAATTAAAAGTGAAATAGAGTTTGTCGTATAATATTAGTCGGTTTATAAGACGGCCTTTAAGATTGTTTAGTGATACCTGAAATCTTACGATTATAACTGATGAGCGAAAATGATGTATCTGGGTTCTGATAAGAATCCCATTTGGGTTTACGGTGCCGGTTAGAAGAGAACCGGCAACGGAAGGACTAATTCACAGCCGACAACAAAAGATTTGTGGGAAAGGGAGCTGATATGGAAAATGATAAAAAACGAACGTTGGTTCTTCTGGTAGAGGACGACCCGGGGGACCAGAAACTAATGAAGACAGCTATTATGAACCAGGGTTGTGAGCTTGAGCTGATGATTACCCCCAATGGTGAATCGGCAATGAATTATCTTCAGATGTGCGAGCAGGAGCCCCAAGAACATCAAAAACCTTGTTTGATACTGCTCGACCTGAATATGCCCGGAATGGGCGGTAAGGAATTTTTAAAACGAATCAAGGCGGATAGTGCACTGTCTGCCATTCCTGTTGTCGTGGTTACGACCTCGGATTCGGAAGCCGACATAAAGGAATGTTATAAACTGCAGGCAGCGGGTTATATACAGAAAGCCGCTATGCCCGCGGAGTTCAATGAGATACTTAGAAAATTAGTCCGCTACTGGTTTTTAACTTCAGTAGTATTGAAAGTTTGATTGGACGGTTTAACGTTTGGAAACCAATTTGATGAGGAATTAAGATGGACATCTACAAAACGGTTACGATTATGCTGGTGGAAGACGACCTTGGCGACCAGAAGCTTATAAAAATGTCGCTTAAGGAGCAGAGAATTGCCAATATGCCTGTGGTGGCATCCAGCGCTGAAGAGGCTCTCGAATATCTCGAAAAGAATAAGATGGAAGATCATGACGATGCTCTGCCGGACCTTATTCTGCTCGATTTAAATATGCCGGGTATGGGAGGTAAGGAATTCCTGAGACAAATGAAGGCTGACCCTGTATTTGGGGCAATACCCGTCGTTATTCTCACTACAAGTGATTCAGACAAGGACATACTCGAAAGCTTCAAGCTGCATGCCGCAGGGTACATCAAAAAGCCCGTGAATCTTACCGATTTCCAGGAAGTTATGCAGACCTTGACAGATTATTGGTTTACTATTTGCAGACGAGTAACTCATGAGCCAGACAGACAAATCAGTAAATGTATTAATAGTTGACGATGATGAACTGGACAGGAGACTCGTCAAGATTGTTCTGGCAAAGTCGGCAAATCTGATAAGGTTTAATGTCGAATCTGCACAGACGATTACAGAGGCTCTTGGAAAGTTTGTCAAAGACAACTGCTTTAATATTATTCTGCTCGACCTTAATCTGCCGGACGGCAGGGGGATGGAAAACGTGCAGAAAGTTTCCATCGCTGCTCCCAATGTGCCTATTATTGTGCTTACAGGGCTTGATGATGAGGAGACCGGTCTTGAATCTATACGCAACGGTGCCGAAGATTATCTGGTAAAGGGCGACGGCCTTGCATACACCCTTGTCAGAACAATAAGATATGCCATCGAAAGAAAAAAGGAAAAAGCCAGTCTTGTCGAGGCTAAAAATGAGCTTGAACAGATAAACGCAAGACTTCTCAAGGCAACCGCCACGGCGAAGGAAATGGCTGCCGAGGCCGGAAAAGCCAATGCCGCAAAAAGCCAGTTCCTGGCAAATATGAGTCACGAAATAAGAACGCCTATGAATGCCATCATAGGTTTCAGTGAGGTGCTTGAGGAAGAGCCGTTGACAGAGCAGCAAAAAGAATACATTAAAATGATTCTCGGCAGCGGCAAACATCTGTTACGGCTCATTAACGATATTCTCGATTTTTCGAAGATAGAAACGGGCAAAATAAAGATTGAGAACGTCGAATGTGATATCAGAGCGATGCTGGCTAATGTCGAATCGCTGATGAATCCCGCCGCAAAAGCCAAAAAGCTCGAACTTAAAATCGAATTTGCGGAGGATGTACCGCGTTTAATCATATCGGACATTGTAAAATTGCAGCAATGCCTTATTAATCTTGTAAGCAACGCCATAAAATTCACGGAGCAGGGATACGTAAAAATCGCTGTTAAGCAGGTAGAAAAAGAGAACAAGCCGTTTATAGTATTTGAAGTTATCGATACAGGCATTGGAATACCGGCGGATAAGCTAAGTATTATCTTCGATGCATTCACACAGGTTGACGGCAGCACGACGCGCAAATACGACGGCACTGGATTGGGACTGACGATAACAAAACAGTTTGCCGGTCTGATAGGAGGAGATATAAGCGTCGAAAGCGAGATGGGAAAAGGCTCGATTTTCAGAATTACCTTACCGGCAGACATAGCCGCCGGCCAGCAGCAGCCCGCACCTGAAAGTGTTGCGGACAGGCAGACGGATGAGAAGATTGAGCGTATAATTGAAACAGGTCATTCTAACTGTCGGGACAATCTGCGGACTGAATTCTCAGGCAGGGTGCTTGTTGCTGAAGACAACAAGACGAATCAAACGCTGATAAAACTGCTGCTTGAAAAACTCGGTTTTGTTGTAACTATTGCAGCCAATGGTGTCGAGGTAGGCGAGGCAGTCAGAAAGCAGCAATTTGAGTTGATTTTTATAGATATGCAGATGCCGGAAATGGGTGGCTGCACTGCGGCCAGGAGACTTCGCAGCCTTGGAGTGAAAGCTCCGATAATTGCTATGACTGCCGGTATAGATGAGGAGGATAAAAAGGAGTGTCTGGCGGCCGGCTGCGACGATTATATCCCGAAACCCGTAGATAAAAACCGTCTTATTAAAGTTATAAGCAGTTGCCTCGAGATAACGACAATGATGTCTGCCGGGTAAAAACCAAAGCGGCAGTCGACAGCTTAATCCTTCCCGCCGTAAATAAATCTCATCAGGCCTACATTTGGAACAATCGCCAGTCTGGATTCATTCACTCTGAAACCGCCGGGCCAATAAACAAAAAAAGCCTTGCCGATCAGATAATCACGAGGCACAATTCCCATCCGATAACTGCTGCCGTTGTTACCGATGCCTTCAACGTTCCATAGGCGAGAATCGAAACTGTCGGGACTATTGTCGCCCATAGCAAAGTATTCGTCATTTCCGAGCGTGAAGGGATTATTCTCGCCTGCGCGGTCGACAGGCTGACGCGAATCAGGCCGAGTGCCGAGATAATGTATATCCCGATACAGGGCGATGTGTGAAAGTATCAGACTGCCCGAACCGAAAACTATCGCCTTCGGCTCTACGTCGCTCATCCGCTGACCGGCGTCGTCTTTACCTGTGCCGAGGTCATAAACGAGTTTCTCTTTATCGATTTCAAAGATAAGCTGATGGTCAACATTCGCAAACCTGACAAGGAAAGACTTGTCTTTTGTGGGTGGCGCTATTTCCTTGCGTATAAGTTCGGTTGTTTTACCGAGCGAATCGACCTTTTCGATTATCATTTCGCCCTGATGACTTAAATAAGCCTTGTAGAGCGTTTCATATTTTGTAAGACCGATTCCCGCTATTCCGCCATCGGCATTGAATCTTGCGTAATAATTCATCATCAGGTCGCTGCAAAAGGGAATATTGTCGTAGAATCGCGGGTCGCCGTAAGCATACACCGCCCGGAAATCATTGCCTTTACTGCTGTCATAAAACATTATGTTAAGTTTGTCGACAGCGCTTTCGAGGGTAAATTCCGTCGGCTTTGCGGAATTATATTTCCATTGTGAATCTTTCTCGTTTGTGAATGGTTGTCGCCAGGCGTGCTCATTAAACCTGCTTTCCATCGGACGTATCGGCTGATAGTCGTTATTATAAATACACATCCACATCTCCTCCTGCACCTTCGGCGGCTTTCTGGCTAAAACGCCGTTGATGTATATATCGCCGTCGATTATTTCGAGCGTTTCGCCGGGCCTGGCTATCAGCCTTTTTATGTAATTTTCTTTCGGACCGTTCGGATTTTTAAATACTATCACATCCCATCTTTTCGGCTCTGCGAATTGATAAAGGCATTTAAAGACAAGTATTCTGTCGCCGTTGGATTTTGGAACAAGCGTATTGGAATTTTCATAATAGCCGCAGCTCGGGCATCTCGGCGAAGGTATCAATTTATAAAGACCGGCGACGCTGGCGGTCCGGTATCCTTTCTGTATATAAGGATTGAAATTATATTCATAGCTGTAGCCGCACTCTGTGCAGCAGATACGGAAGTGGTCGCCCATCAGGGTATCAGCCATACTGCCGGTCGGTATTCGAAACGCTTCGAGGATAAACGCCCTGAAAACAAACGCGAGTATAAATGCGGTTATAATCCATTCGAAGGTGTTGGCTATCGACTCTGCCGTCGTGGCCTTTTTGGAACTTACATTTG
>JAPLMW010000046.1 GCA_026386845.1 Phycisphaerae bacterium
GACAGAAACTGGCTCTTGGCCTCATTAGCTGCATCTGCCTTGGCTTTGGCCTGTATTAGCATTTCTTCCGCCTGCTTGCGATCTGTGATATCTCTGAAATACCATATCCTGCCGCGATGCATACCATTGGAATCTGTCATAGGAGAAGAATATCTGTCAAAAACCTTTCCATCTTTAAGCTGGATTTCATCTCTGCTCTTTTCATCCTTGTTAACATAAAGATATTTTACCTTTTTAAGAAACTCATCAGAATCTTTTAGCTGCTCCAATACATATTGGAGTAATTTCTCGTCATCTTTCGTATCTAAAAGCTGCTGCGGTATATTCCACATATTACCGAAATGCTTGTTGGATAAAATTATTTTTCCACAGTCATCTACAACCATAATCCCATCAATTGATTCTTCAGATTGCGCCTCAAGCAAAGTAGTTTTAAACAGGAGATCCTCTTCCGCCTGCTTGCGTTCGGTGATGTCCCGCAGCAGGCCATCGTAAGACGAAAGTTTTCCCTGAAGGTCAAAGTGGCGCACCAGCGTGCTTTTTACCCACCGCATAGTGCCGTCCTTGCGAATTATTCGATGTTCCAGAGATGCCACGTCTCGTCCCGATATGCACTGCGAAGCCTGCTCGCATACCATATCGCAGTCCGCAGGGTGCACCATCTTTATCCATAAATACTGATCGGCGATAAGCTCTTCCGGCGTGTACCCGCTAACCGCAACACTCGCGGCGCTGTGAATCGTTTCCACGGGGCTGCCGTTGGCGAAACGAACTGTGTAAATATAATCGGTAACTGCGTTTGTTATACGACGATAACGCTCCTGGCTCTCTCGCAGCGCCTCTTCCGCCTTTCGCAAAGCCGATAATTCTTTCTGCGGAGTAATATCGTAAATTATCCCCTGACTTCCGTTGTTTTCGCCGTGAATGTCTTTCGTAAGAATATAAAAGATGGTAACGTATATTCTGCTGCCTTTGGAAGTTTTAAGCGACAGTTCCTTGAGTTCCAAATGTCCATTTTTCAGCTCACTTAAAAATTGTGCCCTGTCTTCAGGATTAACCCAGAATCGTTCCGGCAGAAAAGGCTGATTTGTGAATTCCTCACAGTCGCCGACCTCAAACAGTTTCATAAACGCTGGGTTAACATAGGTTACCTGTCCGTCCATGTTGAGGGCATAGATGCTGTTTTTAGAATTCTCCAGCGACTTCAGGTTTTTTTCTTCATCGTTTTCCAGCTTCTTTTTAATCGCCCTGAAAATATCGGTTTGAGTTACAATCCCGCACAACCGCTCGTTTTCCATAACTACCAGCCGGCGAATATGCTTTTGCTCCATCATTCTGCTCGAATTGAACGCGGAATAGTCCGGCGGCACGCTTATCACCGGTGAAGACATTATCTCCTCTACCTTTGTCCGTGCTGGGTCTTTTTTTGCCGCCACTATCTTTTCCAGAATATCCTTTTCCGTCAGAATTCCCACCACATCGCCGCCTGACAGTACCACAATGCACGAACAGTTGCGGGCATTCATAATTTTCGCCGCATCGGCGACTGCCTCCCCCCTCTGTATCACCGCCACATCCCTGCTCATTATCTCTTCAATGTTCTTCCACATGCCGTAGAAAGTCAGAACACGAACAAGGTCGGTCTGCGTTATAATACCAACCAATCTATTTTTATCAACAATAGGCAGCCGCCTGATGTTCTTCTCCTTCATAATCTTGCTCGCCTCAAGCACCGACAACTCGGGGGCTATACTAATAACCGGAGAAGACATTATTTCTGAATTTCGTATCTTATCGAAATCTTTATTCTGCCCGGCAACATTCCTGAGGAGGTCTGTTTCTGTAAGAATGCCTTCAACAGTCTCATTTCTTACAACTACAACACAGGAAATGTTATTCCTGGACATCAGCTTTGCAGCCGATACCGCACTTTCATCCATCGGAACAGTGGCAACATCTTGGCTCATCACGTCCCTCGCTTCCAGCCAAATACGGAAAGAGGTTGCCAGGCGATCGGATAAAATATCGCCGTGTTCATTTTTGATTTCATCGTCAAACAGCATTTTAGTATCCGCTGCATTTCCCACTACAGCGGCTCCTTTAGAAACAAATAATCCGAATATCCTATTGGTATAGTATAATCCTTAATCAGAATATCGGTTTATTCGTGCTGCCGATTAAGATGTGACGTCGGCATTTGAGACAAAAGACGCCTATTCTTTTCCAATGTCCCATAATAAAATGTTATCAGGCATTTGTGCTTTTTGCCTTTGCGATTTTCTCCGGCACAATCATTATAACAGACAGGAATAATCGGGAAGTGCGGCTGAGACAACGGTTGGTGAGTTTGTTTACTTTTGATTCAAAATATCCATTGTAAGCTGAGCCGTCCTGTCCATCAGCCATCGCCGCGGCACGGGCGTGAAATTAACTCCTACATCACATCAAT
Source organism: Phycisphaerae bacterium (assembly GCA_026386845.1). Taxonomy (GTDB): domain Bacteria; phylum Planctomycetota; class Phycisphaerae; order Sedimentisphaerales; family UBA12454; genus JAPLMW01. The sequence continues at coordinate 2,450 of JAPLMW010000046.1, forward strand.
AACAATTTCAGGGTCGCTTACAGTTGGTCCAACTGTGTCTGCGGTTGCTGATACGGATACGCTGTTTGTTTTTTTCTTCGCTTCCCAATCTCCAAATGATTATCAGCAAGAATTCTTTAACTTTCAGGAATTATTAGAATTTGCTTTGATTTTTCAGTGTGAAGGTATCACAGCCAATTCCATCCAGAAGATTCTTGGTTGTAACAGTAAAACGGCCAAAGACTTGCAAACGGAAATTGCACGGCCGGAGCCATTCCAAGTCATAAGTAGGAGTTCAAATAAAACTGAAGATTTTATAAAATTCAACGCAGAGGCGTTTTATAAGATTTACTAAAATAAAGCGGGAGAAATTGTAGCTCTGAACCCCCGAATCCGCCGTTGCCATTCTACTTCGCTAAAGCTACGAAGAAACCGGCTATGGCGGATTAAGGCAAAGGGGCTAAATGAAACCGAGATTGCCGCGGCCTGCGGCCTCGCAATGACGAACCCTGCCATAGTGATGGCAGGGCTAACCACGGCGCAAAGAAAACCCCCAATATAAAATTGGGGGCTTTTGGATTCCCTGTAGTGATCCCAGAGAAGCGTCCCCTGGTGCTAATCCTGCGAAGTTACTTCCCGGGGATGACATTACTTCTCGGGAATGACATATTTTACCACTTACCTGTCTTTTTTACTTGAGGCTTCGGCAAATCCTTCAAAACCGCAGTCGATTCCTTCAACTCCGATTCCGGTAATTCATAATCGGTCAATTTGCCGGTCAAATAGGCATCGTAGCCACTTAAATCCATCAAACCGTGACCGCTGTAATTAAAGAGAATAACCTTCTCCTTGCCTTCTTCCTTAGCCTTGTTCGCTTCATCAATAACAGCAGCAATCGCGTGGCTCGTCTCCGGAGCACAAATAAAGCCCTCGGTCTTTGCCCAAATCATAGCAGACTCGTAACATTTGAGCTGATGATAAGCCCTTGGCTTGAGCAGACCTTCAACAATCGCCTGACAGACGAGCGGAGCCATACCGTGATAACGGAGGCCGCCGGCGTGAATGGGCTTTGGCACAAAGGCGTGGCCAAGTGTATGCATCGCAAGAAGCGGAGTCATACAAGCTGTGTCGCCGTGGTCGTAAGCGAACTGGCCGCGAGTCATCGAAGGACAGGCCTTTGGCTCGACGGGAATAATCTCAATATCGGCGCCGTTAATCTTGTCGGCGACAAACGGGAAAGAAAGACCGGCAAAATTACTTCCGCCGCCGGCGCAGGCGATAACAATATCCGGCTTTTTTATGCCGGCCATTTGAAGCTGCTTTTTGGCTTCCAGGCCGATAATCGTCTGATGAAGCATAACGTGATTCAAAACGCTTCCCAACGCATATCGCGTTTTGCCGGTTGGGTCGTGAACGGCGTCTTCAATCGCTTCGGAAATAGCGATGCCGAGCGAGCCGGGAGTATCAGGCATTTCCTTCAGGATTTTTCGGCCGAATTCGGTTTGATTACTTGGGCTTGCGATGCAATTCGCACCCCAGACCTGCATCATCAATTTGCGGAAAGGCTTCTGGTCGAAACTGATGCGAACCATATAAACCTTGCACTCAAGACCGAATTGATTGCAGGCATAGGCGAGTGCCGAGCCCCACTGCCCCGCTCCTGTCTCGGTCACAATTCTCTTTATGCCGAACGCCTTGTTGTAATACGCCTGGGCAACAGCGGTATTGGGCTTGTGACTGCCGGGGGGGCTGGTGCTTTCATCCTTATAAAAAATCTTCGCAGGCGTTTTGAGATATTTTTCGAGCATCGCCGCCCTGCGAAGCGGAGCCGGACGCCATTGATACAAAATATCAATCACTTCCTGCGGAATGTCAATCCACCTCTGCGTGCTGACTTCCTGCTCGATAATGTTCATCGGGAAAACCGGGGCAAGCATTTCCGGCCCTATGGGCTTGCCGTTGGGCCCCAGCGGCGGCTGAAGCGGATTTGGCAAATCGGCCGCAAGGTTGTACCACTGTTTCGGTATGTCTTTTTCGCCAAGCAGTATTTTTCTGTCCATCAGCTATCTCCTTAATTGATTAATCTACGTTCATTTCAAAATAATTTTTAGCGTTATTGAAACAAATATCCTCAACCATTTGGCCGAGGAGCTTTAAGTCCTTCGGAATCAATCCCGCTTCGGTGTCATTGCCGAGAATGTTGCAGAGAATCCTGCGGAAATATTCGTGCCGAGGATAAGAAAGAAAACTTCGAGAATCGGTAAGCATTCCGACAAACCTGCTCAAGAGGCTGAGATTCGACAGAGCGTTTATATGCTTTTCCATTCCATCCTTCTGGTCGAGGAACCACCAGCCGGAGCCGAACTGCATCTTGCCGGAGACGGGGCCGTCTTGGAAATTGCCAATCATCGTAGCCAAAAGCTCATTGTCGCGAGGATTAAGATTGTAAAGAATAGTTTTCGGCAGTTTGCTGTGCGAATCGAGCCTGTCGAGAAATTTAGCGAGCGGTTTAGCGATTTCAAAATCGCCGATGGAGTCAAAGCCGGTATCGGGGCCGAGTGTTTTAAACATCCTCGTGTTGTTGTTCCGCAGGGCACCCAAATGAAGCTGCTGGACCCAGCCTTTCTCGGCGTCCATCAGGCCGAATTCATACATCATAGCCGACTTGAATTTCAGCACATCCTGACTATCGATGGTTTTTTCTTTTCGTATTTTCTCGAAGATTTTTTCAATTTCAGAGGCGGTATAATCTTCAGCGAAGGCTGTTTCGATGCCGTGGTCGCTGAGGCGGCAGTTGTTGGCGTGGAAATAATCGTGTCTTTTTCTTATAGTCTCAATGTAATCATCAAAATCCTTTATTTCCGTATCGGCGGCCTGCTGTAATTTGTCTATCCATTCGTTCAACGCCTTAGTATTCTCGGCGGCCATTCCCTTGTCGGGCCGCCAGGCGGGATAGACCTTTATTTCAAAACCGTCAATAGCGATTTTCCTGTGATGGCGCAAATCGTCAATAGGGTCGTCGGTTGTGCAGACGAGCCGGACATTCATCTGCCGCATAATTCCGCGGGCGCTGAATTTCGGCGATTTCAAAAGCTCATTACATCTATCATAGATTCCCTTTGCCGTTTCAGAGCAAAGCAGTTTATCGCTGATGCCGAAAGGCCTTTTTAACTCCATATGCGTCCAGTGATAAAGCGGATTGCGAAGGCAGGACGGGACGGTTTGGGCCCACATCTGGAATTTTTCCCAGTCGCTCGCATCGCCTGTGCAGTAGCACTCATCGACGCCATTGGTTCTCATCGCCCGCCATTTGTAATGGTCGCCGCAGAGCCAGGCCTGCGTTATGTTTTTAAACTTAACATCTTCGGCAACCTGCTGAACAGGCAAATGGCAGTGATAGTCATAAATCGGCATCTTCGAGGCGTGCTGATGATATAAGTATTTCGCGGTGTCGGTCTGCAAAAGAAAATCGTCGTGAATAAATTCAGCGGACATAGTTTTAATTTTTCCTTTTTACTCCTGTCTCCAGGCTCTGACCCTAAATATTCTAGATTCCCGCTTACGCGGGAATGACAAAACGTCGCCGTGCCGGCGACGGCTAAACAAATACCGCTCCATTACTGTCGCGGCTCTGAACCCCCGGTAAAACCGGGGGCTAAATATTTTTTATTTTTTTAGGCCTAAAGTTTTTCGCAGTTTGGCGGCCATATCGGTTTTTTCCCATGTGAAGTCCGGCAGATTTCGGCCAAAGTGGCCATGATAGGAAGTCTGGGCGAAAATCGGCCGTAAGAGCTTGAGATGTTTTATCATACCCTTTGGCGTCATCGGGAAAAGCTTTCTTATCGCCTTTTCAAGGTCTTTCTCGCTGACTTTGCCGGTGCCTCTTGTATCAATATGAACCGAAATAGGCTCGGCAACGCCAATAGCGTAAGAGAGCTGGATTTCACAGACATCGGCAAGGTTTGCCGCGACGATATTCTTTGCGATATAACGAGCCATATAGCTGGCAGTTCTGTCAACTTTGCTGGGGTCTTTACCGCTAAATGCACCGCCGCCGTGCCGGCCCATTCCGCCGTAAGAGTCAACGATGATTTTTCTGCCTGTTACGCCGCAGTCGCCTTTAGGGCCGCCGACAACAAACCGGCCGGTAGGATTGACGTGATAAATTGTTTTCGAATCGAGAAGGCCTTTGGGCATTGAAGGCTTGATAACCTTTTCGATAATTTCCTTCCTGATTGTGCTGTATTTTACTTTGTCGGAATGCTGAGTCGAAACAACGACGGTATGAATCCTGTATGGTTTGCCGTTTTTGTATTCGACTGTTACCTGACTTTTGCCGTCGGGACGCAGCCAGGGAAGTTTTCCCGAGCGGCGCATATCGGCAAGCCTCTGGACAAGACGATGAGCCAGACAAATAGGCATCGGCATAAGCTCCGGCGTTTCTTTGCAGGCATAGCCGAACATCAGGCCCTGGTCGCCTGCGCCCTGCTCCTTATGAAGGCCTTTGCCTTCGGTTACGCCCTGCGAAATATCAGGGCTCTGCTTTTTAAGAGTAACAATGATTCCGCAATTGTCATAATCAAAACCCATAGCGGCATCCGTGTAACCGATTTTTTTGATGGTATCGCGAACGACATCGGATATATCCACAACGGCTTTGGAGGTTATTTCGCCCGCAACAACGACAAGACCGGTCGTAACGAGCACTTCACAGGCGACGCGACTGTTTGGGTCCTGCGCCAGCATCGAATCAAGAACCGCGTCCGATATGTGGTCTGCGATTTTGTCGGGATGTCCCATCGTTACAGATTCGCTTGTAAATAAAAAGCTATTACCATTGCAATTCGAATCGCAGCAATTTTTCTTCTTTACCATAATCCTTTTTCCTTTGAAAAAACTCATAGTTATTCAGCCGGCTGCTCATTAAGCTGCCAGTCATACCTTATATACTCTATGGAATATTCCTTTTTCTTCAAGAAATCCGCATTCGCAGGGGAGATATAATCCTTGACGAAGTTGAGAACGGCCCTGTCAACAGGCTGGAACTGGCGAAACAACTGATTTGTGCCATAGCGTTTCAAAAGCGAATCTTCGTGCCACTGATACATTTTGAATATCGGCGAAAGATAAACAACCTTGCTGGCTTCATCAATCCTGAAGCCATTGGGGCTCGCGAAATAATTTTTTGCCTGCTCATCAAACTGCTTTTCAAGGACTTTTCCCAGATAAGGCTCCGGTCGGAGCCCTGCACTACTCATTGTGGCGTAACTTATCGCAAACAAAACTCTCGGTTCTTCAAACCTGCCCAGCAAAACGTCCCGCTCAATCTCCACCAATGTATATTGTATGCCCATTATCATAAAATAAGTCTTGTCCCTGATTCCCTGGATGTGCATAACACTATTGGCTGGATAAAACAACAGCATAAACCTGGACGGTTTTATCGGATAATTGTCGATAACAGCCTTAAGCGTGCAGATGTTGTAAGCATTCATCCAAAAGGCGATTTTTTCGCTCTGCGACCAGGTGATGTAAACTTCAGGGGGGAGATTGGCAAACCTCTCAATCGCATCATCCAATTGAGCCCGAAATCTTCTCATTTTCGGATAATTAACAAGCCCCTGCTGATTGACATATTCCTTTAATATCGGCGCAAAGGTGAGATTAAACGCATCTCCGCCTATGTACCCCTGCGGCACATTCGGCCCTTCGACATCCATAACATTCAACAGCTCTTTGCCGCTGTTAGAATCATTAGAATCATTGCCCTTCACCTGGGCGGGATTGTTAGCGTCATTTTTCTGCCCAGCTACCGCTGCGACCGTCAAAAGCAATACTATTATTATCCAAAAACCCTTCATATTGTTCCACTCAATCAAATTCCAATCTATAAGTCAACACGAGACAGTCCGTTATGCCTAAGACCACAGATTCTAATGATTTTAGTCCCAATTACCAGCTAAAAATTGCCTAAAATCTTAAGTCCGGAGTTGAAATAACCTTGACATAAAAAGGCGTTTTGTTTACTTTTAAGTCAAGAAATTTACCTATTTTTTCAATTTTTGTGGATATTTAACGATGCGAAAGACTAACATTTCGAGGATAGCCGCCCTTTTGGTAATTTTTTCCTTTTGCTTACCCGCTTTTGCCGTCAGCACCGCTAAAATAGACGTGGTAAGAAGCAAAGAAACGTTAGCCGATTCCGATACAGAGGTTATTGAAGGCTTTCTGGGCGATGCATTTAAAGAATTCCTCGCAAAAATCGACTTTTCCGATATCAGCTCTCTGCGGAACATAATAGTCAGCCGAGGCACTTCGGAACTCGCAAGCGGCCAAATCCAGTACGGCCCCCGCTTTATGACAGCAGCACAGAAACAAGTATCCCAGGCCTTCAACAAAGCTTCCCAAATGCCCGACGGCCAACGTAAGCAGGTCCTGACGATGAATTTATTGGTTTTAGTCAATGACCTCAATAGTATCGAAATCTCAAAAGAGGCTTTTGGTTACCTTCAAAATCCAGATGTTATGGTTCGCTACTGGGCAGTCAACTGTCTGACAAATGCCAATATGGTGCGTCAGCTTAATATGACTGAATCGGCTGAGAACAGCCAACTTGCCGAGGAGATTGCCCAGAAACTGCTGAGCGCGGCGAAAACTGAACAGTCAGGAGATATCCAAATATTACTGGCCCAGTTCGCAGCCGGGCTGAAACGGCCGGCAGCAAACGAGATTCTTAAGGAAATAGCCCAGAAGAGAATTGACCTTTACCTTAACTGGCAGGTCAAAGATGAAATGACGGAAAGCTGGATTTTAAAGGCATTGTCGGACAGAGTTCAGGCAGACCGTGAAAGTATATCTATTATGGCAAAGAATTTCGCCACTCTCTATTCTCTTGTAATCCAAAGATACCTTCTCGGTCAGGATACGCTGCCTGCGGACAATATGCGAAATCTTGTATCGACAATCGTCCAGAGCGAAAAATATCTGCTTGTATTTATACCTGACTGGCCGGGCAATTTAAAAGGAGCTATAGAAAAAGGCGGCGGTTCAACCCTGCAGGCTCAGCATGATTCGCTGTTCGGCTCATCAAATACGACAGGCAAACTGCCGACCGCGGCAAATTTTGATTACGGTAAAAATCCCGACGGTTCCGTCAAAACCGCCCCGCCGACACTAAAAAAACCGCCAGCGACGGAAAAACAAGTTCAAACTACGATGAAAATAGAACCAAATCAACCTGAAGAAACAATAGCAGAACCAAATCAATAAAACGGACTGAACAGTGATTATATGCGTTATTGTTTTTGTGCAATTCTTCTACTAATAGCGGGATGCAGATATTCCGCTAATAATCCAGACCCTAACGATACTGTTCTCTACAGTGCACATAGCGCAAAAGTCAGAGGGCTTGACCCCGGCGATGTCGGCGACACAACATCTGCCATTGTCGCCAGCCAAATGATTGAATGCCTCTATCAATACCACTATCTCAAAAGACCATATCAAGTTGTTCCGTGCCTGGCTGAAAGTATGCCGGCGATGAGCGGCGACGGACTTGTCTATACAATAAAGATAAAAAAAGGCGTGCGATTTTATGACGATGCCTGCTTTAAAGACGGAAAGGGAAGAGAACTGAAGGCGGGAGATTTTGTTTTCGCCTGGAAGAGAATCGCAGATATTAAATACCTGAGCAAAAACTGGTGGATTTTCGATAATAAGATAATCGGTCTTGATGAATTTCGTCAATATTCGAAGACCTGCAAGACAGCCGCCGATGTCGATTACAATACGCCAGTCGAAGGTCTGCAAACGCCTGACGATTGGACGCTGATAATAAAATTAAAAGGAAGACCCTGGCCGCAGATAGTTGACCTGCTGGCCCATCTGCCAACGGCGCCAATGGCAAAAGAGGCCGTCGATTACTACGGAAAAGACATAATAAACCACCCTGTCGGAACAGGGCCGTATAAACTCAAACGCTGGCACAAAGGCAGCTATATCGAAATGGTTAAAAATCCAACTTTCAGAGACGAATTCTATCCATCTGAAGGTGAACCAAACGACATTAAAAACGGTCTTCTTGCCGATGCCGGTAAAAAACTTCCGCTGACGAACAGACTTGTATCGGTTCTCATACAGGAAAACCCGCCGCTTTGGTTTCTATTTTTGCAGGGTAAAATCGACGTTTCCGGCATACCGAAAGATAATTTTTCCGAGGCTATCGACCTCAGACAGCAGCTTACGCCGGAAATGAAGGCCAGAAATATCAAATTGTTTACTTTCCGTGACCCAAGCACTTACTGGTTCGGTTTCAATATGGAAGACGAGGTTTTAGGCAAAAATCTGCCGCTACGTATGGCTTTAAGCTGTGCCGTTGACAGAGACAAATACATTGAACTATTCACCAACAACCGCGGCGAACCGGCTTACGGCTTTATTCCTCCGTTGATGAGCTCTTACAATCCGGACATCAAGAATATAGCTCAAACGTCTTACAACGTTCAAAAGGCGCGCAAACTGGTAAAAGAAGCCGAGCAAATCTATGGCTCGAAATTGCCAACGCTGACACTGGCAATGCCCGGCACAGATATAGTTTTCAGACAGGAGGGCGATTTTCTCAAAAGATGCTTCAAAGATGCCGGGCTTGATGTAGAAATGGATTATATGGATTGGCCGACGTTCCAGAATAAAATCAAGACTAAAAGCGCACAAATGTTTACTCTCGGCTGGATAGGAGATATTCCGGACGTAGAAAATTTTCTGCAGCTTTTCTACAGTAAAAATATTTCGCCTGGCTCGAATAATTTTAACTATTCCAATCCGGAATTCGACAAAATTTACGAAAAGGCGTCTATTATGCCAGACAGTCCCGAAAGAGAGGCCCTTTATAGAAAGGCCGAGGAAATAGTCGTAAAAGACTGCCCGGCCGTATTTCTTGTGCACGGCGTAGCATTTATCCTGACGCACGACTGGGCATATAATGTTAAGCCTCACGCCTTTGCATACGGCACTGCCAAATACCGCAGGGTTGACGAGGCCAAAAAAGCTGCATACAGCGAACTTTTGAGAACATTAAAATGATTACATATATAATAAGACGACTGCTTTATACAATTCCGATAATTTTCGGAGTTCTCGTGGTAACATTCATACTTTTCAACATTGTCAGCGGCGACGTATCGGACCAGATTGCAGGCAAAGCCGCATCGGCAGAAACCATAAAGGAAATCCGTGCCGAATACGGCTGGGACAAGCCTTTGTTTTTGTCGTGGGACAGCCAGTTTATAAACCATTTAAAGAACAGCCTGACTTTCCAGTTCGGCCGGTCGTGGAGCGACCGCGAACTGATTATCACCAAAATCAAACAAGGCGCACTGCCCTCTTTGTCGCTGACGGTTCCAATGTTTATCGGCGAACTTGTAATATCAATCAGCCTGGCACTAATAGTCGCTTTCCTTCGCGGGACGATAATCGATATTCTTTCGGTATTTATATGCGTTGTGCTGATGAGCGTTCCGTTTTTGAGCTTTATTCTGTTCGGACAGTATTTCCTGGCCTTCAAATGGGGGCTATTTCCTGTTTATTTCTGGCCGGATTTGCCTTTGCCCCAATATGTCGCGCTGCCGATACTAATCGGCATCGTCGCAGGACTCGGCGGAAACCTGCGATTTTACCGCACCGTTATGCTCGATGAATTACGCAACGATTACGTCCGAACGGCTTTCGCCAAAGGGCTCGGCACCGGAAGCGTCCTCTTCCGCCATGTTCTCAAAAACGCGATGATACCTATTATCACACAAGTTATTCTGGCAATACCATTTTTGTTTCTCGGCTCGTTACTATTAGAAAGATTTTTCGGCATTCCGGGTCTGGGATACCTGATGATTGACGCTATAGCAGCGCGCGATTTTCAAATTATCAACGCAATGACGTTCATCGGGGCAATCCTGTTTGTCGTGTTCAACCTGATTACCGATATTTGTTATTCCATCGTTGACCCGAGGGTTAGCTTTGAATAAGACAAAAGAAAAAAACGTTCCAATGATTAAAGGCAGAAGCTACTGGGCCGACAGCCTAAGGCAATTGCGCAAGCATAAACTCGCTATGTATTCGCTGAGTATAATCGTCGTTTATATTCTTGTTGTAATGTTTATCTATCTGGCCAGTTGGACAAAAACCGATGTGTCATTTCTGGATTGGAACCAGACGGTCGGCAAAGGATATGAAAAGCCGAACAAACAAAATGTTTTAGGCACTGATTTTCTTGGCCGTTCCGTTTTGCGAAAAACCATATATGGAGCGAGAGTTTCTTTGACCGTTGCTTTTTGGGCATCAATCATCAGTATGTTAATAGGCGTTCCTCTCGGAGCGGCGGCAGGATACTTTCGGGGTTTCATTGACGACATAGTCGTATGGATTTATACAACATTAAGCTCCATTCCCTATATTCTCCTTATCCTTGCCTTTGCGCTTGTTCTCAGGGACAAAACGCTCAACCTTAACTGGCTCGGTTTGGACGCAATCTCGCTTTCGGGCATATCAACCGTTTATCTTGCAATCGGCCTGACAAGCTGGGTCGATATCTGCCGGCTAATCCGGGCAGAGACTATGAAACATAAGCAGCGCGAATATATATTAGCGGCTTTGTCATACGGCTGCAGCAATTCGAGAATAATATTCAGGCATCTTCTTCCGAATGTTTTTCACCTGATAATAATAAGCTTTTCCCTGAGATTTGTCGGCTTTATACAGGCTGAAGTAATCCTGAGTTTTTTGGGCCTGGGCGAAAAGAACAGTCCAAGCTGGGGCTCAATGATAGACGCGGCAAGATTAGACTTGCCAAAGGGCTACTGGTGGGAAATGACAGCGGCTACTGCTGCGATTTTCCTTATTTCACTTGCGTTAAATATTTTCGGCGACGCCCTGCGGGACTCGCTTGACCCTAAACTGAAGGTGCAATAAATATGGCCGAAAATAATACGCTGCTGTCCGTTCGCAATCTTTCGACTTTTTTCGATACCGAACAAGGGCCGGCTAAGGCTGTCCAGGATGTATCATTCGATATAAAGCCCGCGGAGACTTTTGCCCTTGTAGGCGAAAGCGGCTGCGGCAAAAGCGTTACCGCCCTGTCGATTATGCAGCTTATTCCACATCCGCAGGGGAGAATCGTATCGGGAAAAATCCTGTTCAGAAATCATAATATTCTCGAACTTACCGAAAGACAAATGCGCGTAATCCGCGGAAATAAAATCGCAATGATTTTTCAGGAGCCGATGACGAGCCTCAACCCAGTCTTTACCATCGGTTTTCAAATCGCGGAGGCCATTGGTCTTCATCAAAGGAAAAATTCCGCACAAGCATGGCCGATGGCTGAAGAAATGCTCGAAAAAGTTCATATTCCGGACCCTGAGCGGAGGCTCTATGAATATCCGCACCAGCTTTCAGGCGGAATGAGACAGCGGGTTATGATTGCTATGGCGATATCCTGCAAACCATCGCTTTTAATTGCAGATGAACCGACGACCGCGCTCGACGTTACGATACAGGCACAGATTCTTGATTTGTTAGATGAATTGCAGCAAAGCGAAAAAATGAGCATACTTTTAATCACTCACGACCTTGGCGTTGTAGCTCAGCGAGCCGACAATGTCGCGGTAATGTATGCTTCAAAAATTGTCGAACAATGTTCCTGCGGCGAACTTTTCAATAATCCTCTGCATCCTTACACACAGGGACTTTTAAATTCACGGCCGCAGTTAGGGGTAAAACAAAAAAGATTAAACACCATCGCAGGGAATGTGCCTGAACCATTGAATTTTCCAAGCGGCTGTAAATTTCATACCCGCTGCCCTATCGGCTGCAACGATAAACGATGCCAAACGGCAGAACCCCAATTAAGAGAAGTTTCGCCGAATCATTTTGCGGCCTGCTGGTATGCGGAAGGCTACGATAAATTATTATGAATGACAATAATACCCTGTTAAAAGTTGAAAATCTCAAGACCTGGTTTCCCATTAAAAAAGGTCTCCTTAGAAAGACTGTCGGTTATGTACGGGCTGTTGACGATATAAGTTTTCAGATACCTGCGGGAAACACCTTCGGCCTTGTAGGCGAAAGCGGGTCAGGAAAAACAACCGCGGCAAGAACAATCGCAAGACTTATCCCTGCCACAGCCGGCAGGGTTTATTTTGACGGCAAAAATATCCTGCCTTTGCGTCAATCGGAACTGAGAAAAATACGAAAAGACATATCAATTGTCTTTCAGGACCCGTATAGCTCGCTAAATCCGAGAATGACTATAGGCTCAATTATCGCAGAGCCTTTGAAAGTCCACAAAATCGCAGCGGGGTCGGAACTTATCGGCCGGATAGCAATCCTGCTGGAAAAAGTTGGGCTATCCGCCTCGCATATTAATCGTTATCCACATGAATTTTCCGGCGGTCAGCGGCAGCGAATCGGCATCGCACGGGCGCTGGCTCTTGAGCCGAAGCTGGTAATCTGCGATGAGCCCGTAAGCGCTTTGGACGTTTCAATTCAGTCCCAGATTTTAAATCTTCTCAAAGACCTTCAGGAACAATTCAGCCTGACGTATCTTTTCATTGCTCACGACCTGTCGGTAGTTGAGTTTATAAGCGACATCGTAGCGGTAATGTACTTAGGCAAAATTGTCGAGATTGCACAGGCATCTGTTTTGTACGAAAATCCCCTGCATCCTTATACGAAATTGCTTCTTAGCGCAATCCCCAAGCCTGTGCCGGAAAGAAAAAAGCCTTCGGAATCGGTTCCTGCAGCAGTGTCTGCGGCGGAAACTTGCGCTGGCTGCCCATTTTTCGGCCGATGTCCAATCGGCGATGACTTTTGCAGTAAAAACGTCCCGCCGCTCGAAGAAAAGGCTACCGGACATAAAACCGCCTGTTTTAAGGTCTGATTTGCCGGAAAACCTTCTCGACTTTTCTGCCGATAATATATATTATGGCAGTTGTTATTCTGAGTTATGCCTAAAATGACAGACTGTAATTTAGTAAAAATAGTAACTGAAAAAGACATCACGACAATATCATTCAATGTCGCAAGTCTCGGCGCCGGCCAGGGGCTGGAAGAAATTGTGGAAAAAATATCCGAACTTATAAAAACCAGTAAGCCCGGCAATATAATCATTGATTTTACAGGCGTGAAATTCTTTTCATCACAGATGCTCGGCGTATTGCTCGATGCACGAAAAAAACTTTCTTCGTATAACGGCAACATCGTAATCAGCGGCATAAACCCGCAGCTTTACCGGGTTTTTAAAATTACGAACCTCGATAAAATATTCAAATTCTATCCTGATGTTAAGGCTGCCATCGGCGACCTGAAAAAACTCAGAAAAACTGAGACTTGAAAGGGTTAGGTATGAATCCCGTTAGACTAATTGTTGATTTAAACAAATTCTTTGATATGATAAATAACAATAAAATTTTATACCGTTTTATGTCTATGAAAGGAGGTCTAACGGGATGAACGTTGAAAAACAGTTTTCGATTTTTATGGTAAACAAGCCCGGCGTTATGGCTCAAATTCTGACTGAACTCGCACGGGCAAAAATCAATATAAACGCCCTTACCGTTATGGACTCCGTAGAGCACGGCGTGCTGCGAGTCGTCTGTGAATCCGCGGATAAGATGCGCGAAGTTCTGAATCAACTCAATATGCAGTTCAACGAAACAGAGGTGCTCTGTGTAACCATTGACAACAGAGCCGGCGCATTTGCAGCGATAGCGGAAAAACTTGCAAAGGCTCATATCAATATAGCTTATGCCTACGTTACAGCCGGCGCTAAAGGCGGCAGGACGACTGCGGTACTCAAAATCGCCGACGTCAAAAAGGCAATAAAGATTCTTGGCGAATCTTTTGAATTGGACAGCGATTCGCACCAGGCTGAACGACGTTCACCGTCGTCGAGAAAAGGGTAAGAAAAGTAAAAAATAAATTAGCCCCTATCTTTCGTTTTTATGGGGCAATATTTGTTGCTTATTTGTCTAATTCTTCCTGAAGGGTCTGGGGCAGCAGAGATTTAAGCTTTGGGAACTTTTCAACGATGCGGAAAATGTCGGCTAAATCTTTTTGCCGCTTGCTTTTTCGCCGCGTTTCATCCATATATGCCCAAACTTTGCCCTGCAGGACATCTTCAACCTTCGCAACCTTCATCTTATAACCCAGCACATTACTTTCCTGTGCAATTGAAATAAACGTTTGATACCGCAGGTCACCTTGGAGCTGGATTCGCAAATCTGATTTAGGGCTGGTAATATTGACGCTATGCTCAAATTCCTCAACCTTTAAGCCGCGTTCTTTAGCCGCTTTGCAAATAGCGCCGACATTTTCAACCGCTACTACAATATCCATATCAAGGCTGACGAGCGGTTCGACATAAGCGTTTACAGCAAGTCCTCCGATTATACAATACCGCGAACCCGTTTTAGAAAGAATGTCCAAAAAAGTCTGAATAATATCTGACTTCCCATTTGCCAGCCGATTAATAAATTCTTTATCCGTCATTCTATTTTTCACTATTCAACAGTAACGCTTTTTGCCAGGTTCCTTGGTTTGTCAACATCGTGGCCGCGAAGGACTGCCGCGTGATAGGCCAGCATTTGCAGCGGGACAACGGTAACTATCGGCTGCAATTCCTCGGACACTTCCGGCACCTCAATAAGAAAATCAGCGTACTGGCGGATGTTGCTATCGCCCTTGTTGGCGACGACAATTGTCCTTCCGCCGCGGGCCCTGACCTCTTCGATATTGCCGATGATTTTCGGATATTGCGAACATATCGTCGCGATAAATACCGCAGGCATACCTTCTG
>JAPLMW010000042.1 GCA_026386845.1 Phycisphaerae bacterium
GGAGTAGAAATAAAATGAATCCCGCACCTTCTAATATTCGTTTAGTTTCTCTTAAGGCGCGGGGCAGAAATAAATTTGATGGTTTAAATATGCAAAATAAAATTTGAATACAAAGAAGGTGCGGGATGAATATCTTATTGCTTTCAGTAAAAAATCTGCGTCGTAAAAAAATCCGTTCTGTGCTGACAATCGGCGGGGTGGCCATTGCCGTCGGTGTGCTGATAAGCCTGCTCGGTTTCGACAGCGGCTATCAGAAATCGCTCACCGACAATATCGACAAAATGGGCTATCAGCTTCTTGTTACGGCCAAGGGCTGTCCTTATGAGGCCGCTACGATGATGCTTAAAGGCGGCGGGGGACTGCGATATATGGAGCAGAAGGTTTATGACGATATTAAAAACGACAGCAGAGTTGACAAAATATCGCCGCAGTTAGTCGCCAGCGTCTTTGACCCGGAATTACAAAAAGGGCAGGGCGGCTATGCACTTTATATGGGCGTAAACGATGACTATCTCAAGCTCAAGCCGTGGGCGAAATTCAAATCGGGCGGATGGTTTTCCGGCGAAGACGTCAATGAAGTCATTATAGGCTTTGAGGCGGCCGAGTTCGAGCAGCGTTCCGTCGGCGATGAGGTTTTTGTGCCCGGCATTGGCCAAATTCTTAAAGTCGTCGGCATATTCGAACGAACCGGCACTCAGGACGACGGAATGATGTTTATTCCTCTTAAGACCGCACAGCGGATATTTACGCTGCCCGGCAAGCTTACCGGCATCGGTATAAAGCTCAAGGATATCCACCAGATATCGAAATTCGAGGAGGATATGTATAAAGTGCCTGAGACTCAGGTTATAAGTATGGCTCAGGTTCGCGGGACAATTCTGAATCTTATCTCGTCGGCCAAAGTTTTGGCTGACGCGGTTGCGCTGATAGCGATTTTTATCGCTGTAATCGGCGTGATGAATACGATTCTGATGTCGGTATTCGAACGGACGCAGGAGATTGGCATTTCCAAGGCGCTGGGGGCTTCGCGGCTGGATGTGTTCAGATTGATTTGGACGGAGACTATTGTGATATGCGTTATCGGCGGCGCTATCGGCTGCGGCCTGGCCCTGGCAGGTTCCGGTCTTGTGGAATATGTTATCAAAAAGATTTTGCCTTATGCACCGACGGGAAAACTTGTAACGATTGAGCCGAAACTGCTGGCGTTTGCGATTATAGGCGCGGTTGTTCTTGGCATCATTAGCGGTATATATCCTGCCTGGCGGGCAAGTTCGATGAAACCCGTGCAGGCTATTCGTTCTGTGGAGTGATTTATGGCGACGATTATAAAAGCAGAAAAACTTAGCAAACTCTATAAGCTCGCGGCTGAGATTATTCACGCCGTTGACGGCATTGACTTTGAAATACAGTCAGGCGAATTTCTGGCCGTTATGGGTCCCAGCGGTTCGGGCAAAACGACGCTTCTGGATATTATAGGCTGTCTGGATTCGATTAGCGGTGGCAGGCTCGAAATTCTCGGAAAAGATGTTTCGCGATTGCCGGAAAGAAAGCTTGTCAATATCCGCCGCGGCAGAATCGGATTTGTCTTTCAGGATTTTTCGCTGATACCGACGCTGACCGCGATGGAGAATGTGCGATATGGCGGCTGGCTGGCCGGCAGAAATACCTCGCCTGATAAAGCGATGAGTTATCTTGACAAGGTCGGCCTTGCGGGCCGTGCGGCTCATTTGCCCCGGCAGCTTAGCGGCGGCGAAAAACAGCGAGTGGCGATTGCGCGGGCGTTGGCGGTTGAGCCGGAAATTCTTATTGCTGATGAGCCGACAGGGCATTTGGATTCCGTCAATTCGCAGGCGATAGTTGATTTGCTGATAAAGCTTAACGCAAAAGACGGCCTGACTGTGATATTGGCTACGCATGATATTGGTCTTGGCAATCAGTGCAGCAGGATAATATCTTTGCGCGACGGCAAAATAGTTGCCTGATTGTTTGTCTGCATTGCTCTGTTTTTGCCGAAGGCAAAAACGGAGAGGGCGGGATTCGAACCCGCGGTACTCGAAAGAGCACACTGGTTTTCGAAACCAGCTCGATCAGCCGCTCCGACACCTCTCCGGCTATTGAATCGTCCCCTGTTCACCTGTTCTCCATAAGGAGTCCCAAGGACTATCGCTCACCTGCTCTACTGCTCTACTGTTCTGACTGGGCGATACAGGACTCGAACCTGTGACCCGCTGATTAAGAATCAGCTGCTCTACCAGCTGAGCTAATCGCCCCTGGCTTAAAGGCGGTAGTTTACATTTTATACCCTGATATTGCAAGAAAATCATCTTAGCAGTAAAACTCTTGCAATGGACGCACAAAGACTGTAAATTATTACCGGTTTATCTCGAATGGCGGCGTAGCTCAGTTGGTTAGAGCATGGGATTCATAAGCCCAGGGTCGGCGGTTCGACTCCACCCGCCGCCATTTTTATTTTCGCGCAGCGTCGCGGCGACTTGTCTCGTCGAAGTCCCTTAGGGACGAAGACGGATTTACTTTTTGATTTGCTTTTGCCCCCATCGTCTAGAGGCTAGGACGCCGGGTTCTCAACCCGGCAACAGGGGTTCGATTCCCCTTGGGGGTATTGGGACGAAGTTTTTCTCGCAGGATTCTGTTCTCTTCTTTGAGATAGTCAATCATCTCTTATTGTTGACGGTTTATCCACCTTTAAGACAAGAGTTCTAACTGTTAAGGATTCTGTCGACTTTGCCCTCATCTACGTCCATTATATATTGAATGCCGCTGACTTCTGCTGCCTCATGTGTCAACGCCGCTATGTCGTCCCTGTTTATAAATTCTACGGCAAACTTACGGCTGCCAGCCATCAGCTGACGTAATCCCTGAGCAAGACGTTCATAATATGTATAGAGCCCCAAGGCACCAGTCGGAAGGTTTTCGAATTCCTTGTTTCCCAATTCCTTGCGGAGTACGCCTGATGTCACAAAAATCTCATCTCTCGAATTACCGAATCGTTCGATATAAACCGGGATTTGCTGTTCATCCATCGTGCGCCCTATCGTTTTACCTACCATAGCTGCGGCAATGGGAGCCCTGGCCATTCCTATCAACTTCACAAATGGAGAACCAAGTGCAAGACCTTTGAAGATTTGGTCCTCAAAGGCAAACCCGCCGGCCAGAGCTAATGTCGGAAGATGCGCACCCTTGTCAGCAAGACGCTTGGCGTAAGTACATAGAAGCGAGTGCAGATAAACGGGAGGAATTCCCCACTCATTCATCATCCGCCAGGGACTCATACCTGTGCCTCCGCCGGCTCCGTCAACGGTCAGAAGGTCGAGTTTATAGCGGGAAGCGAACGCAATCGCCCTTGCAAGGTCTGCCTGCCGATATGCTCCTGTTTTAAGAAAGATATATTTAGCGCCGGCTTTGCGCAATTCTTCTATCCTTTTGGCAAATGACTCTTCAGTTACCATTCCAACTCGGGAATGTCTTTCAAATTCCTTAAATGCGCCCTTTTCAAAAGCCTTGATTACGTCCGGGTCGGAGGGGTCTGGAAGAACTATATAACCCCGTTCCTGTAACATCTGTGCTTTTTTAAGGTCCTGGATTTTAACCTCTCCGCCGATATCCTTGGCACCCTGACCCCACTTAAGCTCAACGCATTCGACGCCGAGTTTCTCAATTGCGTATTCCTGCACACCCAGTTTAGTATCCTCAACATTTGCCTGAACGATAATAGCTCCATACCCATCGCGCTGGTGGTCTTTATAAAGTTTAACACGGCGTTTAAGGTCGGCGGTATCAGTCACACGGCCGTTCTTGAGGATAGATTGCGGGTCCATTCCGACAACATTTTCACCAATAGTCAGGCCGGTTCCTGCCAATGCGGAGCCAATAGCCAGACCTTCCCAGTTATTCTTGGCAATATTTGTGGAGCCGATTCCGGGGATAATCCACGGATAGCGAAACTTTATTTTTTTATCATGGCCAATAGTAACTTCCAGACTAACCGCGGGAAAGATAGCCTTGTTGCTGTCAGCTTCAATACCATGAGCGCCAACTGCGGTGCCCATAATGTTGAAGTGTGAATAGTCAACGGGATAAGATTTCTCTGCAGCGGTAGTAATCATACCGAATGGCTGCGGATAAATGACCTCATGGCCGCGGTAGGCACTCTTGCCGATTTCGCACATACCTATGCAGCCGTCCACGCAGGTAACACACATGCCGGAAGCAGGCACAACTGAGTTTTCTGTTCTGTTTTTAGTTAAAGTCGCGGCCGTAGCGTTCACTTTTGAAAATGTAAATGACATTTTATTCGACTCCTTATCTTTTAATTTGTTAATCTTTCTTTATCTCACAAGCTACACAAGGACTCATGTAGCACATCATATCGTCGAACTGCTCTTTCTGAACGCAGGGCGGGGTTAGATTGGCACAACCGCCGCAGATTGCTTTTTCCGGCTCATTGTAGGTGCATCGAAGCTGACAAGCCGGGCAAACATACATACAGCCGCCGCACAGCCTGCAAACATCAGATTTGACGTCAAACGGCGTGCCAATACTTCTTTTTTCGCCGCGATTGCGAAAACCGATTGCCTTGGCCATCATTTGTTCCTGACATACCCGCACGCACAGTCCGCAAAGAATGCAATCGTCGTATTCCTGCTTGAAACGCTGCTGACGAATACCGTGGGCCGAAGCAAGGTCCTGAATTGTCTTGGACTGAGGACAGGAGGCCAGCAGAAGTTCCAATATCATTTTACGCGCCTTTAATACTCGTGATGATGCGGTGCGAACTTTCAATCCTTCTTCAACCGGATAGGTGCAGGAAGAGACTAATTTCGCCCTTGGCCCATCTCCAATTTCAACGACACATAGCCGACACGCTCCGTAAGGTGTCAGACCATCCATATGGCAAAGAGTAGGAATAGGAAACCCAAGAAATCTAGCGGCTTCCAAAATCGTGGTGCCCTTCTCAACAGAAACTTCTAAACCATTTATTTTCAACGTTATCATGCCGACGTATCCTCCACTGCTGCATATTTTGCCTCTTCATTTTTAGCACGCTGCGTAAACTCCAGGTCGCATCTTAGACATCTTCTGGCTTCGCGTTTTGCTTGTTCATCTGATAAGGACAACTCCACTTCCGCAAAGCTCTTCTTCCTCGATTCTGCCGGTATCGCAGCGGGTTCTGCCCTTTTTACCACATTCTCAAGCTCTTCCTCGCTGACTACAGCAGGTTCTATAAAGATTTCCGGCAGTTTTATTTTGGGCAGCTCAACAAGTTCTTTGCCTTGCAGATAGCGGTCTATGACCTGGGCCGCTCTTTTTCCTGCCGCGATGGCTTCAACTACAGTATTAGGCCCTGTCACCAGGTCTCCACCGGCAAAAACTTCTTGTCGACCGGTGCGAAGAGTCTTTGCGTCAACTTTTACTCTGCCTCCCTTATCAAGTTCCAGCCCCATAGAAGTTAGACAATCGCTATCCGGATGCTCGCCGATAGCTACTATCAGAGTATCCAAAGCAATAGTAAATTCAGAGCCTGGTATTGGGACAGGTTTTCGCCGGCCGCTTGAATCTACATCACCCAGTTTATTTCTAACACATTTGATATCGACCAGATGTCCGTGTTTTGCATCTATTTTTACCGGCTGAACGAATGTTTCAATCTTCACTCCTTCCGCCTGTGCCGCTTTGATATAGCGTATGCCTACAGGCGAAACCAGTGTTTCGAGTCTTATACCTTCTTCTATAGCAGCTTCAACTTCATCAGCATAGGCAGGCATTTCCTGACTGGTTCGGCGATAAAGCATCGTTACACTCTTGACGGCTTTCTGGCGAATAGCCACTCTTGCAGCATCCACCGCAGAATTACCGCCGCCGACTATACCTACATGACCTTTGGCTAACTCCTCACCTCTTAAATTGAAGGCCTTCAGAAAATCCATTGAAGAATACACTCCTTTGGTGTCTTCTCCTTCAAGGTCCAACCCCCAGCTTTTATCTGCTCCTATTGCAAGGAAAACGGCATTGTAGCCGCCCTTAAGAAGTTCATCGATAGTTACGTCCTTACCTAATGCGGTATTGAATCTAACATCAATATTTTCATCGTTAAGAAGCAGTTCTATTTCTTTGTGTGCTACATCCCGAGGCAGACGATAGGCTGGTATGCAGCTAAGAAGCATTCCACCCGGCTCTTTGCCTGCTTCAATAATCGTTACTCCATAGCCGAGCAGAGAAAGATAATGAGCAGCTGAAAGACCGGCGGGACCTGCGCCCACAACAGCCACTTTGCGTTGTTTTTGACCATTGAGTTTTGTTCTGACAGGTTTATAAACCGATGGAGAAATACGGTCTGTGATAAATCTTTTCAATATTCGAATAGCAATGGCTTCATCCCCGCTGGCAGCAAGGTTGCATCTGGATTCGCAATTGCGGCCGCAAACGCGAGCACAAGCCGATGGGAATGGGTTGGCTTCCCTGATAACCCTGTAGGCTTCTTCATATTTACCCTTTTCAATCAGGGCAACATAACGCCAAACTTCAGTGCCCAGCGGGCAGGCAGCCTGACACGGAGCGCCTACCAATTCTTTACATACGAAAGAATTACATTTTTTATCGACTACGTGCTGATGGTACTCATCCTGAAAATAATGCAGGGTGCTCAGAACGGGATTCGACGCCGTTTGTCCAAGACCACACATCGTCGTGTCCTTTACCGCCTCGGCCAATTCTTTCAGGAGATCCAAATGTTCGAGCGTTCCTTTGCCTTTTGAGATATCATCGAGAATTTCGTGCATCCGCTGTGTGCCCTTTCGGCAGGTAAAACACTTGCCGCACGATTCATCCTTCAGAAAATTCATAAAATACTTTGCGACATCGACCATGCAGGTATTCTCATCCATTACTATCATACCGCCGGAACCCATAATTGAACCCGCTTTGGTTAAACTGTCGTAATCAACCGGCAAATCAAACTGTTTAGCGGGAATACAACCTCCGGATGGGCCGCCTGTCTGGACAGCCTTTATTTTAGCCTTGCCTACCGGTCCGCCGCCGATGTCGTAAACAATATCCTTGATACTTATACCCATTGGAACTTCGACAAGGCCGGTGTTCTTAATTTTGCCAACCAGACTGAATATCTTCGTACCGCTGTTCCTCTCGGTACCTATATCCGCAAACTTTTTGGCCCCGAGTCTGAAAATAAGCGGAATGTTCGCCCAAGTTTCAACGTTATTAATTGCCGTAGGTTTACCGTCAATACCTTTTTGTACAGGGAACGGCGGCCGCTGATGAGGCTCACCCATTTTCCCTTCGACAGAACGTATTAATGCTGTTTCCTCGCCGCATACAAACGCACCGGCGCCCTTGACAATTTTGATATCAAATGAAAAATCAGTTCCGAGGATATTTTCTCCCAAAAGGCCAAGTTGCCGTGCCTGTTTTAGCGCGATGTTCAAATGCTTAACGGCAATCGGATATTCATTACGAACATAAACTATACCTTCCGTAGCACCAGTTCCATAGGCACCGATTAGCATGCCTTCAATGATGCTGTGGGGATTTCCTTCCAGAACGCTGCGGTCCATATAAGCGCCGGGGTCGCCCTCATCGGCATTACATACAAGGAATTTGCCGCGGTTACCCGGTTGTTTTGCCAGCAGCTCCCACTTTAGTCCTGTAGGAAAGCCGCCTCCGCCCCGACCTCGTAACTGTGAACTTTTTACCTGCTCTACTATCCATTCAGGATTTTGTTTCGACAATACTTGTTCAAGAGCAGTATAGCCCTCCTGGGCGATATAGTCGTATATCCTGATTGGGTCTATTTTCTGGTTCATACCCAATATGCTGCGCTGCTGATTCTTAAAGAATGGGATGTCATCCCGATTGTAGTATTTTTCCTGCGTATTGGGGTCTTTATACAATAAGTCTTCGACATATTTATTCGCAAGCAGCGCCTCAATGATTCTTGGGATATCGCTAAGCTTTACCTGCGAGTAAAATGCCTGCTGCGGCTCAGTTAAAATAAAAGGACCCATCTCGCAGAAACCGTGGCAGCCTGTAACTCGCAGTCCCACTTTCCCTATCAGGCGTTTCCCAATAATATATTTCTTTGCTACCCGAATAATACCGTTTGAACCGCTTGCCTGACAGGCGGTTCCGGCACAAATTACGATACGCGGTTTGTTTTTATCAGCAGCGTTAAAAAGGACACTGCGTAATTCTTTTAGCTCGTTTATAGAAGTTAATCTTGGCATCTTGCTACCTTAACTAAACCAAATCCAGCATATGATTCTTACATCCGCGGCGTGAACAAATCTGAACTGTGCCGCCGCCGCTGACAAGCATAGGTATCATCGGTGCTCCGCAATCCGAACAATCTGACGTACTTTTAATTTCAGAACCGCAATGCGGACAAATAAAACTCGCAATCGTACCTTCAGGGATTTCAAATTCCGTGGAAATATTGAAACTGCCATACAAACTCGACAATCTCAGTTCGCCTTTTTTCCCGTCCACCGCAACATTTACCTTGAGCGAAGGATAACCGTCGATGACAACAATCTCATCTCTGAAACTGCGGCTGCAATGGGGACAACTTACGTCAATAGGAAATATTCGTTCATCCTTTCCAATGTCCAATTTGTCAAATCCCTCTTGGGCTTTGTCCAATAGTTGTTTGACCTTCGACCTTTTTACTTTTGAGAAATAATGGCCATCAATAACAACTACCGGCCCCAGAGCGCAGGCACCTAAGCAATTTACTGTCTCCAGCGTAAACTTATTATCCGCGGTTGTCTGACCCGCTTTGATGCCGAGCTGCTGCTCAAGTTCTGATACGACTCTTGGCGCCCCCCTGACATGGCAAGCCGTACCGAGACATGCACAGACAAGATGTTCACCCTTAGGCTTCAAACTGAAAAATCTGTAAAACGTCGCAACACTGTATATATCAACCAAGGAACGATTGGTTTTTTCGCCTACTATTCTCAGTGCCTTTTCAGGGAGATAGCCATATTTCGTCTGGATATCTTCGAGAATTGCAATGAGTCCGCCTCTGTCATCACTATGCTTTTCAAGAATTTTTAAGATGTCTTTTGAATTTACTTTGTCTTGCTTGCGGATATTAACTTTTTTTGCTACGGCTGCACCTCGCTGCATTACTGGTACTCCTCACAATGCCAAATACCTCCCTCGGGTTTTGGAAACCCGCAGGTTTTATAGTTTTCGCAATCGCTGCACAATCCTTTGAATCCGGATGTGTCTTTTTCTTTAGTAAAATGAGAATCTGTAATCTTTTTATGAGGCAGTTCTTCTATCTCAAATTCTTCACAATAAAATGATGGTCTGTTGGGGTCTTTGGGGAAAGTACAGGAGGGAGCGTTCTTGCAATTGGAACACAAACTGATTCGCCTTATATCTTCTGCCATGGCTTGTTCCTAAAATCCAGTTCTGCAATTAAGAGTGCAAAAAATGTGCCAGCTTTTAATAAGGAAAATTTTCTGTAGTTTATTACCCCTGTAACAGCTCAGATAGCTGATTTCTGCTTTAATTAATATTTTAGAGAATAGAAAATGAAGTCAATTTAATGGGGAAATTTGAACCGTTGAGGAAAATTTACCCGGTAATGAACCTTCACGAAGGCTTTTCTGTATTCTTAATTTTTTCACGCAGCGTCTTGCGGTCTATACCGAGAATTTCCGCTGCCCTGGTTATGTTGCCG
>JAPLMW010000091.1 GCA_026386845.1 Phycisphaerae bacterium
ACAAACGAAAAAATTAAAACAGATAACCACAAAGCTTGGGCGTGCCGAACAGAGGCTGCATGTTAGCGAAGATAAATACCGCCAGCTCGTAGAGAATGTCGCCTGTATTATTCTGCGTATGGACAAAGACGGCAGAATAACTTTCTTCAATGAATTCGCCCAGAAGTTCTACGGCTATACCGAGCAGGAAATCCTTGGTAAAAATATTATAGGGACAATCGTACCCCAAGGGGATAGCTTCGGCCAGAACCTTGCGAAAATTGCCAGAGACATCAAAAAGCTGCCAGGATTTTATGCCGCCTGTGAGAATGAAAATATTCGTAAAAACGGCCAAAGAGTTTGGGTTTCCTGGGCAAACAAGGCGATTCGCGATGAAGACGGGAGTGGTGCGGAAATCCTTTGCGTCGGCCACGACATCACTGAACGCAAACAGATGGAGAATGAGTTGAGACTATTAGCTACAGTGGTACTCAACTCGAACGATGCTATCACAGTTCAGGACTTGCAAGGCAATATCATCTCATGGAACCTCGGTGCGGAGCGTATATATGGATACAGCAAAGCTGAAGCGATTAAGATGAATATCAGCAGGATAATCCCCGGCCATAAGCAGGATGAAATGATGACACTGGCCGAAAGAGCGCTAAGAGGGGAAAACATCAAATCATTTGAAACACAGCACATTGCAAAAAATAACCGGATATTGGATATTTCGCTTACCGCAACATTGTTGAAAGATGAAAATGGAAAACCATTTGCCCTTACAACAACCGAAAGAGATATTACTGAACGCAGACGCCTGGAAAAAGAAATCCTGGATCTAACCGAAAGAGAACGAAAACTGATAGGCCAGGAAATACACGATAGTATAGGCCAGGTACTTACCGGCATTGCTATTAAATGCAAAGGATTATCGCTGAAGCTTAAGGACAAATCATCAGAAGAAATGGAAGACGCCTTAGTAATATCAAAACTTGCCAACAAAGCCATAGCTCAAGCACGAGACATTGCCAAAATGCTTTATCCTGTTGATATTCAAACAGGTGGTTTGGTATCGGCCTTAAAAACGCTGGCATCCGATGCGGAAGAGGCCATGGGAGTTACTTGTCGATTCCGGTGTGGAAAATCTGTCTCGGTTAAAAATCTTATTGAGGCAAAGCAAATTTATCGTATTGTTCAGGAAGCAATTACCAATGCGGTTAAACACGGCAAAGCAAAGAATATCAGCATAAATCTTCGCTTGACTAAAAAAGGGACGGTTCTGACAATTGAAAATGACGGCTTGGATTTTCCGAAGCTATCTCCGAACAGAAAAGGGTTTGGATTGAAAATTATGGAATACCGCACCGATCTGATAGGAGGCTCCCTTGATATTCGTAAAGGCGACAAAGGCGGAACAATTGTAACAGTATGTTTCCTGACAGAGGATAGGGAACTTAGTAAAGAATGGTCGTATGGCTTTAAAGAAAAAACAAGATAAAACTAATGAAAAGAAAACACAGGTTCTTATAGTTGATGACCATCCTGTAATAAGGGATGGCCTTGTCACTATTATCAATCACGAGCGAGATCTGAATGTATGCGGCCAGGCTGAGGATGCTTATATAGCTCTAAAAGCCGTTGCTGAATTGAAACCTGATATCGTTGTTACAGATATATCATTAAAGAGTTCCGATGGCATTGAACTGACAAAGAATATCAAGGCAAGACACCCGGCATTACCTGTCATTATTCTTTCAGTTCATGATGAATCCCTATATGCCGAGCGAGCCCTTTTAGCAGGTGCAAAAGCCTATCTGATGAAGGATGAGGTCTCTGAAAATATTATCAAGGCGATTCGTACGGTTTTAAACGGCGAGATATATGTTAGCGACACAATTTCAAAGAAGTTTCTCCACAAAATTGCGGGAGATAAGGCCGGCACAGCCAAAACACCAATAGAGAGCCTCAGCGACCGTGAATTTGAAATCTTCCGTCTGATTGGCGAAGGTTTAAAGGCTTCCCAAATGGCCAAGCAGCTCCACCTAAGTATAAAAACCATCGAGACTTATCGTGCTCGCATTAAGGAAAAACTAAATTTAGCTAATGCCGCTGAACTTCTACAGTATTCCATAAAATGGGCTAAGAATCAGGACAGAGAGTGATTTTATCCTGACTCGTAGTCCTTCGGGCAGCAGAACACTTCGGAAACCCATATTTTATTTGTTCAGACCGGTTTTACAGTAAGACTCCGTGTAAGCATTTTCGCCGACAGCAAAAACAGGCATACCCCTGATTTACACAAGTTGAACTTATATGTTATCATTGGATTCTATAAAAGTGATAATTCAGGCAATTTTGGTTTTTTGGTGGTTATTGGAAAAGTTGCGGGCAAATATATTGTGAGTGAAAAGAAAAACAACACGAATACTATAGTAAAAACAACCATAATTCTGGTTGTTGATGATAATCCAATCGTACGTGATGGAGTGGCACAGCTTATTAATCTTGAAGCGGACCTTGTGGTCAGTGCCAAGGCCGGCAATTCTGCAGAAGCCGTAAAAGCTGTAAAAAAACAGCGAATTGATTTGGCTCTTGTAGATATGCTGCTTAAAAACGAGACAGGTGTTCAGGTTACCAAAAAGATAAAGGCACTGTATCCAAATCTGATTGTGCTGATATTTTCTATGAGTGATAACCCTCAACATGTCAAACAGGCTTTTGAGGCAGGTGCCGGTGGATATATTCTTAAGGATGAGCTGTCTGAAAAAATTATAGATGCGATAAGACAAGTACTTAAAGGTGACGTCTATCTAAGCAAGAGATTAGCTGAAAAGTTCCCAAAGCGTGAACTTAGCGCCCATACCATCAAAAAATTCATATCTGTCCCTGGAATTTGATAGGGGAAGTTTATAATCCTGTCCGGCACGTGAATACAAAAAAGGCCGGGATTAACCGGCCTTTTAAGATTTTAGGCAGCAGGGGGCTTTATTTTAACTCGTCGTCAATCCAGCCGACAAGCTCTTTCAAATCCTTCAGCGTAATATCGCCCATATGCGCGATTCTGAATGTCAAATCTTTCAATTTGCCGTAGCCGTTGCCGAATGCCGTGTTGTGCTTGGCCTGAACAGCCTTTATCACATCGCCGACAACAATACCTTTTGTATTCTTAATTGTAGTTAGAGTATTTGATGCGTATTTTTCTTCGCAGAACAGCTCGAACTTCTGTTTTGCCCAGCTTCTTACGAAATCGCCCATTTCCTTATGTCTCTTCCAGACATTCTCTATACCTTCCTTGACTAACTTGTGGCACTGGTAATTCAATGCCATAATATGCGGAATGGCAGGGGTGGTCGGGGTCTGGTCTTTTTCCGCGCTCTTTGCGAACTCCTGGAAATCGAAATAGTAGCCGCGGCCGGTAACTTTTTTGCTTTTTTCCATTGCCCGTTTGCTTACCGCGAAAACTGCCAATCCCGGCGGAATCGCAAATGCCTTTTGAACCGATGCAAACGCAACATCCCAGCCGAGCTGGTCGAAATGCATAGGCAAACCGACCATTGCACTCACCGCATCGACAAATACCAGCACGTCCGGATATTTCTTTTTCATCATATCCGCGATTTCATAAACCGGATTCGTAAGGCCGGTGCTGGTCTCGTTATACATAAGTGTTATCGCAGCGTATTTGCCACCGGCGAGTTTCTTGTCTATCATATCCGCCGTTGTAGCCTGACCCCATTCGACTTTCAGCTCATCAACGTTTCTGCCGCAGCTTCTTGCTACGCTTGCCCATTTATCACTGAATGCACCGCACATCGTTGCAAGCACTGTTTCGTTGTGGTCAACGCAATTGCGGATACTGCCTTCCCAGATACCCGATGCGGACGATGTGCTTAAAAAGACGTTCTGTTCGGTAAACAGAATTTTCTTCAGCATATCCACGGTTTCTTTGTGCAGTTGTGCATACTCTTTGCCTCTATGGCCCAGGGTATATCTGCTTAACTGCTGTAATACGTCGGGCAGGACATGCACAGGCCCGGGTATAAACAACCTCGGCGGATTTTTCCAGTCAACCATCTTTTTACCTCCAAAATAATTTTAATATCTACCTTTTCTTTGTGTCTTAGTGCCTTTGTGGCTACAGTTTATTTATTGTTAATCCAGAAAATATTTTCGGATAGAAGAACGTCGATTTCTGCGGCATTTTTTCATTTGCCGCCGCTACCTGTTTTACCTGTTCGGCCTTGGTCGGATTCATAAAGAACAGTATCTGTTTTTCGCCGCTGTCCACCTTTGCCATCGCTTCATCTGCCGCGATGCCTACATCCTTTATATACTCGATATTCGTCTCGCCCGCAAGCTGAGCATCGCCAATTCCGAGCAATCCTTCTAAAATCAACTTGTGCAGCACAACAACGTCAAGCGATTTCGAGGCATCGCTCATTGGCAAAGATTTTAAAGCATCTTTATTCTCCAAAGAGATAAAGTAAAAGCTTTTGCCGTCATAAATTCCGAAAGCATTTTGACCCTGCTCGAAAGCCTTGCCGAGCCGTTTCATCATTAACGACTTTGCCTTTTCTTTCGTTTCAGATTTTTTATATTCGAATTCAGTTATTTTGAAATTCGACGGCAATTTCTTTATCAGTTCGTCGGTATCGTAATTTTTCAGATTTCCCACAAGTCTGTGTGTCGGTAAAATTACGAGTCCCTTATTATGGACATTGACAAACGCCATCATAAGCCACTGTGCCGCAGGGTTCTTTGTCAGATTATAATAATTCATCGCTGTCTCATAGCGATGATGACCATCTGCAATCAAAACCTCTTTTTGCGCCATCAGTTTTACAAGCGATTTTGTATCCTCTTGTGAGTCGATTGGATACAAACTGTGTTTTACTCCATCGTCATCTGCGAACTCGATAATACTCTTTTTGTTTGCTGTCGCTTTTTCAATAATTTCATCTGTTTGGCGCTGCGGGTCGTCGTAGAGCATAAAAACAAGCTCGAATTGTGCCGCTGTCGCCTGCAGGAGTTTAAGCCTGTCTGCCTTTGGCCCATCTAATGTTTTTTCGTGAGGCCTGACACCTGCGCCGAACTGCGCAAGTTTTCCTAATGCGATAAAACCACTTCGCTGATATTTTTTCCCCGCAACTTCAAAGTTCTGAACATAAGCGTAAATTGTTTCCTTTTCGTCCTGCTTTAAAGCTTTTTTATTCAACCAGTCCGCCAGGTATTCAGCCGCCCGGCTGTACTGATTTTTTTTGTCGTTATCAGTCGGTTCTGTCTTGCCCAGAATAATTCTGATAATGTTGTATGGATTCTGCTCATAGAGTTTTTTCTGCTGAGCCGGGCTGATAACATCATAAGGCGGCGCAATGCACTTGCCGTTGTCTCCGACAACGTCAGGATTAAACCGGTATGCCTTAAACGCCTTTATTTCCATATATCATTTGTTCCTGAATAACTGTTTACAAAGCATTATTTATAAAACGAAGATGTAGAGTCTATCATAATCGACTTTATATTTCAATAGGCGAACAATAGAATTATGATAAAAATTTTATTCACACCTAACAGTAACAACAACGCCATAAAATATGTTCCATTTGACGCAATATTTAATTTGGAAGTAAGGAAATAAGGAGGTAAAGATGTAAGGAATATTTGCGTCTTTCGTCTATTGGTTACAATGTTCGTTTCGTTGGACGTCAAACGTCTGACGTAATCATAACGAGCTGCGTAACCGCAACTAATCGACAAAGTTCCTTACTTCCTTGCCTCTTTACTTCTTTTTTCATGATAATCGACATTAATTTTCGATTTTAATTTCTTCTGTGTTATACTTATGACCTGTAATTTTAAGGAGAAAGATATGTATTGTCCAAAATGCGGATTAGAAAATCCTGAAGATGCGAAAGTGTGTCTGTCCTGCAGTCAGCCTTTGCCTGTTCCGCCTGATATGCCGCAGGCCGACGTCAGGACAAGCGCCTTGGCGATATGGTCATTTGTCCTCGCGCTGATGGGTCTGTTTACTTTTATGATTACGGCTCTGCCGGCTTTGATTTGCGGTATTGTCAGTCTGGTTAAAATCAGCAAAAGCAACGGCCGCTTAAAAGGCACCGGTTTCGCCGTAGCAGGAATAACTGTTCCAGTTGTTTTTAGTTTTTTCATTTTGCCGATGATGCTGGCGATATTAATGCCGGCTTTGGGCAAAACAAGACAGTTAGCTCAAAGGATAATATGTTCGACCAATTTATCCGGTCTTGGCAAAGCAATAGTTTTTTATACCAACGACCATAACGATGCCTATCCATCGACAGATGGTTGGTGTGATGTGCTCATCAAAGATTGCAATGTAGCCCCAAGACAATTTTGCTGTCCTTCCAGTGATACCAAAAAAGGCCAATCCAGCTATGCAATCAATATAAATGTCGCAGGCAAAAAAGCATCTGAAATCCCACCAGATACGGTTTTGCTTTTTGAGACAAGCCCCGGCGTTAATCCTGCCGGCGGGCCGGAAATCCTAAACGCTGATAATCATCGAGGTAATGGTTGTAATGTTCTTTTTGCCGGTGGCCAAGTAAAATTCATAAAATATGAAGAATTTGACAAACTCCGCTGGAATCCGGAATAGGAATAATGGTTATTTTATAGTAGTTTTTACTCTTGACTTAATTTAATTTTGAGTGAAAATATAGGAGACTTGGAAAAGGTCGAATTAATACGGAAATAAAGGAATTTTTTTTTAAGGAGAACACGAATGTTGCGTAAAATCCTGACAATTGCGATTGTTGCCGTAATACTTGTCTCGTTCGGCTGCAAGAAGGCTGAAAAGGCTGCACCGCCGCCTGCTCCAGAAGCTCCAGCGGCAGACGTCAACGCCGCAAAATAACACGCAAAGACGAACATGAAAGGGCAGGCAATCGGCCTGCCCTTTCTCGTGCTACGTAGCGAATCGCTACTTCGCAGAGTAGCATTGGACTCGCGAGTCAAATTCGGCTAAAAGCCGGGCTCTTCTGGTTGCTCTATGACTGTTTCACGGCCGGATTATTCAATAATTATCCCTGCCTTCAATGAGGCAGCGTATTTAGGCAGCACTCTCACATCCGTGAAAAATGCACAAAGTTCCCTTGCGCACCGGATTGGCGAGGTTATAGTAGTCGATAACAATTCAACCGATAACACCGCTCAAATAGCGAAATCTCTCGGCGCAACGGTAGTCTTTGAACCAATCAATCAGATTTCGCGTGCCAGGAATTGCGGCGCAAAAGCGGCGAGTGGTAAATACCTGATTTTTCTCGATGCTGACACCGCTCTTTCAGAACAGCTTTTGGTAAAAACTCTGGAACTGCTGGACACCGGCGAAATCGCCGGCGGGGGCACATCGCTCGATTACTCCGGAACAAAACTTTTAAGGGTCAAATTCCTGATTTGGTTTTGGAATTTCGTCTCACGCTTCAGAAAACTCGCCGCCGGATTGTATTTATTCTGTTTAAAGCAGGCCTGGGAAGATATCGGCGGTTTCGACGAAACTGTTTACATTGCCGAGGAATTGATTTTCTCCAAACACCTCAAAAAATGGGCTAAAGAACACGGCAAAAAATTCTGTATCCTCGATATTCCAATCCAGACTTCCCTGCGAAAATTTTACTGGTTCAGCTACAAAACAATGGTATTGAATCTTGCCTTTGGGTTTTTCGTAAAAGGCAACAAAGACAAATGCCGCGTATGGTATGAACGGAAAGAAGTAAGGAAATAAGGATGTAAGGACACAAAGAAACTTCAAAGAGCCGCAACAGTAATGGAGCGGTATTTCCTTACTTCCTTACCTCTTTGCCTCTTTACCTCCTTTCTGCTATAATCCTGTCCTGTTACGAAAATTATTCTCATTGGAAGCAATATGGCATTACCTGTTGTCGCTATAATCGGAAGACCAAACGTGGGCAAAAGCTCGCTTTTTAACGCCCTTGCCGGCGAGATGATAAGCATCGTCGAGCCGACCGCAGGCGTTACCAGAGACCGTGTAAGCACGATAATTGAGCACAATGACCGTTATTTCGAGCTTGTAGATACCGGCGGCTACGGCATCGTCGATTCAGACCAGCTCAAGGAGCATATCGAAAACCAGATAAAACAGGCGCTCGAGCTGGCAGACCTTGTAATCTTCACAGTTGACATCCGCGACGGCTTAATGCCCCTCGATGAACAAATCGCCCGGCTTTTGAGAAAGAATAATCTCAACGTGATTCTCGTCGCCAACAAGGCCGATGAGGCGAAAATGTTTCCATCGGCGGCGGAATTTTCAAAGCTCGGCTTTGGACATGCGTTTTGTGTCTCAGCGGCAAACAATCTTAATCAGCAGGTTCTTGTTGAGAAGATAATTGAGATGCTCAAAGACCATATTTCTGAAAAGCCGCGGGATGTCGAAATGAAAATCGCCATCGTCGGCAAACGCAACGCAGGCAAGAGCACTTTCACAAATGCCATTGTCGGCGCCGACCGCGTCATTGTAAGTGAAATCCCGGGCACAACACGCGATTCGGTCGATATCCGCTTTGAAAAGGACGGCAAAACCTTTATCGTTATCGATACCGCAGGCGTAAGAAAAAAAAGTTCCGCCGTAAAGAATAGTATAGAATTTTACAGCTACGTTAGAGCCGCCAAATCCGTTCAGCAGGCCGATGTGGTGCTGCTTCTTATTGATGCTGCCGAGCCTGTCTCGCAGGTTGACAAAAAACTCGCCGGCCTTATCGCCGAAGAATACAAGGCCTGTATTCTTGTAGTAAACAAATGGGACCTCGCCAAGGGAAATGCATCGAGCGATGATTACGCCGATTATCTCGGCAAAACTCTGCCGCAGTTAAGTTACGCCCCCATTGCGTTTACGACCGCTACGGAAAGCAGAAATATCCAGTCGGCGCTCGACCTTGCCCGCGAGCTTTATAAGCAGGCGACAACAAAGGTCTCCACGCCGCGGCTGAATAAGGCTATTGAGCAGACATTCTCACAGCGTCCCGGCGGCAAGAGAGGAAGTGTTCAGTTCCCGAAAATCTACTATGCAACCCAGGTTGCGATAAAACCTGTTACCCTGCTTTTGTTCGTCAACAAAACGGAGTTGTTCGATGAAAATTATAAAAGGTTTCTCATCGGCAGGCTTCGCGACTCTTTAGGTATTGCCGAAGTCCCCATAAGATTATTAGTCCGCCCAAGAAGAAGAGAAAAAACAGATGGTTCCGCGGACCGGCCTGTCCGACGAGGCTTTAACAAAGGCAGAAGTCAACGTTGAAATTTTAATTGTTCAATGCTTGCCCGCCCCAGGCGGATAAACTTCGAGGCTATTGTTTTAGAAATACGCTTTTTTCTCTTTTTGACTCCAAAGTTACCCCCATTTCTTGACGATAAATCCCGATAGATGTTCTGCTGGACAGCTTTACGCCCTATAATACTAAGGGCAGAGCACATAAAGAAAGATAGAACGTATTATTATAGAACTAACTTGATAATAGGTCTTTGGCAATATAAAATGAAAGACGTGTTTATCTAAATCTGATGTCCGACATCTCATTTTTGATTTTTGATATAAACATAAGGGGTATTTATGTTTGAGCGTTTTACAGACAGAGCAAGAAAGGTTATGGCGCTGGCCAATCAGGAAGCGCAGCGGTTCAACCACGAATATATTGGCACCGAGCATATCCTGCTCGGTCTTGTCAAGGAAGGTTCAGGCGTTGGCGCCAATGTACTCAAGAACCTCGATGTTGACATAAAGAAATTGCGCCTCGAAGTTGAGAAGCTCGTCAAGAGCGGCCCCGATATGGTAACGATGGGCAAGCTTCCTCACACGCCGCGGGCGAAAAAGGTTATTGAATACGCCATTGAAGAGGCTCGCTCTCTAAATCACAATTACATCGGCACAGAGCATATCTTATTGGGTCTTCTTCGCGAAACGGAGGGCATCGCCGCTCAGGTATTGATGAATCTCGGCCTGCGGCTTGAGGATGTCCGTCAGGAAGTTTTGAATCTGCTCGGCGCCGGCGTCGAGAACGGCGGCGGCATCCCGTCTCTCAATATGAAAATGGACCCGACCGCGGCGAAGGCCAAGAGTCGCACTCCCGCACTCGACAGTTTCGGCAGGGACTTGACTGCCCTTGCCGCTGAAGGCGAGCTTGACCCCGTCATCGGAAGAAAAACTGAGATTGAGCGTCTCATCCAGATACTTTGCAGGAGAACAAAGAATAATCCGGTCCTTATCGGCGAAGCAGGCGTAGGAAAGACTGCGATTGTCGAAGGCCTTGCCCAGCGGATAACCGACAGGCAGGCCCCCGAGCTTCTTCGCGAGAAAAGAATCGTTTCTCTCGACCTTGCCATGATGGTTGCCGGCACGAAATATCGCGGCCAGTTCGAAGAGCGTATCAAGGCCGTTATTAACGAAGTAAAACGCGCCAAAAACGTGGTGCTTTTTGTAGATGAGCTGCACACCCTCGTCGGCGCAGGCGGCGCTGAGGGTGCCATTGATGCTTCTAATGTTTTAAAGCCTGCTCTCTCGCGCGGCGAAGTGCAGTGCATTGGTGCGACGACTTTTGATGAATATCGAAAATATGTCGAAAAGGACGCCGCTCTCGAAAGAAGGTTTCAGACGATTATTGTCGAGCCTCCGAGCAAGGACGAAACCATCGACATACTTAAAGGTCTTCGCGACCGCTACGAAGCTCATCATCGGGTCAATTTTACTGATGAGGCATTGTACCAGGCAGTTGAGTTGTCGAGCAGGTATATTACCGGCCGTTGTCTGCCCGATAAGGCGATAGATGTGATGGATGAGGCTGGCGCCTGTGTTCGTTTGAAGAACACAACTACTTCGCCGGACATAGCCGAGATAGAGCAGCGGATTGAAAAACTCCAGCTTGAAAAGGACGAGGCTGTCAAAAACGCTGATTACGAACGGGCCGCTGCGTTGCGTGATGAGTGTCAGAAGCTGCTGGACGAAAAGGCTACTGTCCAGCGTAAATGGTATGAGGACAATAAGGAGACTGCCGGCACGGTTGACACTGAGATAATTGCCGAGGTTGTCAGCAAGATGACCGGTGTCCCGCTGACAAGACTTGAAAAACATGAAACTGACAGGCTTCTTGAGCTTGAAGCTGAATTACACAAGAGGGTTGTCAGTCAGGAGGAGGCTGTTACTGCGGTTGCCAAATCCGTTCGCAGGAGCAGAAGCGGATTAAAAGACCCGAATCGTCCGATGGGTTCATTTATTTTCATCGGCCCCAGCGGCGTCGGCAAAACCCTTCTCGCCCGTGCGCTTGCAGAATTTATGTTTGGCGACGAGGACGCTCTTGTCCAGATAGACATGAGCGAGTATATGGAAAAGCACAACGTCTCCCGCCTCGTCGGCGCCCCGCCGGGCTACGTTGGATACGAGGAAGGCGGACAACTGACCGAGAGAATCAGACGCAGGCCGTATGCGGTGCTGCTGCTCGATGAAATAGAAAAGGCACACTCAGACGTCTATAATATGCTCCTGCAAATTATGGAAGAAGGCAGACTAACCGACAGCTTCGGCAGACATATCGATTTCAAAAACGTCATCCTCATTATGACCAGTAACATCGGCGCCGACCTGATCAAAAACCAGGCTGGATTCGGGTTCGGCAAAAAAACCGCAGAAGCAAATTACGAAAAAATGAAGGAAATGCTCCAAAAAGAAGTCGAACGTCACTTCCGGCCGGAATTTCTCAATCGCCTCGATGACGTAATCGTATTCCACGCACTTACAAAAGACGACTTGACCACCATTGTGGAATATGAGCTGAATAAAGTTTTCAAACGCCTGACCAAACAAGGCTACCGCCTTGAAGTTGAGCAGGCAGCTAAAGAATTTCTAATCGAAAAAGGATATAGCGCAGAATTCGGCGCTCGACCACTGCGGCGAGCAATAGAACGATATATCGAAGACCCGCTGAGCGAAAATATACTCCGCGGGCACTTCAAAGGCAAAAACCTCATTAAAATAGCCGTTCAGAATGAGGACCAGCTAAGATTTGAAGGCATAACCGAGGAAAAACCAAAGCCGGAACCGACACAAACCCCTGTCGTAACTGCCGGACCGGGCGAATCAAAAGAAGAGCCCGCGCCGCCGGAAACGACGTAGATTATAGATTACAGAATAAGGAATAAAACCCCGGACAGAAGTGCCGGGGTTTTTTATTGCGCGATTTTTAACGAAGAAAAATTGAATATCGAACCACGCCATAGGCGGGCAAGCATTGAATGATGAATAAATGTGCTCAGGACAGGTAAAGTTGGGGGCTAAACAGATTATTTATTCTTCGCTGTGCTCGAGCATTTTGCGAAGATATTTGTTTTCGCGGCGCGTAGCCTCCAGGTCAAAAAGCAAATACTTGACTGTCAGCCTTAGATGGTCAAGCGAATCCTGAAGATTGTCCGTGTCCTGTTTTTGCTTCTGATTGTAAAGCTTTGTTTTTTGTGCGAGCGAAAGAAGCTTCTTGCTCTGCTCGGCAGGCAGGTTATTAACCTCATTAAGAAGCTCGTTTAACCTCGTTTCAACAGTTGAAATATCCATTCGACACCCTTCTTAGCCAAAGTTTTCTTCTTTAAGCTCCCTGCAGTTAGAACATATCCATATAAGATTTTGTTGCAAAGTATATGCCATCAAATCGTATTCAATATAAAGTTAATCCATTTGTTCAAAAACAGGGATTTGCATACAGCCAGGGCGATGATTTTTTCAGTGGGAAACATTACGTATTTTGCAAGATTTAACGCGGCGTTGCAGAAAATAGACAGGAAAACCAACAGCTAATTGTTTTATGCAATATAACCTGTTTTCAGATATACAGATATATATCCAGGCCCTGTTGTTTCGGAGTTGGCATATCAAATGGACTTATGCTTGCAGAAAGGCAGCAGCAAAGGTAAAATTGATAAATAAACCGACCCTCAACCCCGATGTATCGGGATAAATTTCAGGTTGGGGGCTAATAGATAAGTAAAAGAGAAAAAGCAAAATGGAAAATAAACGGCCTGGAAAATTGTGGCAGGTGCAGTGGTATCTGCTGTTTGCGGGATTAGTTATTGTTGGGGTAGTTCTGTGGGTTGCGGCGGAGGCGTTTCCGGTTTTTAAGGTCAGCTTCGTGATGGCGGTATATTTTGCGGCGGCGGTCGGCGTGTTCGCACTTCTGCTGCTTGCTGCCGAGGCAGTCAAAAGCCTTAAAGAGCAGCAGGAAAAGATATTGCAAATCAACGATAATCTGGCCGCGAATAAAAGTCTGCTTGAACAGATAAGTCAGGGAGTGAAACTGAGTGAAGCCGCGAAAACAATTATTTACCGGGACACCGACAGGCAGCAGCTGCGGGCCTGCGTTATGGAAAAACTGCATCAGCAGGATTTAGACGCGACTTACGCGATGATAGAAGATATAGCCGGCAGAAGCGAATATAAACAACTCGCAAACGACCTGAAATTAACCGCGGATAAGTACCGGGACGCTACCGATCTCGAAAGAGTCAACCAGATAATCAGCTATATAGACAAACAGCTTGAACAGTATCAGTGGACGACGGCGAGTGTGCAGATTGAAAGACTGCTTGTCCTTTATCCGGACTCAGAACAGGCGAAAGTGATGCAGCATAAGCTTGTTGAGAAAAAAGAGCAGCGGAAAAGAGAGTTGCTTGCCGCGTGGGACAAGGCGGTCAAAAAGGCGGATACGGATTACAGCCTTTCGATACTAAGAGAGCTGGATTTGTATCTTACGCCGAGCGAAGGACTGGCGCTGCAGGAAGCGGCAAGCGAAGTGTTCAAAAACAAACTGCATAATCTCGGCGTTCAGTTTGCACTTGCCGTGAGCGATAAAAACTGGGAAAGGGCGCTCGAAACAGGACGGGAAATTATCAAAGGCTTTCCGAACAGCAAAATGGCGGATGAAATCAGGACGAAAACATCTATATTGAAGGAACTGGCGAAGAAGTAAAATACTTGCCGCAGGTTTAAATGTCTTGAAATATAAAATAATAACAATCGGGTCAAGTCCCTGCTGGGACAGGACAATCGAGATTAAAGGCATAAACTGGGGGCAGCATAAAATAATTTCCGCAGCGAAGATTGTTCCGGCGGGCAAGGCTCTTAATATCAATAGAGCCCTTGCACAAATGGGGCAGAAAAGCATCGCAGCGGGATTGTGGGGCAGCGATGACTGGAACGAGATGAAAAAAGCAACGGCTGATTTGAAGAGATTTGTGCAAATCCGGTTTACAAAGGCAAAAGGAAAGACACGCGAAAATATAACCATCATCGACACAGCAAAAAAACGCCAGATACACCTTCGCAGCAAAAGCAAACTGGCCGGCGGGAAATCACTTTCCGATTTAGATAAGGACCTGCAGAAAATTATAACGAAAGACAGCGTTTGCATTTTTACGGGAGCAATGCCTCGGGGAAAGCTTTTAAATAAGACTATTTTGCTGATTGAGGCAGTAAAGAAAAAAGGGGCAAAGATTGTTATCGACACATCGGGTTCTGCGCTGAGAAAAATTGCTGCCAAAGGCAGGCTTTTTATTATCAAGCCTAATGTCGAGGAACTTGGCGAACTTGTCGGCAAAAAAATTCCAAATCAGAAAAATGCGATAATAATTGCTGCAAAAAAACTATTAAAAAAAACCGAATTTGTACTCGTAAGCAGGGCGGGAAAGGGCGCGGTTTTAATCGGCAGGGATGCGGTTTTGCCGGCGCGATATGCAGGCAGGAAATACGATGTTTATAATACCGTAGGATGCGGAGATTTTCTGCTGGCGGGATTTATCTGCGAATTCTGCAGGACTGGAAACGCAGCAAAAGCGATTGAAAAAGGCCTCCGCGCTGCGACGGCAAAAGCGTTCGGCAGAAAAAGCTGACCAGCCTTAAACATTCATCAGGTTTTTTACGGTGTATTGAACGAGAGTTTGTCTGTAGTTTTCGGCTATCTGTTTTATGACGACGGAATCGTCGCCGGGGGCGAGGAATGAGGCATTCTTAACGGCATCGTAAATTTCAGCAAGGTTCAAATTCTCAGCGACAGTAGCGGGGGCGAAACCTGCCGACGGTTCGCTCGTTTTCAAAAGCAATCCCGCCTTTACGAGAAGACTGAGGATTTTTTCCGTAAAGTCGGTCGGGAGATTCAACTGACTGCAAATAAGCTCCAGCGGCACAGGAACATTTTTATTTTCAAAGGCGATACAAATAAATTTCATAATGTTCATTACCTGCACGTCCGTCGCGAGGAAATATTCCTGATTGCGTTTAGAGGCGGCTTTTTGCGCTTCCTCGATAGTTTTTAAATTCTGAGTTGTAAAGGTAAGCTGAAGGCCGAAAAGAACAATCAGCCATGTAATAAAAATCCACAAAACGCCCAGAGGCACAAGGCCCAGCACGCCATAGACGACGCTGGATGGAACAAACTTGACTATATAAAGGCCGAAGACCCACTTTGCAGTTACCCAGGCAATAGCTGCGACCAGTGCGCCCCAGGCGGCTGCCGCCGATTTTACCTTTGCGTTGGGCATAAGTATATACATCGCATACAATCCGATAAACGCCACGATAAATGGCACGACAGGTCCTATGTAAGTAAAAATGCTTTTACTGAGATTGCCGGCGAGGCTGTATTGTGTATTGACATAAACGGCGACGCCGAACAGCAGAGGGCCAAGCGTCAGAAAAGCCCAGTAATTGGCAATCCTTTGAAGCATATTTCGACGCCTTACACCCCATATCATATTAAATGAATTTTCTATGGTAATCAATAACGCGATGGCTGCCCATATAATAAATACACTGCTGATAATAGTAATTGAGCCTTTGTTCAGATTGCTGTAAAAGTTGTTGGTAAATTCATCGATTTTCTGCGAGAGGGTGATTTTCTGGGTCGGGTTGTTCGGGTCGACAGAATATTCAACGTTCTTAATGAAAGCCTGTTCATAGATAAAGTTCCTCAGTTGCGCGCCGATGCCTTCAAAAACGCCGAGAGAATGGAAAAGCAGAAGCATTACAATCGCAAGCGGCACGATGCCGAAAATCGTATTGTATGCAAGACTGGAAGCCTGTTGGTCCGCTCTGTTTTTATACAGCAGTTTTATGCATTGAGGCCAGAGCCTTATCTGGAAAAATATAAAGTGTGTGAATTTGCCAATCGTATGAGTCGATTCGGATAATAATTCTTCTGACATAATTTAATCCTTTTTAAATATTTTTTCCAGGCCTTTTTCTATCTGTTTTTGAAGTTCCTGTTTTGCCTGCTCTTCGAGAAATTTGCCCATATCAATCTGCGGTTTGTCAACGGTGCCTTTAAGCGGCAGTGTAATTCTCTGGCCGTTGTGTGTCCAGGGCAGCGTAACGGTCATCTTCATCGACTTGTCAAGACCGATGCGGCCGCTGAAATTTACAGGCTTATCATTAAAATTCATCTGCATATTGTCGTATTGCAGGATGCCGTCCGCAAGCACAAACTTAGTCGGCAGAACGGTAATGTTGGGGTCCGACGAGACGCCGCTAAGCTGCATAATCTGCGATAGGAGCGACGATGCGCCGAGATGCATATTTTCG
Organism: Phycisphaerae bacterium; assembly: GCA_026386845.1. Taxonomy (GTDB): domain Bacteria; phylum Planctomycetota; class Phycisphaerae; order Sedimentisphaerales; family UBA12454; genus JAPLMW01. The sequence goes on from JAPLMW010000091.1 coordinate 16,577, forward strand.
ATTGATAAAATGCCGATAATCGCAATTGCGTTTTCGTGTCCCTTTTCAAGCGGTATCGCAAGTTTTTCACAATCGAGGTTTAAGATGCCGGTGATGTTTGTCGCATCGGCGAAAACGGGATTGACATATCTCAATAATATATCGGAAGTTTGCTGAGTAATCTGAATTTTATCGAATATTTTTATTTTGCCCGGGGTCTGGAGCATAGCGGGGCTGTCCGTGAAGTTTGCAGATGCTGCGAAGTTGAGTTTACCGTTATTAACAATTGTAGAAAACGGCGCGATTGTCATAAGCCCGTTTTCGATTTTTACGTTGAAATCGCTTTTGCCGAGATTCAGCCCCATATATTCAGCGGTATCGAAGCCGAAGGTAGATTTGGCATTAAGATTTTCCCTGAATTGAGCCGGCGCGTTTTTCGGATAAACGCTCGAGAACCACAGCGAATCGCTTCTTTTGCCTGTAGCGCTGAAGCCGGCCGGCAGAAACGGCGAAACAATCGAACTGGCCGCGGCGAGGTCATAGTCAGCCTTGAAATTGCCTTCGGTTTTTGTTTTTGCGCCAAGGTCGGCGTTTGTGATTTTGCCTGAGATTTTTATCTGGGGACTGATTATAGTAAGCTGCGGTATATCATAAATTTTTTCGGCAGTGTCGAATTTGCCGACAAAAGATACAGTCATATTCGGCTGTGTGAAAGTTTCCCTGCCGGGCGAGGAGATTTTAAGATTTTCCACGGTTATCTGTTTTGTGGATGCTTCAATAATACTGCCGGCTTTTCTGAACGCCAAATCGCCGCGGGCAAAACCGGCAAACTGGGTATTTGCGTCCATTCCGCCCAGAGCTGCCGCCCAGGCGTTGAGTTTTTCAATCTCAACAGCGAAGTTTGTATTGAACTGCGTCGGCCCCTGAACATCTTTGCCCAAAGGCGTTGTGAGGTTTGTGATATTTAATTTTCCAAACGACGCTGAAATATCCGCGGTTTTGATGCTGAGCAGCTTTTTGTCGATATCCGCCTGGAAGTCAAAACCCGCTGTTGCACAAGGCTCTGAAAGAACCGCACCATCCGGCATCGTTATTACTGCGCCGGTTAAAGATGCGCTGCCGGTGCTCGTAAAAATTCTGTTTGCCAGCGAGGCTTTACCGATGAGATGAGCTGTGCCGGCAAGCTGCGGTTTTATTTCAATAAATTGGCCGACATCCGACTGCATTTTAGCGAGGTCCAAATCGGCGATGTAATTCATATTGTCGGTTGTGCCGGAAAGAACAGCTTTTACAAAGGACGAATCCACATTTAACTTTTCGATGGTTATCTGTTCTTGCTGTGAAACAAGTTTCGCATCTATTTCGACGGGTTTCGAGAGTATAATCCGTTTTACTGGAAATGTCCCCTCGAGCGCCCAGAGTTTAACTTTGCCTGCCAGTATTCTTGTGCCGTTTTGTGCTTCGGTGTTTATATTTCCGCTCAATCGGCCGTAGCTGATGTCAAAATCTTCCTTGAAGTTAGCGATGGTTTTTATTTGTTTGAAAGTTTTCGCGACATCACAATCGAACTGTGCCTGCAATGTATCGGCGGAATCGGCCTTTAAAAAGTCCTCAAGGCTGCGAAGCGTTTTCGGCACCGTTCCTTTTATATCGGCGGTCAGACCGTCAGCCTCAATTTTCAGGCGGTCAATGTTTATCGTTTTTTCAGTTGTATTAAGATTTACATCGGTCTGGAACTTGGAACTTTGCAGCCTGTCGCCTTTCAGGAATGCCCCGGCGATGTCGAGGTTTGTCGCGTTGATTGTGCCCTGAAGATTTTCAAACTGGCCTTTCTGCATTTTGGCGTCTATGTTGGCGTTTACCGTTCCTGCCGCTGAAGCGTTAACGTCAATCGCCGCGAATAGAGGAGAGAGCGTTGAAAGCTCAAGGTTGTTGACTTCTATCGAAAGTTCGCCTGTGGCGTCCGCCAAAGACCATTGTTTTTTGGAAGTTTTTATATAGCCGGCCGCAGCGATGCCGGAGACCTCATTTGCACCTGCAACATTCATTGAGACATCGAAACTGCTTTTGCTGCCGAGGGGTCTTAACGCGATTTTGCTGTTTATGTCCCTTAACTCAAGCGTCTGTATGGTCTGATTTTCGTCAGGTGCGCTGATTTTGAAATTACCTTCGTTTATCGTCAGGTTCAGACGGTCCAGCGGGAAAACAGGTGCCGCAGATTTTTCCGCAGCGGCAGATTTATCGCCGGTGCTGCTTTGTTCGGTTTTGTGTGTTTGTTTTTCTGTGAGGTTTATCGATAAATAAGGTTTGTCGATTGTCGCTTCGTCAATTACCACTCTTCCGCTGATAAGCGCAAGATAGCTGGGCCGGGCCGCAATCTGCTCAGCGGTCATTTTTGTTGTGCCGGCGTTATTCGTAAAATTCAGTTTGTCGGCTTTTACGCCCGCAAACCAGCTCATTGAAAGGGAATCAACCCCCACTTTGCCGTCAATCGCACTATTTACCTTAGAAAGAATTAGATTCTTTCCACTGTTGCTCGACAAATATGCCGGAATTCCCAGGAAGGGTATTAAAAAGAATAAGCACAGGAAAAACATCATCCACAGGAAAACCTTCTTTCCGGAAATTTTCGAGCGGGTCTTTTTTTGCGCATTATTTTCGGTCTGCATAGTCCCCTCCAAAAAAATTGAAAATGTGGAGTCCGCCTTGTCAATATCTTAGCGGATACTTTTTAATCTTTCATGATTTCGTCTGTTTTTGCTTTTATAGTCTGGTCAATACTGTCGGTGTATATTTTTGTTAGGCCGTCGATTTCTTTTTTGCCGTTTTCGCGGTCGTCTTCGGTGATGGTTTTTGCCTTTTCCTCATCTTCAAGTTTCTTGTTGCCGTCTCTTCTGATATTTCTAATACTTACCTTTGACTGTTCGCCTAACTGTTTTACCTGCGATGCAAGCTGTTTTCTTCTTTCGCCGGAGAGCGGCGGAATGCTGAGCCTGACTACCTTGCCGTCGCTGATAGGCGCGATGGAAAGGTTGCTGTTTTTAATCGCCTTTTCGATTTCTTTTATCGAGGCGGGGTCAAAAGGCTTTATTATAATCATATTCGCCTCCGGCGCGGAAAGTGAGGCGAGCTGCCGCAGCGGCGTGGGCGTTCCATAATATTCCACCCTGATATTCTCAACAAGGCCTGTCGAGGCCCGGCCTGTCCTGACGGATTTGAACTCGCTGTGCAGATGCTCAAGAACTTTTTGCATCATATTTTTGTGTTCGTTGACAATTTTCTGTGTCGGCATAATCCGCTCCTGTAAATTAAGAGATAATTGTACCGATTTTTTCGCCAAAAAGCGCTTTTGTGATATTGCCCTTCTGGAAGATGTTCAAAACAATAATCGGAATTTTGCTTTCGCTGCACAAACTTATCGCCGAATGGTCCATAACTTTAAGATTTTTATTAAGCACATCCTGATACGAAAGTTTATCGAAGAGTTTCGCTTTTGGATTTTTAACCGGGTCATCGTCATAAACGCCGTCAACTTTTGTCGCCTTTATAAGCACATCAGCATCAAGTTCCGATGCCCGCAGGGCGGCGCAGGTGTCGGTCGAAAAGAAAGGATTGCCCGTTCCACCCGCGAGAATGGTAATTCTGTCCTGCTCGAGATGCCTGATAGCTCTTCTGCGGATGAAAGGCTCACATATAGCCGAAACTTCTATCGCACTTAAGACCCGCGTCGGCTGCCCTATTTTTTCGAGCGTCTCCTGTAAGGCACAGGCATTGATTACGGTAGCGAGCATTCCCATATAATCAGCGGTGTGGCGAGGAATATGACTTTTTCGGCTGAAGGCTTCACCGCGAAGGAAGTTTCCTCCTCCGACGACAATGGCGATTTGCGTGCCGAGTTTTTGTATCTGGACTATTCTTTCGGCGATAGATTCGAGCTGCTCGCCGTCGATGCCGAACCCGCCCGCTTTGCAGAAACTTTCGCCGCTGAGTTTAAGAAGAACCCGTTTGTATTTTAGCTCGCCCATCTGCATAGTCCCTTAGTTATAGATTAAGCAAGACAGCCCCGGCAAAACCGCAGGCTGTATAATTATATTACCCGATAGCGAAACGCACAAATCTTTTTATCTTAGCGGTCCCGCCGGCAGCCTTTGCGGCGTCGGCAAGCACCTTTGATACCGGAACTTTCTCATCTTTCACAAAACCCTGCTCCAGCAGGCAGTTATCGGCGAAAAACTTCTTTATTTTACCGTCAACAATCTTTTCGAGGATGTTCGCAGGCTTGTTTTTTACCTGCTCGGCGGCAATGGACCTTTCACGTTCAATTGTTTCGGCAGAGATGCCTGACGTGTCCAGTGCAAGAGGATTAAGAGCGGCAATGTGCATACAAATATCTTTTGCAATCAGTCTGAACTGTTCATTATCGGCAACAGCCTGCGGGCTTGTCTCAAACTCGATCATTACGCCGATTTTGCCGTTGAAGTGAACATAAGTGGCAATAAGACCGGGGCCGGAAAGTTTAAAGTTTGCGTAATCGCCGATTTCCATTTTCTCACCGGTTTTGCTGACACATTCGGTAATGAAGTCCGAAAACTTTTTGCCGCTTCTTTCGGTGTTGAGCAGATTATCAGCGCCTTTTTCAGCTTTGCAGATAAGCAGATAATCCTTCATAGCATCGGTAACGGCAATAAAAGCGTCGCTTTTTGCGACGAAATCAGTCTCACAGCAGAGCATTGCCATCGCAGCCCCTCCGCCGTCCGGGTTTGTAACACAAACAACAGCGCCTTCGGTTGTTTCTCTGTCGGCCCTTTTTACGAGTGTCGCAAGACCTTTCTTGCGGAGCACCGTCATCGCTTCTTCGAGATTGCCGCCTGTTTCTTCCAGAGCCTTTTTGCAGTCCATCATACCCTGACTGCTCATTTTACGAAGCTTCATTACCAACGCTGATGAAATTTCTGCCATTGTTTAATCTCCTGATTATTTGTTTTTAACAGAGAAACAAATTATGCTCTGCTGTCATATAGAAAACTGCCGTACCTTTACCGTGGTACGGCCGATATGCTTAATTATCAGCCCTGCGGCCCCTGCGGTGATTCGGGCAAACTCTGCGATTCAGCAGCTTTCTGGCCTGTTTCTTCAGCGATGCGTGCCGATACTTCTGTGCCTGCTCTGGCGATAGAGCGTTTTCGGCGGACCGGTCTGCCGTGAGAAGAGTCGTCGCCCTTTGCCACGGCCCTGTACATTGTTTTGCCTTCGCCCGCCGCCTCGGCAAGCTCGCCGATTATCAAGTCTATCGCCTTTACGGAATCATCGTTGGCGGGAATCGCAACATCTACAAGGTCGGGGTCGGAGTCGGTATCGATTATTGCTATCGTGGGAACTTCCATTCTCCTTGCCTCGCGCAGAGCAAGCGTCTCCTTGCGGGCATCAACAACGATTATTACGCCCGGCATCTGGCTCAGCTTGCGGACGCCGTCGAGGTTTGACTTGATTTTGCGAAGCTCGCGTTTCAGGGTTGAAGCTCTTTTTTTGCTTTCGGCCTCTATCGAGCCGTCATTGGCCATCGACTCAAGTTCTTCAAGGCGCTGAATACGGGAATGAATCGTTCTGAAATTAGTCAGTGTTCCGCCCAGCCAGCGGGTAGTAACATAATGCATACCGGTAGCTTCCGCAGCGGCCTTAACGGCCTTGTGAGCCTGACGTTTGGTGCCGACGAATATAACGTCCCTGCCGGATGCGACCGTGTTTGAAATAAGTTTCTTGGCAAGGATTATCCCCTTAAGAGTTTGGCGCACATCAATAATATGAATCACACCACGACGAGCATAAATGTACGGTTTCATCTTCGGATTCCAGCGCGAAACGGCATGGCCGAAATGAACGCCGGCATTTATCAGGTTACGAGCCAGGTCTTTTGCCACTAAATTAAAGCCTCCAATATCAAATTATTTAAGTTTGTTTTATGCCTGTCGGCATAAACCGCAAGATTCGAGAATTCAACACTTTACTGTTATAAACGGCTGCTGTCAATGGTTTTTTGCCTGTGGCGGATACCGTTAAGGTGTTCCTTCAGCAAGTTCAGGACAAGTGGCAGGGCGAACACACCGTAAAATTCAGTTTTTTAGGCTCTTTCGCTGGCAAATAAGGCAAAAGAGATGTATTCTATTTTTTGGGAATTTTTACGGAAGACTCTAAATTATGAAAACAGGCCTGAAATACACAATTTTTAAAACTAAGTGGGGTTTTTTCGGACTTTTGGCTGATGAGAGGGGGCTTTTACGAACAGTTTTGCCTATGGACAATTTCAAACAAACCAAAAAATACCTACTGGTTGGTATGTTTGGGGGTATAAGCAAAGATAGGGAGCTTTATTTTGAGCTTCAAAAGGCTATAAAAGGTTATTATAACAGCAGTTACGTTGACTTCAAAAAACTGCATTTTTCAATATCATTGCCGAAGTCAAATACCCTAATCTGCAAAGTCGTTAAAGTCTGCAAAGCAATCCCGCTGGGCAGAACAATAACATATTCTCAGCTTGCAAAAAAGGCAGGCTTTCCAAAGGCAGCCAGAGCCGTTGGGAGTGTCTTAGCGAAAAATCCACTGCCTTTGATTGTTCCCTGCCACAGGGTTATTCGAGCCGACGGCAAAATCGGCAAATTCAGCGCTCCGGGCGGGAGCAAAACCAAGAAGAAAATGCTCGAACTTGAAAAAGAAAGAAGCAAGGAAATAAGTCCGCTTAGGGATGCCTTACGGCAGAAGTAGGGATGTAAGGAAGACGAATTTTTGTCCTTATTTCTTTACCTCTTTACTTCCTTACTTCCCTTTTTATTTGTGTCTTTGTGCCTTAGCGGCTAAAGTAAAAGTATGGATACGATTAGGAAAATAACAACTGAAAACGCACCTGCCGCGATAGGGCCTTATTCGCAGGCTGTTGTCGCAGATAATACGATATATCTGGCCGGCCAAATCGGGCTTGAGCCAAAGAGCGGCAAACTCGTTGATGGCGGAATCGCCGGCGAGACAAAGCAGGTGCTTGAAAATATAAAGGCAGTGCTGCTTGCTGCCGGAAGCGACATAACAAAGGTTGTTTCGACAGCGGTTTATCTTACCGATATGGATGATTTCGCAAAGATGAATGAAGTTTACGCCAAATTTTTCAAAGAGCCTTATCCGGCAAGGGCAACGGTTGCGGTAAAACAGCTTCCAAAAAATGCAAGAGTAGAAATTTCCGCTATCGCCGTAAAATAGATCAGTGAATGTTTCACCACAGAGACACAGAGGATATTTTTTATTTAAAATTTAATCACGCGGCGAGGGGTTGTTTTTTAGGTTTCTTCAATAGTGGTAACACTCCGATTTTTACTGTTTATTGACTATACTCGTATGCAGTATACTGCATACGAGTATACTGCATACAAGCATAGTGTGTATGAGTATAGAGGATGAGAAATTTAAAATTTAAGATTTCAGAAAATAATGCCGCCTAAAAGGCGGCCGAACCCTGCCAATGTATTGGCAGGGTTAACCCGATTTAAAAAACGGCGGGGTTTTATTTTTCGGTTTTTGCAACGGAACCAATGTGCCTAATTATTTTTTTTATTCCCTAATCGGTTTTATCTTTCATAGAAAACATTGTTAAAATATCAGATTTAAGCTGGCCTTTATCTACTAAAGATTTCACTACAGGATAGTACATTTGAAAATCTTCATCGCTAACTCCAGCGGGCTTTTGCCCATTTCTCATAAAGAATACGAACCCCCCAATTTGCCGTACATATTCGGCACCACCCATTTTGCACCGCTCGACACATCCTTTCACCTTATATAAACTTCTATCAACTTTGCTTCCCTCATACACCGCTTGCTCGAGAATATTTTCATAGTCTAGTTCTGACATGCGATGAATAAAATCATAAAAGTCGTAGATAGGCATATTTATTTACTCCATGATTCATAATAGAAAACTATGCAAAATATTTTTTCAACTGCAACAATGCTAATGCTTCCTATTACTTAGGAGGAACTAGTCGCCCGCAAGATTTGCGACCACAATTCCTTGATTAGGGAACGTGCCTTATTCTTATTTTTTTTGTCCTTCATAATCGTCTTGAAGCATCTGAGCAGAATAATTAGGTTTTCTCCAGGAATTTTACCTATGCATTTCATGATTTAAACCTCCTTATCTTCTTTCTCGTTGTCTCTTTTTATTTCCCAATGGTCATCGAATTCTTCACAGGAAAGATTGTTAGCTTCACAAATTTTCTTAATTCCTTTTATTGCACCCAAACCTATAGCTCCTGCCGCTAGAGGAATAATCAATCCTGTAACAATTATACCCCCCAACATTGATCCTCCTATTGCAGCCAGACCAGATGTAATACCTGCTGCTGATAATCCACCTATAGAACCTGCTGCCGAAATTGCGGCAATTGAACCAGCAACACCCCCAGCAACCCCTGCACCCGTTCCAATGAATTCTGAAATCTTTTCTTTGTCGGCGTCAGATAATTTTTTGAACGCGGCATAACCAACTAATTGCAGGCCATGCAGTCTTCTCATGAAATCTTGACTTGGATGTGTATCAATTCTTTCCAAGCGTCCAATTGTAGATTCTCTAACTCCCAAAGTTTTTGCCAGTTCTTTTCGGCTTATACATAGTTTTTTACGGATAAGATTTAGTTTTTCACCGCAATTTTCTTTTGTAACCTCCTCTTCCATTTTCTTTTTCTCTTCTTCATTTTCATAATCCCAATTTGTAGCTATAACCATTTTTGGCTCCTTTTCAATTAAAATTCTGTTTTCACAATAAAGGTACATTTGTTTTTTGTGCATGTCAATATAAAAAAAATGCGTATGCATTAAAATTATATGCACGTTTTCATATCCTTTGTACCAGAAATGTGTTATGGATTAATAATTTTTCCATTTATTGGAAAATATATTTGTTTAATTGATTAGTTTTTATCTTTAACCACGAATAAAAACCCGGGAATCGAAAAATAACCCCCCGACCACAGGAGTCGGGGCTAACCAGAAAAAACGAAATTTTTTAAAAAAATGTCGTTTTTCCCTTGACTTTTATTAAAAATTTGGTAAAATACCCACATAGTTAGGCAAAAAGTTAATATTTCACGTAACTCCTTATTCTGACGTAGAATAAGCGAATAATCGCAATCCAAATTGTTCCATCCCTAAATTCAAATCTGCAATTTTTAGAAGGAGAATTATTGTGTCCAAAATCAAAATTAATTTTCAAATTTCGTATCCAGCATTCATCGAAAGCATCATCGTTTATTTTCTGCTGCGATATAGAAAAAAACATTACGGGTTTGCTTTTCGGCGCATTAAATTGATTACAGGCAAAAAGGTTGATGTAAAGTATCGTTATACTATTGTTGACCCCCAGGATTATCAGAAATTGTATCAGTACCCCTGGCTGCTTTTGGAAAGCAAAAGCGAAAATTTCTACGCTGTCCGGTGTGATGACAAAACAATTATGCGAATGCACAGAGTTATTATGAACGCCCCGGCAGGGGTAATTGTTGACCATAAAGACGGCAACGGCCTGAATAACACCAAACAAAATTTGCGTTTCGCAACGCGTTCTCAAAATAACTGCAATAAGAGGCGATTTAAAAAAGACGCCACTTCCAGATATAGAGGGGTCAGCAGGGAAAAAGGCCGCAGAAAATATCGTGCCAATATATGTTTTAAGGGGAACAGTATTTATTTGGGAAGATTTGGTAGTGAAGAAGAAGCGGCAAGGGCGTATGACGAGGCGGCGAAAAAATATCACGGAGAATTCGCAGTGTTAAACTTCAATGAAGATAACCACGAAGAAGCAAAGAGAACAGATTGCAGATTATAGATTGCAGATTTGTGGAATCCGCCATAGGCGGATAAATATCGGTAACGTTAAGCTTATAGCGGTTTTTGCTTGCCTAAAGAGCAAATTCTAAATAGAATCCGGTAATAGTTATATAATGGATTATTGTGTATGGCTAAAAACGGGTCAGGAGAAAATAATAGTGATATATCCGCCGAAGAGGGGGCGGATAAACTTGTAAGCCGCTGCGGCAGCGAGCCGGGCGCCTTTGCACTGCTTTACGACATATATTACGAAAAAATATTCAGCTACTGCATCGGCAGAGTCTTCGGGCGGCAAGTCGCGGAAGACCTTACAAGCACCACTTTCAATTCGGCTGCCAAGACGGTATCAGGATTCCGGGGCAAAACAAGAATTGAATTCGTCAACTGGCTTTATGCAATCGCTACTGTAAAAATAAATGCGTATCTGAAAAAGAAGAAGGCCGCAGAAAAATCCGCGGCGCCGCAGAGGCAGGATTTGCGGCCGGATACAATTACCTGGCCGATTCTGCACAACGTTATTTTAAGGCTCAAGCCGGAAGAGCAAACCGCCATTGCCCTTCGATTTTTTGAAAATCTGACTGTTGACAGAATCGCCGAAATTACAAATTCAAAGCCGAAGGATGTGCGGCTCAGAATCGCGAGGGCTATTGAAAATATAAAAATATTCGGCACAGAAAAACAGTTTGAAAATGCCGTAAAAAAACTCGGCATTGACAATACGCCGGATGCCGGCCACAAGGAACGACTTGGTGCGAAAATCCTTGTCTCGTTCAATTCCGCCGGCGGGGAAAAACATCGGACACCTTTATATTCTTTTGCCGCTGCGATTGTTTTAATAACTGTCGGTCTGCTTGTGTGGTTCGGCAATTCAGGCAGGCTGCCGACCATACCGCGAGGTATCGTAAAACATCTAAAACGGACGACAGCGGAGGTGAATCTGCCGCCGCAGATAGAAAAATCACGGCTTGAAAAAATCAAACAGCTTGCCGCTGAAAAAGACATTGCCGGACTTCTGGAAATCCTCAAAGGCAATGATTTAACCGCGAAACTGCTTGCCGCGAAATTCCTTGCGGAAATTACCGATTCCAACACTGCCGATATAATGAAACTTGTTTCTCCGGCAGAAAAACCGACTGCACAAAAGAGCGAACAGCAAAAATCGCTGTTAATAAGAACAATAGACAGGAAAACAAAACAGCCGCTTGCCGATGTTTCGCTGCAGATTAGATTTAACGACGAGATAGACACACGTAAAGTTCCCACAGACAGCAATGGACGATATTTGCTGGCGCTGCCGGCGGAGCCGTTAAATCAAATACAAGTGCGTGCGGTCATAAAAGGATACGCAGCGATGAAAATGCAGCGGCGCTCAGCGCCGATTGTGCCGGAGGAAGTTTTGTTTGAGATGTCGCCGGTCAGGGAAATCGGCGGGCTTGTTATGGATGAGCAGCTTAAGCCGGTGGAAGATGCCGGCGTAAAAGTGCGGGTTGACACTGACCCGAATTCTGAATTGCCTATGGCTGATATAGACGAAATTTTTAAGACCGATGTCAATGGCATCTGGCGATGCGGCAGCATTCCTCAGGATGTCTGTCAAATCCAGGTTTGCGCAATGCACCCTGATTATATTGTGCCGGAAAAATATCAGTCTGCGATTATAGAACAGCTCGAAAACTTATCGTTTCTTTCAATTCTCGAAAAGGGTATCACTATTACCGGCGGAGTATTCGATCAAGACAAGAAGCCTTTGCAGGCAACTGTCGGCAGGGGCGCGTATTATGAAAAACAGAAATCTGTAAATTGTGATGCCAACGGCGTGTTCAGATTTGACAACATTTCTGCCGGAATGGAAATTTTCACGGCGCAATGCACCGGCGCCGCTCCGCAGATACAGCGGATTGATGTTGGTCCAAATATGCCGCCGATAGTTTTTAGTCTCGAACCTGCAAAAATAATCCGTGCGCGAGTCGTCGATATTAACAGTGTGCCGGTAGAAGGTGTCTATGTTAAAGTCTCCTCATGGCAGGGATTCAGCTCGCTGAACTTTGAGGCGGCAACCGATGCAAACGGTTTCTTCCGATGGACGGATGCACCGGCGGATGAAGTTTTGTTCGAGCTTTACAAGCCGGGCTATATGCGTGTAAGCAAATTCAGCATGACGAGCGAGAACGATTATGTAATTACGCTCCTGCCGTTAAAAGCCGGGACAGATGGTTTTGAAGGAGCTGAACCTCCGGTTTTTTCTCCCGAACGCGGTACGGCAGAATACAATTCCGCCCCTGCGCCGGCGCAACAAAAAAGCCCCTGAAAAATCTTCAGGGGCCTGAAGCTCAAATCAACTGAGCAGAAACATTATTCCTTACTATTTGTTTGACTGCTCATAGGCGCTATAGCCGCATTTCGGACACTTGTCATAGATTGTTATGTCCTTGTAATTCGGCAGAAAAACATTGCCGCACTTCGAACATTTTATAGCAATCTGTCCCGACATCTGATTGCATTTGGGGCATTTAAAGGTTCGTATGCCTGCAGCGTCCCCTCCATCCGAAGTTTCTTTCGGTGCAACATCCGACTGTTTCAACTCGAATATATTGCCGCATTGAGGATTGGTGCATAAGAGCATAACAGAAGCGTTCGGATTCGGACCGCCGGTGCCGGAACGATAAGTTACTATTGTAATTACTGCGGCAATCGCTATACAACCGACCGCAATACCAATCGAAATCTTCTTTTTCATTTCGTCATCCATATCTGGACTCCCTAAACAGTTGCTAAAGTGGGTTTATATCAGTTTTAACTAAACCTGTGCACTATTCTGACCTGCCAGACGCAATAAGTCAAAAATATTCTTTGAATAACCTTTAAATTCTACACATAGCAGCCCTACAATGTCTATTACAATCAAGATAGTCCGGAAATATATCATCTGAAAACGTTATTCGCCAAACAAAAAAGAACTAAAATTATCGGCATTTATTTTTATCCAAAACTTTCCTTTTGCATCACTTTAAAAGGTAAATTATATTGACAATTTTGCCTATTTTACTAAAATTAACAGTATCAGGAGATTTTAAATACCAGTCTATGGAAGGGCAGCTTCTGGGGTAAGTTCCCCCAGGGGGAGGTTTTATAGAAAGTTGCAGTATGAAAAAAGCAGCAGCTACAAGAGATACCGTCTTTCTGCGGTTCGATTTTTGGCTGCGAATCCTGCTGGCAATCGCCGTAAGCTTGCCCAGCGGACAGATAGCGTACGCGCAGAAGCAGCAGCAAAAACTTCTACAGCAACAAAGGACAGATTACTTCAAACTTGTTTCCACGGTCGAATATATAGCGCAACAGGATAACGAAAGCAGACAATACCGCCACCAGGCCGAGCCATGGTTTATGGTTACCACCATACCCCAAACCAGCGAGCAGACGCATTATCACCTTATAACAAGCGACCTGCAGTTCAAGGATGCAAATGCGCAGCAAAAATATCGAGACGCCGGCGAGATAAATTACGACCTGAACGCCAAAAAATTTATGGCGGGCGTTGACGCGGATTTACTGCATTTGCAGAAAATGAACAACGAAAGCGTAAAGACCATCGACGGCACAGCTCCAAATGAGGTTGGCAAGACGTGGACGGTCAGATTCAATCTTGGAACGTTCAATCATTACTCACTGCCGAACGAACTGAAGTTTACCGTAACATCAATCAAAGTTCCGACAGATAAGCTCGGCGACTTTGTCGCTGTGCGTGCGATATCAGACCCGTTCCTCGTGAAAGCCGCGGCGCAGACCGAAGGATACGGCTATGTCAAATGCAAGATTGCCTGCGTTTATCTTTTTGACCCGTATTCGGAAATCACAGGCGAGGAAGATATTTATGTCAGCGCAATGGTTTTTCTGGCAACTACGAAAATGGACGGTATGACCCAGCAGTACCGCTATGAGTTCGGGACATATAAGACGGACGCAAACGCCGCGTCAGCCGATATGAACGGGCTCGGTTTTGAGCTTGAGGGTTTTGTCAGAGAAATTCAACTGATACCGCAGCCTATCGAGGTTAAAAAGCCGTGCGGCCTGCCGATATGGGCACAATCGGAAATTGTAAATGCCGCTCAACTTGCGTCAGCCTGCGCGGCTGTGGCCTGTGAACAAAATATAGTCAATCCGGTTGCGAGTATTTATCTTGCCGCTGCGAGAGTTTATCAGCTTCAGGATGAATGCAGTCTTATTCCTGCACCGTGTGAAAGAAGCGTCTGCCAGGCACTGAGATATGACGTCGAAGAGATTTATCCGATGGATATCTGCGGAAGAAAAGCATTTCCATTGTGGTGGCTGGGCGCGATACCGCTGGCGACAATACATCATAGCCATCATCACGACAAAAGTCCATATAAGCCGTAAAATCAGCTTCAAATCGGAAAATTCAGCAAATTTTCTTCAAAATCAAATTGGCACTCCGACAATTTTTTCTATCTGTTGTTGAACACTGCAATTATGTTAAACATTAGGCAAAATGTTGCAATAAAGCAACATTTTTTGCCGGTTTTTAGAACAAAAACGCTGCCGGTGACAAGTCAAAATTTGTCATTTGTGATGAATGCAAAAAATTCTCTTGACACTATGGGGGGGGGGGTAATTATGTATATGAGATAACCGGGTGGGACGTGTCGGGCTCATCAGGGAAACGCATTGTACGGGCGTTGGGAACTGGGAAGCTTGTAAAATTAGGAGATTTTAACGATGGATAAAAAATTAATTCCATTCGACAAGTTCAGGACAAGTCTAAGAGGCTGGTTTTTATTATGTTTATTATTAAACGTGTCTTCTGCCGGCGATTTGAAACAGGCACAGAATAATGCAATGGAATCTCGGTATAATAAAAGTTTAGAATACGACGGACAATATACATTTGGCAATAATTATTTTGAAATAGGTCCTTCTGCCAGCGGCCAAGATGGCGGTTATTATATTGATGGAGAAGGAATAGATAATTTCGGGTCGACCAGTTTACATGAAAAAGCCCATATGGGCTACTTTCTGAGCACTTGGGGTACGTGGACGAATTATTTAAGTAGAAGAGCAACGGAGGATGCGGATAGAGATATGATAAAAGATTCGGATGAACGCAGATTGAGTTATGACTCTACCAAAAGGGGAACTTCGACAAACGTATACTGTACAACTGACGATTATGAAGATTATGCCTGCAGAATAGAATCGCGTTGGATAAACGGTTCGCGCGACAGCGAGGATTGGTCAGATACCGGCCACCAAGCGGCAGAAAATATAAACGATGCAAATAGCGATAAGATAATGGAACAATTACTAAGTAAAGAAGCAAAAATACATCAGCAGGGTAGAATTGCATTATCGGCTTTAACCGCCCCCAACGATGTTTCCGGGATAGAAAAATATCTATGTTACAAAGGTAACTGGGAGGTAAGATACGAAGCAGTTTCAGTTTTAACCTCTATTCCGGGCAAGACGTCAACAAAACGCCTTTTAGAAGTAATCTTTCAGGATACCAACCCCGCGGTTATATCGGCTGCGAGCCATAGCCTAAAAGGAAGAGGAGAAGACATAGCCAAAGATGAAATATTAAAATTATTAGACGTAAATAACGCCACAGTAACAAGAGACACGTTAGGGGTGATTCAAAAAATTGCGATAGATGAGGCGATATTAAAATCTTTAGCGAGAAAACTGGAAGATAAAAGATGGTATATTAGAACGGATACAGCCCGGGCTCTAAGTAAAGCAAAAGGCACTACAGGTGCAACTAAAGTTAATTTGATACTGAACGCGATGAAAGAGACATGTGAAAATCCTTCATCAGAGGGAGCAAAGGGTGAAGGAATGTGCGTGCCATTGGCGGAGCATATGAAATCTCTCTATAGATCGGCCATTTTAAATATGGGAGATTCAGCAATTGAGCCATTGAAAGAAAGAATGGGGAAAGAGAAAAATGAATTTGGGAAGAACTTAATTGTAACATTGGGACTCTTAGGAGAACGAAGTGTTTACCCTGATTTGATAGATATTGCAACCAAAGATGAAAATGTGTGGCTGCGCATCTCGGCCATCGATGGCCTGGGGAAAATTGGGAACAAGGAAGCAATTCCTTTCCTAAAAGAGGCTTTAAA
>JAPLMW010000087.1 GCA_026386845.1 Phycisphaerae bacterium
CTTCGACGAAGTTGGCTTTGCTGGCGGTGTTGCTACCACTCCATTTTCGTTTTTGGACTTCACTCTTGACAATGTTAAGGTTGAGACGATTCCAGAACCTGCTACCATGAGTATTTTAGCGATAGGAACTTTATTGCTGACGCGATTTCAACGCAGACGCAAATAAAGCAAAAAACAAACGGGGAAAGATATTGTAATATCTTTCCCCATATTTTAAACCGGTAACCGGTAAGGAGCGTAGTTATGTGCAGGATAAAACTTGGTCGCGGAAATAGCCGAAATGCGTTTACTTTAGTGGAGCTTTTGGTGGTAATTGCGATCATAGCGATGCTATTGTCAGTTCTAATACCTTCGCTCAATTTAGCCAGGGAAACGGCAAAAAGGACTCTTTGCGCTTCAAATCTCAAACAACTCAGTGTCGCAAGTGCGGCCTACGCTACTGAATATACGTTACTGCCATATAATTATGTTACCAGTCCAAAGTCAGGCAGCGCCACCACAACGAGAGGGTATAATAATTTTCAGCTGTCCGATGATAAGGGAACGGGAGCGACCGAATCTCCGACTGTTGTTGGGAGCGTAAATCAGAAATGGATAAATCAGGGACTGTTATACAGATTGAATTATATCAAGGACCCCAGGGTGTATTATTGCCCGTCCCAGCCAAAAGACAAAAAATACGATTACAGTACCTATTTTAGAGGCGGTGCGGTGCGTCCTGAGGCAGAACGGATAGCATTGCTGACTGGTGAGGATGGAATGGCGGATAACATAGATAATCCGAAAAAGATTCGCGCATCCTATCTCGCCAGAAATTATAATCCAACAGTGCCTGTTCCGACTGTGGATGGAACGCCAAAGCCAGAGGACCCCGACTACAAAAAAGCTGCTGCGAAGATGACCTTTGGCCGACACTATGCATTTTTGGCAGACAGATGGACATACGGAACAGCCGGAGTACACAACAAGATAAACTATAATGTGATGTATTCCGATGGAAGCGTAAAAACATATTCTGACAGACGGCAGTGGCTTTGGAGCCTCGGCAATGGAATAATGCCGCCGGACCTCGACAGGAATAAGTTCAAAACCTGGTCTGATGCATGGAAGCTGCTTGACTAATAATATTGAGTAAAACCTTAAAACCTGCAGAACTCTTTCAGAGACGCAGGATGTCTTTTATGTTTATAAAATTTACAAGAAAACTGGAATAAGGACAACTATTATGAAATTTTTTAAATACGTTTTAGCTGTTTTGATACTGTTATCCGGATATGCTCAAGCAGCGTTTACACTATCTGAGTCTTTTGACTCGGGCGGTGGTGACTGTAACATATACGGTGATATAGGAACGAGTACGTTTGATATTATTACCGACGGCAGCGGGAAACATCTGCAAGCTAAAGTAGTACGCGATGTGAACGACGGCACCGGCCGTTATGTAAAAGCTCTTGGGAGCACACTGGACATCAAAGACGTTAATGTTTTTCTGGAAGCGGATGTTCAGGTGGTCGGCGGTTTCGGCAACTTTGGCTCGGTCTATCTGGGGCTGGGCAAGGGCGGCGATAACTTCAAAAATCAGATGCTGGTTCGCCTTTACTGGGATGGAACCACCGGCGCGGAACAATACGGCATTTACGGCGCGATATATGATTCAAACAGTGATACAAACCGCCCACCGCGTTCAGTTACCGGCGTCAATCATGTCGGGATGGCCGGCCTTCCCTATCGCGTTCAGGTGCGATTCAGTAATATAATAGTTGACGATGTTAATCGTTTAAGTTATGACGCGAAGGTTTATCGCATCAATGCTGACGGCAGCACAGGTTCCCTCGTTGGCGAAACGAACGCGGTGCAGACAAATGGTCTCGCTTCGCTTGAAGTCGATCAGGTCGGCATTTTCATAACCAATGCCGCTAAAGCATCGATCACTATCGAGTCTACCGTTCACTATCGTTTTCTTACAGCAAACATTGACAACGTCTATGTGTCGGACGCAGGCTTTAACCCGAGCCCTGTGCTTCCATCATGGTATAACTTTGACACAAACGATATAGATATATATGAGACGTTTACGACAGACCCCAACAAAGACAGCAATTGGACGAAGGTTGCGCCGGCCGCATCAGGGTGTTCGTTCAAGTGGACATCGAGAGCAAGCGACGGCTTTATGGATGTCGTTTTGACAAGGCGTCCTGACTCGAACGACACGGCAAAGGAAGCCCGGTTCTACCGTTCTCTCGGCGCAGAATTCTATATCGCCAACGATGACACTTATGCGGCGACTGAGGATCGTTACGGCATATACTGGTTTATTGAATTCGATGTCTATATTGTCGATATGGACGGTTTCGCTGAAGGGCTGATAGGCACGGGTTCGACAGGCCAAGAAGCAAGTCAACCCTATCCATACGCAGGGCCGCGTAATTCTAGGAATATTTTAGCCGGGGCGTATTATGGCGCCCAGGAGTTAGGGAACGGCATACGGGCAACCCTTGTTGGCTACGGCAATGTGCCTCCGACGACTCGCCGAGCGGCAACGGTGGTCGGACTGCTTATGCCGGGCAATACCTATCGTATGAAATGTGCGGCTGTCCAAAGATATGACTCGCTCACCACCCTTGTCGGCACACGTACCCGCACGATAGGGGCGTTATATACGATTAACCCCGACGGCACTGATGGAAATCTGGTGGCAATAAATGGCGAATGGAATTCTATAGCAAGCGACCCCCTATATGCCGATATTATGGGCATTTTCAGCACTTGCCAGACGACGACTACGACTCGTACGATGAACATATATGTTGATAATATGCATTTCTCGACCGTCGGTTTCAAGCTGGACGGCGTAAAGCCCACCTGGTTCAATGCCATACCGTACGACCAACTGCCTCCACAGATTCCAGGCGATGCCGGCGGATCGGCTGGCAAGGGTAAGTATGACGGTGCTGTTAATTACTATGATTTAAAGTATTTAGCGGAAGATTGGCTTAAAGGAAACTAAATAGTCAAACTCGGTGACTAAAACGATAATATTGGTAAAAAATAAGGAATAGACACAAATGAAAAAAGAAACTACATTAAAGATTTTATTTATGTTGGTTTTGTTAACAATAACCACAATTGCCGGCGCAGAGACCATTTGGGAAACGTTCGATACGAACCCGTCGGACTGGGAAGTTGAGGAGGTGGGCGCTCCCACTGGTTCCACGATCACCTATAACGCTGGGGGTTACATTGATGCCAGGATGGCCCGCGGTGGTTCCACGGACTATATCCGTTATCACAAACATCTTGCCGCAGACTACAACCAGACGCAGGAATTCTGGTTCGAGTATGACTTTCAGCTCCTCGGAACCGGCACCATCACCGGTGACAGACGTTCGCAGATGGGTGTTTTTAACGCCGCAAACAACTGTAATACTAATGCTGTGGTGGATTCTTTCGCCTACTGGTCTTATACTGACCCAAATGAGACAGGTGACCGCGGCAATCGCCACGACATGTACGGATGGAGTCCAACTGGTCTCGCAAGGCCTTCCACGGCAACAGGAAACCCGCTTGGAAACGCTAAATACGACGCCAATGGTGTGTTGCTGGTCGCCGGCGAGCCGCCAAACCCTCCCTCCACACTGCTGAACCGTCTGCCGTACGACAATATTTACCGTGTTAAGGGGCATTACTACTATGAT
Source organism: Phycisphaerae bacterium (assembly GCA_026386845.1). Lineage (GTDB taxonomy): Bacteria > Planctomycetota > Phycisphaerae > Sedimentisphaerales > UBA12454 > JAPLMW01. The sequence continues at coordinate 3,696 of JAPLMW010000087.1, forward strand.
GCAGATAGTAACCAGGGTAAGTGTTCCCTGAAAATTTATGATGTCAATGTGGACGGCAAATCATGGGATGAACCGAACACGCAAACAAATCCTGCTGCTGACCCTAATGCTGTTCTGGTTAATGAGACGTTAGATGTTAATATTTTTGGTCTTAGCAGCCGGACGGATGCTGGTGCCAGCGCTGCTTATGCCTTAATAAGGCTGGATAATTTCTATTTTTCGACCGAAGGCGCCAATACTGAATATAAAAGGCCGGAATTCCCGGATCTTACGGTCGATATCAATACTGTCATAGCCGCCACGACCACGACATCAATGGATGTGAATACTACCATCAGCCATACGAGGACGGTTACTATGAATTATATCGTAAGGCAACGGGTCTATAAAGGTGCGGACGGCAGCGGCGGTGAATTCACCGCTTATGCGCCTGCGGACGAGCCGATAAGCGTGCCAGCCACCACGTTGGTTACGGTAAAGCAGACAAAATCATCTATATCGCCGACTCCGTGGTCGGTGAGAGACCCCAATTGCTATCAGTTGCGCACTGAGGTGCTGGATTCCACAGGCACCTATGTTCTGACATCGAAGAGTAACATTATCGGCTTCAGGAAATTTGAGGTCGTTGGAAAGAATTTCAAGCTTAACGGCAATCCGATATATCTGTTCGGCCTGCACCAGACCCCGCCGTCGCGAATTCTCGCGAATATTTACAATAACCAGTCGTTCATCGACCAGCATATAGCACGGCTCAAATCGATGAACGTCAACATGGTACGCATCGCTGATGCCAATGCGAGAGCATGGTTTGAGGCGTGCGACAAGGCGGGCATTATGGTCTTCTGCGGAAGTTACGCAGGCAGCGGGATATCGGACCCGACTCTTGGTGTACAGAATCTGGCAAATCTGACTAATTATGTTTCCAAGGTGAGTACTCATCCGTCCGTGGTCGTCTGGACCACCGGCAATGAATGGGACTTGGACGACCCCAATATGTCCGGGCAGGTGGCAGCGCTCAGAAACGGAGCACTGGCACTTGATTCATCGCGCCCGATATTACTGGCCGGTTCAGGAGAGTACTACAGCAACGGCGACGGCAACACCATTCCCGCTCAGACAGGTTCGGATTTCCTTGACTATCATTCCTATAGCGGATGGTATAGCGGTTCGGCATTCGATTTCACCAATTATCACACAGCGGAAGTTAATGCTGTAACATTGACCGAATGTGTCGGTGCATATACGAACTATGATCCCAATGATGGCGGGTTAATGGTTGATACCGATAAATATATTGGCAACATAGAACGCGTCATTGGCCATAGCTACAACTATGGACAGGATTCGCTGGCGTATCAGACATTCCTCGCAAAGGAAGTCGCCGAGAGTCTTCGCCGCAGCAGAGGAACGACAAGTTCTATGTGCGGAGCGACCCCGTTCACCGATGCGTATTTCTATGACATGGACAAATATTATTATTACAATGAACCGAATCAGACCGAAACTGCCAAGCCCGTCATAGCGGCCATAACGACTGCCTATGAGCCGGTGCATGTCAGTATCGATTGCAATATACCTAATGCGTTCGTCGGCACCGACATCAGCGCGACGATGCACATTCTTAATGATAATCCGGCGAAAAACCCGCTTGCCGCAACGACTCTGAAGGTCAAGCTGCTTGACAGCGCCAGTGCTGTTGTCAAGGGGCCCAATTCGTATTCGATTGGCAGCATCGCGTACTATGCCAAGGCAACGCAGGCAGTCAGTATCCCGACAACAGGTCTGGCAACAGGAAATTATACGATTGTCGCCGAAGTGAACGAAGGCGCGACCATCCTGTCGCACAATACCATGCCGGTATTTATAGCGGCTTCCAGCTTCAAGACGTGCGCGAACACTGGCGGCACAAGCGTGCTTGCTCTTTATGACCCAAATGGTTCAACGCATCTTGCATTGGACGCTGCTGGTGTAACCTTCACACAGATAAATAATTTTGCTACCTTGGCTTCGTATAGCCGGCTGATTATCGGCAAGGACAGTTTCGACGCAAATGCAAAGGCCGCGGATGCCACCATCAAGACGTGGTTGAACACTGGTAAGCGCATGCTGATTCTTGAACAGAACGCAGCAGGCCGGACGGCATTCGGCTCATCATGGCTGGGCGTAAATGTAAGCCTTGATGCGAGCAGCGAAGACTTTACAAATATTGAACGACCGGAAATCACAACACTGGTGAGCGGCCTGAGCCGTATCAACGATTTCAGGAACTGGAACGACCTGGGACTGGGCAGCAAAAGGTCAGTCTATACGTCGTACGTCGATATTCCGTCAATTACTGATGTCAACAATGCACTTACAGTCGCTGTGCTTGCCAATGGCGGCCAGCATCTGGAGGATGCGACAGTGGTTGAGATATGGCCGGCCGGCGGAGGCAGCTGCATAATAAGCACTCTTGACGGTGTCACGAAAGTGAGCGATCCGAAGGCAGCGAAGCATCTGGCGAATGTCGTCGGGTACCTGCTTGAGAGCGCCACTCATTATCAGAATGTTAATATTGGCTATGAAATTGTCTTTGGCGATTTTGCGACCGAAAAAGGATTGTTCTTCGCTCCTCTTCTCCAGGGCATGTTTGTTGCCGATAGCGGGGCCGCGTTCTATCGGCCTGATGGGCGTGATTTCCGTGGTCCGCAGACGATCAGCGATACCATCGGCAATCTGACAGCAGCCGTAGCCGACCTTAATTGTCCGCTGTATTTCAGGGCTAAATTTAATATTGGCGGCAGCACCAGCGATCCAAATAAAATGATTACAGTGGAGGTATCCAATCCCAATGATGTAGATACCTTCAGTTATCGGCTTATAGTAAACGGTACAGCGCTGAGCAATAAGAGTGTGTTGCCCAATGCAACAAATACCGACACGTTCGCCATCGCGTCCGCCATCCCCGCCGGTACGAATGTGAAACTGGTGATCCGAGCGGAGAATAAAGGGCTGGTATTCCACAGTATGAAGCTTGGAAACGCCCTGCCTACTGATTTCAATAAAGATGGGATGGTTAATCTATTGGATTTTGCTATACTTAAATTCAGACGTGAGCCGCCAAGTTGTCGGCTCACGTTTTTTAAAGGTGTTCAAATCTTATGAAAGAGTCGGATTTGGGAAATAATTTATCATTGAAAATACTCTTTAAATAAAAACCGATTTTAAGGAAATAAGTACATGAATCAAACATGCGAACAATGGGCTGATGAACTGCTTGGCAAGATGAACCTTGACCAGAAGGTTGGTCAACTGATGGTTTTCGGATTCTGCGGTCCGGTTATAACACCGGATGTAATAGAACTGATAACAAAATATCACATAGGCGGTTTGCGTGTCAGCCAGAAGTTCCGTACGATGACACTGGCGAACGATATCAAGCCCGGCACAGAGCCTGATAAAAATATTATGCGATCTATACGCATGGCGTCCGGCAAATGCCGTGATTTTGCCTATAGCAACAATCCTACGTCATGTTCGATGCAGGAATACGCAGAAGTCTTTAATAAACTTCGAGACTATGCCCTGAATCGGCTGCTTGGCATCCCCCTTCATTTTACGATTGATCAGGAGGGAAGCGCCTGTGATGATCTCCTGAGTCAGCAGAGACTGTTTCCTCATCCAATGGGCTATGTTGCTGCCAATGATGTCGATCTGGCGTATCGCAGTGCTTTATGTATTGCGAGACAGGCACATGCAATCGGCGCCAATATGATTCATTCCCCCGTACTCGATGTAAATACAAACAGCAAAAATCCTGAAATAGGTACGCGAGCTTACAGTAATGACCCTGCGGTAGTAGCCGAATACGCACTGGCCTCGATGCGGGGTTTGCATGAAGGCGGACTTGTCGCTACAGGCAAACACTTCCCAGGAAGAGGCGAATCGGATATGGATGCGCACTGGGGGTTGCCCTCTGTTAATCTTGATTTTTCTGCTCTTAAAGATGTCCATCTCGCCCCATATTACGCATTAATAAAAGCAGGTTTATCAGCAATTATGATTGCACATTGCTCTTATTCTGCAATAGACGGCGACAAACCAGCTTGTGTTTCGGATAAAATTGTTACAAACATCTTGAGAAAAGATATGGGATTCGACGGAGTGATCACAACTGATAATCTGACTATGGGTGGTATTCTCCAGCGGTATGAAATGGCCGAGGCTGCGGTACTGGCAATTTCAGCAGGTTGTGATTTGATACTGTGCAGGGATGAAGGACCGATCAGATATGAAATAATCGACAAGATTATTAAAGCCGTCAAGAGCGGTTATTTGAAAGAATCTCAGATAAATGAATCTGTTCATCGCATTTTGAAAATGCGGTGGAATATGGGATTGACTCGCAATGGCGGAAAGGTAGATGCTGCCAAAGCCGGAGATTTATTCTCTGACCCAGTGGTCGTGAATACCGCTCAGGAGGCCGCGAACAAGTCTGTGCTGCTAATGCGTGATAATGCTAAACTGCTGCCGCTGCAAAAGGGAACGAAGGTTCTGTTGGTCGAGCAGATTTTCCAAACACATGCAATGGCCAACAATATGTATTCTCACCCCGGCTTGCTCTGGGAACAAATGTGTCTGTATTCTGATAATGTCGCTTCAATCGAAATCCCTTATGTCCCGACTGACGCAGACCTCAAACGCGTTCTCAAAAGACTCCCGGAAGCTCAGATTGTTGTAGTCACGAACTATTATTATCACAAGGCAGCATCATCAATAAGTAATTTTGTCCGTGAAGTTAAACAGGTAATACCAAATTCTATCGTAGTAACCAATACACCGTATGATTTTGGTGCACCTGCTGATTTTGATACGGTGATCGCTTGTTTTAATCCTGGCGCGAAAGAACATATGAAGGCTGTTGCTGAGGTTATTTTTGGAAAGTTAATCCCGACAGCCAGGATGCCCATTAAATTATCTCGTCATGATGACCCCAAAAAAGCAATGAAGAAATAATCACACGAATGTGTTCTGAATTGGGCACATTTTTATGAAAGGTTTGCGTAATGTTTGGATTACAGATTGTTGATTTTGCCGTTATAATTGTCTATTTTCTTTCTCTGATTGCGATTGGTTTTTGGGCGATGCGCCACATCAAAAGCCGTGAAGATTTCTTCCTCGGCGGGCGAAGTTTCGGCAAGATGATACAGATATTTGCCAGCTTTGGTCAGGCCACATCCGTTTCAAATGCCGTCAGTACTATTACGACAACGATGGAAAACGGTATCGCTGGGATATGGAGCGCGCTGTTGTACGTGTTCGGCACTCCAATTTACTGGATGACGTGCGTCTGGTATCGGCGACTGCGGCTTATGACGATGGGAGATTTCTTCGAGAATAGGTTTGGCTCAAAGGCGATGGCAGGTTTGTTTGCTCTTATCAGCGCAGTTGGTTTGATGATTATCATTTCTCTTAGTTTTAACGCAATGGGCAAGACGACGGTGGCGATGGTTCCCAAAAGCATTGAGAGGCTTACACCGGCAGAGCGTACTGAATACGATGCAGCAGTGGAACTTCGCAAGTTGGAAGCGGCGGATTTTGCACAGTTGAGTGATCAGGAAAAAGTCAGATTGAATGAGTTACGGCTCATGCGTCCAAGAAACCTGTTTCCTGCTGTCCCAAAGGAATTTGTGGTTATTTTGGTATGCGTAATAGCGCTTACCTATTCGGTGACCGGAGGGTTAAAGGCGGCATTCGTCACGGATTTGGTTCAGGGCATTTTGATACTTGTGCTTTCAGTTCTGCTTTTACCTTTTGCGTGGGTCAAAATAAACAGTATCTACGGGGGAAGCGGATTTGTAGATGCAATGCGCACGCTGCATATTGAATTGCCAGAATCCTTTTTTGAGGTTCTGGGTTCTCCGACGACCATTGACTTCACATGGTATTACATACTTACGGCAACGATAATGGTGACGGTCAATCTCGGCGTTCAGGCAAATCAATTGACAACCAGCGGCTCGGCCAAAGATGAGTACACGGCACGATTCGGCTTTATTACCGGCCTGTATATGAAACGTGTCGTGATAGTCCTTTGGGGGCTGTTCGGCCTCTTCGCTGTATTGCTCTATGGAATCACCGCGGGTAATAAATACATCCGTGACCCAGATCTTGTCTTTGGCGTGGCGACAGTGGACCTTCTGGGCAGTTTGAAACTTGGCTTGGTGGGCTTAATGATCGCATGCCTTATGGCTGCACTTATGGCGGTTGCAAGCGCCATGATGATTTGCGGTGCGGCGTTATTGACCCATAATCTTTATCAACCACTTTTCCCCAAGCTCAGTGAGCGGCATTATGTATTTATTGGACGCATAAGCGGTGCATCGATACTTCTTGGCGGAGCATGGATTGCGCTGCAATTTGAGAGTATTTTCCAGCAGCTCAAATTGTCGTGGGAGATAACGGCGATTTTTGCAGCGTGTTTTTGGCTTGGGATGATATGGCGGCGAGTCAACCGCATTGGTGCGTGGGCATCGATTATCGTAACTACATTGGTTTTTTTCGCGATTCCCGTGATACTGCCGTTGTTTCCAAATGTGCGGACGGACCCATATTTGGCTAAAATGACTAATCCTCAACCCATTGCGCGTGTATATCGTGCCCATCAGATGGATTTGGACGTCCGCACACAGCAGATTAAAAAATGGGACAGTGACAATGCAATCGGCAAGACCAGCGGGCTGCGGCCTCAGCCGTTGACGGTTGGTGAACGATTTGAGCGTGTTTACCCAATACCGCAAAAATCAATTTTCTGGACCCAGGGTGTCAAACGTGACCAAAATGGTGTCGTCAAAGGCTATGGCATGCTTAATCTTGATTTGGTGGCGATTGATAAAATGGGTATCGATCTTTCGAAATTTCCATATGCGCTCAATGAATCTATACGGCTTCTGTTTCGAATGGTGATTCCGTTTGGCTTTCTTATAATTGTATCGCTTATGACGAAACGTGATGATAAAGCGATGCTGGATCGGTTCTTCGTCAAAATGAAGACCCCGGTAAAGAAGGATCGCGAGGCAGACAAACGTGAAATGGAGTTGTCGTATGCGAATCCGGATCGATTCAATCATCTTAAGCTATTTCCGAATTCAGACTGGGAGCTCGGCAAATGGGACAAGACTGATATTATTGGGTTCCTGATTTCAATTGTGATTGCATTTGGAATTGTCGGATTGGTTTTCCTGATAGTTTCTTTAATCATATTTTGCCATACTTCTTGTTTTGGGCTCAGCCGGCCAGGCACAGACGCTAATAATTCAAAGCCGAGATATATTTGGGTTGATGCCAAAGCTAAACCAACTGATAGCAACTGGAAGCCATTTGAAACAAGGACATTGGAACAACTGTATGATTTTAAGCCAGACCAGAAATCGATAGAATTATGCGAATATGGCGGCAGGACGGATAAAAAATTTGAAGCGAAAGGCTTTTTCTATCCACTTAAAATAAAAGACAGATGGTGGATTATTGATCCGCATGGACATCCTTTTATTCATGTTGCTATTGTCAGTGTTTATACCGGCATTACAGAACTTGACAGGAAAACATCTTTGGAGGTGTTTGGCTCGGTAGAAAAATGGGCTAATTTTTCTACAAAGCTGCTTTCTGACTATGGCTTTAATGGAACTGGCGGCTGGTCGGAAGCCGGGTATTTGAGAAAAAGTGACAAACCTTTAGTATATACGCTATCATGGGATTTTATGGCTGATTTTGCAACGAGTAAAGGTCTTGCCTGGCAGGTATCAGGACACAAGGGTTATCCGGATGAAATATGGCCGGTGTTCCATCCTGAGTTTGCAAAGTTTTGCGATGAGTATGCCAAAAAGCTGACAGCGACAAAGGATGACCCATACTGTCTTGGGCATTTCAGCGATAACGAGCTCCAGACGCGCGAGGATATGCTTGACCGTACGCTCAAGCTTGATTTGACCAAATATCCTGAGATGAAATATAATGTTGAAGAGGCCAAACGGTGGCTTAGTGAACGAAAAGGGAAACAGGCAGGTCTTGAGGATTGTAATGATAAGGATCGGTCCGAGTTTATCGGTCATATGTTTGACACGTATTTCAAACTGACGACGGCAGCCATTCGCAAATATGACTCGAACCATCTGTGCCTCGGTTCAAGGTTTAACGGCAAGGCGCTAAAATGTCCGGAAGTTTACAGAGCAGGTGGTAAGTATCTGGACGTGATATCGTCAAATTACTACCGTGCATGGTCGCCTGATCCGGAATTAATGAAGATGTGGTACAAGGAATCAGGTGGTAAACCTTTTATGATTACAGAATGGTATGCAAAAGGCATGGATTCAGGCCTTGCCAACAATTCCGGTGCGGGATGGGTTGTAAAAACACAAGTAGACAGGGGAAAATTCTATCAAAATTATGTGCTTGGACTAATGGAATCAAAGGTTTGTGTCGGATGGCACTGGTTTAAATACGTGGATAACAATCCCAAAGCCATTGCGCCAGACCCTTCTAACGCTGATTCTAATAAGGGAATCGTTGATTATAAATACAAACCATATTACCCTCTTCTTAATGAAATGAAAAAATTAAATGAAAATGTATACCAGCTTATAGACTATTTTGACTCCAAGTGATTATTTTGATGCAAATTTTCGAATGAAAAAATGCTGCCTATATTTATTATTTGAAAACACGTATTCCCCGGATACAAGTGGAACAGTTAAGGAGTTTTAAAAATAATGAAACACAATAAATACTTTCGCACCATATTTTTCGCATACACACTTTTTCAATTTTTACTTTTTGCTTCTTTCTGTGAAGGAGATACAGCACAAAACAGTCGTCCCCAATTATTTGAAAATTCTCAAAGGCTCACAAAAGGCTGGGAATTTGTTCGGGGTGATCTCGGTGGAGTATGGGAAACGTTGAGAGATGAAAAACGCTCGAGGAATTTACCTGTATGGCAATCGGTTGAACTGCCGCATTGTTATAATGCCTTTGATGTGGTGGACCCCGATGCGGCCTATTATCAGGGGCCTGCCTGGTATCGAACTAAGCTGAAAGTTGACAACCCATATCCTAATGGACGAACACTGCTGCATTTTGAAGGTGCCGGACAGAAGACGGATGTCTATATTGATACCCGGAAAGTCGGTTCTCATCTTGGCGGGTATGATGAATTTGTGATAGACATTACTGAAGCGGTGGAAGCGTTTAAAGTCCATCCTGCTTATAAAGAAGATTCCAATGAACGTATGCACACGAAAGGAATGATTCCTTTAGCAATTCGGTGTGATAACTCACGGGATTTGGAGAGGATTCCTTCCGATGTGAGTGATTTTGATTTGTATGGGGGACTTTATCGTAATGTGAATCTTGTGTATATACCGGCGATTTCGCTGGAACGTGTTCATATCCAGACCGAACGTCGAGAGAAAGGAGACTGGTCGCTGAAAGTTAGCGGAAGGCTGTATAACCCCGGGTCGCTGAAAGAGAAACTCTCTGTAGGGATTCAGGTATTTCGACCTGACGGCCAGCAGGAATATAAGGCAGAAAAAGAACTGGAACCGTGGGAGCAATCCAATGTGCTGTTTGAAACCGACATTTCCAAGCCTGTAATCTGGTCTCCGAACAGTCCCAATCTTTATCAATGTGTGGTTACATTAAAAAGTTCGCAGGGACAGAATATTGTTCGTGAGCGGTTTGGCCTTCGGTGGTTTGAGTTTATTGAGAAGGGACCATTTAAATTAAACGATCAAAGGCTGCTGCTTCGCGGGACTCACTGGCAGGAAGATTCCGTGGGATTAGGGGCCGCGCAGACCGATGAACTGGTTAATAAAACTTTCCAGTTGATGAAAGATATGGGCGTTAACTATATCCGTTTGGGGCATCATCAGCAGTCGCGACTCGTTTTAGATTTGTGTGATGAGACAGGTATTATCGTCTGGGAAGAATTACCCTGGTGCCGCGGCGGTCTTGGCGGAGAACGGTACCAGCGACAAGCGAAAGATATGCTGACCGCGATGATTGACCAGCACTTCAATCATCCATCGATAATCATCTGGTCATTGGGTAATGAAAACGACTGGTCGGGTGATTTCGAGGTTTTTGATAAGGAGAAAATCAAGGCCTTTATGAGAGAACTGAATGACCTGAGTCATAAATTAGACCCACAGCGTAAAACAGCTATCCGTCGGTGTGCTTTCTGCAGCGACATTGTCGATGTTTATTCGCCGTCAACGTGGCCCGGCTGGTATGCAAAAGGAAGTTTTACAGGATACAAGCAAACCTCTGAAAAAGAGATGGCCAAAGTAAAATATTTTCTGCACATGGAATGGGGCGGCGACAGCCATGCAGGACGCCATTCAGAAACGCCTTATGAGGGGCTTCTTAAGAAAGACGAAACTGCCGGAAAAACAGAAGAGCTTGGTATGGACTATTTAAGGGTTAGCGGAGAGGCTCGAATATCGGAAGTCGGAAACTGGTCTGAAAGCTATATTTGCGACTTGATGGACTGGATACTGAAAGAGCAGGAAACCATGGATTGGCTGACAGGCACGGCCTTCTGGACATTTACAGATTTTTCTACGCCGCTTCGCCCGGACAATCCGATTCCTTTTGTGAATCAAAAAGGCGTAGTTGAACGGGATTTGACTCCGAAAGAGTCATATTATGTATTCCAATCCTACTGGACTGAAAAACCAATGGTAAGGATATACTCTCATACCTGGCCGGTGCGCTGGGGCAAGAGCGGAGAGAAAAAATTAGTAAAGGTCTATTCGAACTGTACCGAAGTGGAACTTTTTGTAAACGGTCAATCCGCTGGGACGAAAAAGCGAAACAGTCAGGATTTTCCCGCAGCCGGACTGCGATGGGAAGTGGTATTTAAAACAGGGATGAATCATTTAAAGGCCGTGGCCAGAAAAGATAAAGTTGAAATTGTTGACGAAGTAACTTTGCGATATGAGGATCGTCAATGGGGTGAGCCGGCCAAATTGGTATTAAAGGAAGAGTCCCGTGATGGTAATACTGTGACTGTTGGAGTCAACCTTCTGGATGCCAACGGCGTTGTCTGTCTGGATGCGCGAAATTTTGTGCGATTTGGTATTACCGGGGACGGGCAATTGCTGGACAATCTGGGGACTTCGAGAGGTTCACGAAAAGTCCAGTTGTATAATGGCCGAGCGTTGATTGATGTAAAACTGAACCAAGGCCGTTCGGTCATCAGTGTATCCAGCAAAGGAATTCCGACAGCTTTCCTGACACTTGAACACAAAGAAAATAAGGATGCCGCCAATACCTTAATGCGTAAAACCCTGCATCAGAAAGCATTGGACATAGCCCAAATTGACCGAGATCGGATTGTTCGACTGGCGGATTCCTATCTGAATACAAAGCCGATTTCTCTTCGGGATTATCCGGCCCCTTCCGGTCAGGCAGGGCCGGGGGATTATTATTCTATGGGTGATTACTGGTGGCCTAATCCGGAAACAAAAGATGGGCTGCCGTATGTAAAAAAAGATGGCCAGTCCAATCCAAATAATTTTTCGAAGCATCGAATGCTAATGACGGAACTCAGAGATGCAGTTGCGGCGCTTGCAGCCGGCTATGCCCTGGAAGGCAATGAAAAATACGCCCAAAAGGCGGTGCAGATGCTGCAAGTTTTTTTCCTTAATGAAAAAACAAAAATGAATCCGCATTTGCTTTATGCCCAGGCCGTCCCCGGACGGGAAACCGGACGCGGGACTGGAATAATAGACACGCTGCATCTTGTTGAAGTTTCATTGGCAACAGAAGTTCTTAAAAAATCCAAAGCAATGACGCCCGAAATCCTGTCGGGTCTGAAAAACTGGTTTGCGGACTATTTGAAATGGATGACAACCCATCCCTATGGGGCCGATGAAATGAACGCCAAGAACAATCACAGCGTTGCCTACTTTGTTCAACTGGCTGCTTTCGCAAAGCTTACCGAGGACACCGGAAAACTGGAAATGGCTCGCAAACGCTACAAAGAAGTCTTCATACCGTACCAGATGGATATAGATGGCAGTTTTCCGCTTGAACTTGAACGAACAAAACCCTATGGGTATTCGATATTCCAGTTGGATAACATGGTTCTGTTGTGCCAGTTACTTAGCACCCAAGGCGAAGATATCTGGAAATATACCATGGAAGACGGACGCTGTATAGAAAAGGGTATGGAATTCCTGTTTGAGTATCTAAAGGACAAAAACCGATGGCCATATACACAGGACATTCTGTATTACGATCAATGGCCGGTCCGGCAGCCCTGTCTGCTGTTTGCCGGATATGCGCTCGGGCATCCGGAATACCTGGATTTGTGGAAAACGCTGGACGCTGATCCTGCTAATCTTGAAGTCAGGCGTAATATGGCCGTAACACAGCCTCTGCTGTGGCTGGTTCAGGCCGAAGATATACCCTTGCTGAAATAGTCAAAACGGCGGTTTTGACAACCCTTGAATTTAATTGTTCATTGGAGAAGAAGTGAATAAGAAAATCCTGCCCATATCTGTATTGTTTTGCTGCACTCTGACACTTTCTGGTATGAAACCTGCGGATAAAACCGTATCGAAAACTGAGTTACTCAAAAAAACAGAGCAGATGCGCGACGAACGTATGCAATGGTGGCGTGAGGCCAAATTCGGGATGTTTATTCACTGGGGCGTTTATTCGGTTCCCGCAGGCACCCACAATGGCGTACAAATTAACCGCGCTGGTGAATGGATTATGAATCGCGGCAAAATTTCTGTAGCAGAATATCAGGAATACGCGAAACAGTTTAATCCGGTGAAATATGATCCGGATGCCTGGGTAAGAATGGCAAAAGAAGCAGGAATGAAATACATCGTGATTACAGCGAAACATCACGATGGGTTTGCGATGTTTGGTTCAAAAGCCAGCAAATGGAATATGGTCGACGCTACACCCTACGGGAAAGACCTTCTGAAACCGCTTGCAGAAGCTTGTAAGAAGCACGGAATAAAACTTGGATTCTATTATTCTCAAGCACAGGATTGGAATAATTCCGGTGGTGCAGCAGCACGCAAAGTTGCATCGGAAGGCTGGGCTAATCCCGATTCTGCCCAAATTGATGCTTACACTGCTGAGCACAAGGGACACTGGGATCCGGCACAAACTACAAAAACTATGTCAGAATATATTGATGAAGTAGCCGTTCCGCAAGTAAGAGAATTATTAACCAGCTATGGCGACATTGCTATTCTCTGGTGGGATACACCCACTAACATGACTGATGAATATGCAGAAAAATTAAATGCACTTTTGAAACTTCAACCTAAAATCATTACCAACGATCGGCTGAAACGTCCCAACTATCCCGGTGATTATAAAACTCCTGAGCAAAAAATCCCAAACTTGAGCGATTTAGATGGCAAAGAATGGGAAACCTGCATGACGATGAATAAGACCTGGGGATATAAAAGCTATGATAACAACTGGAAATCAACTGAAACGCTGATTCGAAATCTGGTGGATATAGCCAGTAAGGGCGGCAATTACCTGCTGAATGTCGGCCCAACATCCCTCGGTGAAATACCGCAGCCAAGTATAGAGCGTCTGCATGAAATCGGTAAATGGATGAAAGTTAACAGTGAATCGATCTACGGTACTACTTCCAGTCCGTTCGAAAATTTACCCTGGGGCCGATGCACAAAAAAGATTCATGAAAAAGGTGCAATGTTATATCTCCATGTTTTTGACTGGCCCCAAAACGGTAAACTGGTTGTTCCGGGACTTCAAAATACCATTCAGAAGGCGTTTTTGTTGGATGGCAAAAAGTCCGTGAAAACCGAAACCAGTGATTTGGGTGTAACGATAGATATGCCAGAAAAGGCGATGGATACGATTGATACCGTTGTTGTGCTGAAAGTTAAAGGGACACTCAAGATTCAAAAAGAAGTTCCAAAACAAGCTGCGGACAAACCCCAGCCGCTTATGAAAACGGAAGATGCGCCATTATTCAAGACACCACCCAAGCTTTAAGCCCGGATTAATTAGTCATCGCATGAAAAAGTATATGATAAATTGCCAGGATTGCGGTCACGCTGATTTTAATGGTGACAGAAGAGTTGACTTCGAAGATTTTGTAATCTTTGCTCAAAACTGGCTGGAGTAACAAGCTGACAAAGTCCGGGACAACACGGAATCCGATGTATTCGCAACTGTAGCCGCGGCCCGCATCATCACTGGGCAACCGGGATTTTATTCGACAATGTCTATACCACCGATACGCTGGCGGTGGAAAACCGCCTCAATCTCGGGTCGGGACACGGCTGGTCGGGAGCCAATATAGTCTTCTGGAATTGTCAGGCAACACTCATACAATGCGATGCTCCAAAGGGAGCGATGAATTTCTGTATCGGCTCAGTCGGAATTAAAACCGAAGGCGACCAGGTGCCGGCTGAACCCTTCGGCTGGTGGGAGTCTCCGGGTGTGCCGGTCTCGCCGCGAAGTCTTTATTATCAGCAGTTGATTGACCGGCTGGGCCAGACTGCCTTTGAAAATGTGACCAGGCCAAAACAGCGGACCGAAAGAATTTGGAGCAGGCTCAATCAATGCAGGGACAGGCAGAAATTCACTGTCTTCCAAAGTCCCAGAGATTGTAAAGCTATATTTCGCCCTTGTCGCGATCTGCGTTAACCATAACTTTTGATAACAGGCGGCCTGCCTGCCTTTGTACGGTTCCTGATACTAACTTTTGCTAACAATTGCACGGCTTTGAAGGTAAACTTTAGTAACATATAAACAGCGAATCAAAAAAACGGCTCTATACCGTAGGACCCAATCGCCTGCTTGGCGGAGTTGTAAAAAAAGTGAAGAGTTAAGATTGAAGATTTTAGAAATCGCCTTCGGCGAGACTTTTTCAACAGCCCACTGTCCCTATTGTCCCTCAGACTTGCCTTATTCGCAAGAAGTTCTCGCAGGCGCCTGAATGGGCGGCGGCGCGATTCGTCGGTTCAGCTGATAATCATAGAGCGACGGCACGGCAATGCAGGGACGGTTGAGGCCCTCGATGTAGGTCCCAAATTCCCAAGCCAGCGCGATCGGATAGTTCGCCGTCAGGCCGACCACGCGAGAGCTCGCGCCATTCTGGATGCCCTGAATTTTGATAGCGGGCTGCGAGGCGGGCTTGGGGAACAGGAAATGTACCTGGATATTCCAAAACGTGGAGAACGCGCCATGCGTCGGTGCCCAGTAGCCGTCGCCGCCGGGATAAATGAATGTGCGCTCCGGATTATCCTCGAAGATTGTAACGTCGTCGAAGAGGTTCTGATGGTTAGCGCCGGCGTGCTGGTCGAGAGCAGGCGCTCGCGTAACCGTGCAGTGGGTATAAACGCTGGCGCGGGAGCCGGTGTTGAAGCTCAGAGAGTGCAGAACCTCCGCCTGCACCTGGATGTTTAGGGCGAGAACCCCATAGACGTCGCCACAGTGGACACCGTAGTGGCATTTGCGGCCGGCCACCCGCACGTCCTCGATTGTCACATTGGCGATGGAATCGGTGAGCAGTCCGCTGTCGGCGTTAATGAACTCGATGTTGCGCACCCAGGAGTGCGCCAGGTTGTTGAGGTAGATTGCGTTGAAGCCTTTTTCGAGGTGGTGGGCGTAGTATTCGTCGTAGGCGAACTCGAACCGGATGTCTTCGATGCCGACCTCACTAAGGTGCGTCCACTCGGTCACCGTGGGTGTCCACTCGGCGCGCAGGTCATGCAGGAGAGGCTGCTTCAGGGTTACGGTGCTGCCGCTGATGCCGGCGATAGTAACCTCCTGAGTGATCAGTGGCGTGTTGGGCGACTCCCAGTGTCGGCGCCCGACCTTCACAGGCTGGTTGTCGTAGAGATGACGCACAAGGGATGAGTTCTCCCCTTCGCGGTTAAACCAGTTGAGACGAACTAATTGACCCACATGCAGTTTCGCCGAGTCGGCGACTTCCAAAGTGAACTCGCCGCGACGGCCACGAATGGCCGCTGCCAGCGTCAGATCGGGCTTATCGTATTTCTCAAGATAGCGTTTCGGGCGGCCTCCGGGAACATTCACCCAGATGAATCCGCCAGACCACGCATAATACGAAAACATATGGTTGATCCCGCGTTCCTTTTCAATCTGCCGCTTGTCATTGACCTTCAGATATTTATCGAGTTCCCTCAGCTCTGGCGGAAGCGGCAGGCTGCTCAGCGGCTTGGGCATATAGATGACCGTGCCGTCGGGACCGGTGCCCGAGCCCTGGAGGACGAAATCGCTGCGATCTATCCGCAGGATATCTGTCAGGATGAATCGCCCCTTGGGAAACTTGAGCACGACCGGACCGGGCGCAGCGTTCGCCGCGGCGAGGGCGCGTTTTAATGCAGCGGTGTCGTCCTTCCCATCGTCCGGCACGGCGCCAAAATCCGTGACCTGCAGGGTCGGCGTGTTTTTCGGCAGCGGGACCTCGCCCCAATGATAGCCCGCATACGAAAAGTCCGGCAGATAGTACTTCGCCTGCACAGCAGGGTCCGTGAGGATAAGCGGAGTCCACGCGGCGCTGGCGGCGGTCCGCGTTACGGTTTCGCCTGGGTGATACACGGTTTTATCCGGCGATTTGGTGACCGTACCGCTTGCTGCAGGAATCGACAATGTATAAGTTGGCGCAGTCCCAGAGGTTAAGCCTTGTGCAAACAGGGCAAAAACCATCGCTGTTGCCGCATAAATCAACCTTGCACTCATCAAAATCTCCCTTCTGTCTAAGGTTATTTTGGGGGTATTATGGCGTCTTATGGGCACTTTGTCTATCAGCTGGGATTTCCCATATAACACAATATAATTTTGCTCAGCTACGCTGCTAAGCCTCATTTTCAACAGAATACCAAACCTATCTTAAAAAATCAAGATTTTCAACTTCATCTCGAAGTTTTTTCAGCCAGAGTAGCCTCACCAGTCAATTTCCCCACTTAATCCTATGACCTATTGTTACCTTTAGAAGTTGTCTCTCCAGCATAGGCAGCAGATATAACTTGGAATTGCTCTCTGGAAATTGCAGAATTGACAAGTGCAGCCGATTTTTACTCATCCTGCCCAAAGACGATTTGCTTAAAAATATCGACTTATCAAAAGACAAAACCGAGGAATTGGAAAAAGCAGAAAAGTAAATCAAAAAAAACCCCGATATGAATTACACATATCGGGGCTGAATTTCTGGTTAATTATTAACCAGCGGTTATTTATTTGCCACTCTGCTGGCCGGGACCACTTGGTTTGTGGGGTTTATTCGGATCGCCTGATTTTTGCTTTTCAGCAAATTTTTCAACAGTTATCCACTTCTCTTCACCTTTGGTTGTTTCCTTGCCGGTAACTTCCACTGTTTTGCCTGCCAGTGTCTCGGCAAGTTCTTTGCCCTTTGCGTCAAGGACGATATTGTGTGTTGTTCCTGTCTTTTTTCTTTCTACTTTTACCGAAGTGATAACGCCTTTTTCATCTTTGGTAACCACTAATTTGCCTCTTATAGTTATCACACCGTCTTTTTGAGCGGGTGCATTAGGGTTATTAGCAGGCTTATTTACATCATTAGGTTCTGCGGCCTTTGCAAAACTAACAGCAACAAATGCGACCAATGCCGCGACGAGAGTTAATACAACCAACTTTTTCATTTTGAAATCTCCTAATTTAAATTACCTATTTTAACATTGTTTCTGAAACACCATTATTTATATAGTTTAATAACTATTACCTTCGTTCTTGACTGCCGCCCCATCACTTCCTTTCTCTCCCCAAAAAGACAATTCTTATCCTATCTGGGATTTCCCATATAACATAGTATATTCTTGCTCAGCTACACCGCTGAGCTTCATTTCCAATAGAATATCAAACCTGTCCTGAAAAATAAAGTTTTTTAATTTTATCTCGAAGATATATCAGCCACAATAATTGCAAAAACGGATTTGGCGGCTGATTATCATTTCTTTGACGTACCTCAACCGTTCTCCTCATCGAAAAGCCAAGTTTTTCAGCTATTTTCGGCATTATCCGGCCCCTGATGGTATCGCCATAGATGGCAAATGCGTCCATTGCGGAGCATCGCTCGCTCCAAATCACCAAACTGGTTAAAGCAGAACAGCGGATGATAGCAGGTGCATTTAAAGTAACCATTATAGGCCGAGCCTTCCTGATTCCCATAAGTTGGACTGACGGAACTGTCCATATCGAGAATAATTGTTTTAGGTGCTTTTCGCTGGTGAACTCTGTCCTCTTGTTCACATATTTGATTTTGTTTTCTATGCGACCCTTACGGCCTGACCCGGACGTATTTCTGAATCCTCCGGGTGCGTGCTTCGCCTCCGTAGAGGTTTCCGTCCCGATCTACTGCAACGAACTCTGCTCCGGTCCCTTCGACCACGCGTGGATCCCCCCAAGGATAGAGAATGAAGGCCGTTACCCAACCGGTTCGGGCATCCCCGATCCTGATTCCCATTTCCCAACCTGGATTCTCAACATTGTCAGACTCCGAATCGGTCACGTAGATCTGGCCCTTGTCATCAAAAGCAATGCCGCTCGGCCGCCCAAATTGCGTCCACTGGGCGAGGAACTTTCCCTCCTGGTCGAAAATTTGGATCCGGTTGTTGCCGCGATCGGCGACGAACACACGGCCTTGGGAATCAATCGCAATGGAGTGGGGCATGCGAAATTCTCCGGGGGCGTATCCGGTCTGTCCCCAGGCCTTGATGAATTTGCCGTCCTTCGAGTATTTCACGACGCGGTTGTTCCCACGATCGAAACTATGGCCATCCGCGACAAAAATGTCGCCGTTCGTGGCCACCACGACATCGCAGGGGGCGTTGAGTTTGTTCGGGTCGCTTCCAGGAACTCCCGGTGTGCCGAGGGTCAACAGCACCTTGCCGTCCGGACTGAACTTGACGACCTGGTGACCTCGCTTTCCAGGCGGAGTTTTTTTGGCGGATACAGCATCGGTTATCCACACATTGCCCTCCTGGTCCACGTCAATTCCGTGCGGCCAGATGAACATACCGCCACCGAAACTCTTGACGACATTGCCCTTCAGGTCGAACTCAAGGATTGGATCCAGATTTGAATCGAGACACTCGTTCCCAAACCGCTTCGGATCGGTCGCCGTGCATCGGATGATGGCCCAGATGTGCAAGCCATTCGGATCCATCGCGAGATCGCCCACCGCTCCCATCGGTCTTCCCTCCGTCAGCTTGGCCCAGCCGTCAACGGCGCGATACGGATTCGGCAGGCATTCGGCGAACATCTTTGCCCCTGCACACAGTCCAATGACAATCGCCAACACGACCGTTAATCGCTGCCGACTACGGAAAATCGTCTGCCGGAGCAGTTGGCTACTGTTATTCGCCTTCGGCATTTGTATTCCCGCTGTTTTGGCTGGCGTTCTTTCGAGCCGCTTTTCTGGCATCCCGCGCAGCGTTCTTGGCGTGCCGGCCCGAACCATCGCCCGTATCCACGATTCCGCCGGCAGGATTGAGCTGGTCAAGTACGGCTTGTAATCGCTTGCGGGCGGCGATGGCGTTAGTATCCGACGTTTCGCTGGCTACATTTTTTTCCTTGAAGGGCGCATCGCTCATATCAAAAAGTTCGCCCGCTTCGTTTAATTTCCAATCCACTTCGCGATCATACCAATGGCGGCCCAGTTCGACAAAAATCCAACTGCGTGGCCAGACCTCGGATTGCCCTCGAAGTTGCGGCGCGAAACCCTTTCCGTCAATCGTCACACCAGCCGGCAGTTTTGCCCCGGCCACTTCCGCGAGCGTTGGCAGAAAATCGCTTAAATCAATGAGGCTTTGCGAAACCTTGCCCGCCGGGGTCTTGGCCGGCCAACTGGTGATACAAGGCACAAGGGCGCCGCATTCCAGCATTGTGCCCTTCGAGCCGGAAAGGACCTTGCCATGCACCGTGGAGCGCGGGGTTTCCTTGGCAACTGTGCCGTTGTCGCCGGCGAAAACAATCAGGGTATTCTTGCGCAGCTTGAGGCGTTCGAGTTCGGCGACCAGTTTGCCGACCAGCTTGTCCATGTAAACGACGTTGTCGGTGTAAAAGTCATTGCTGTCAGGCTTACTGTCGGGCGTGCGCAGGATTTCGGAATGGACATGCGACATAGCGTAGTAAACATAGAAGGGCTGATCCTTGTGGCGCGTGATAAAATCCACTACAAATTTTTGCATCGTGTCGGGAAGATATTCGCCATCCAACAGCGGCGTCTCCTTGCCGTTGACGGTGTAAGTCTTGTTGCCTGCCTGGGTGTTCCAGTATTTGCCGCTGCCTTTAAATCGCAGATATTCGTCAAAACCAAAATCGCTCGGCTGGAGCGGTAACTGGCTCCACTTGCCGCACATGGCTGTCACGTAGCCCGCCGGCTTGAGCACCTTGGGCATCATGGTTTCGTTGGCTGGTTTCAGGAGCGGGCCGCTGTCGTTGCCGGTCATGCCGGTGCGAAATGCGTAACGCCCCGTCATCAGCAGTGCCCGTGTCGGGCCGCTGAGCGGCGCGGCGTAACAATGCTCGAAGCGAATGCCGCTTTTCGCCAGCTTGTCGATGTTTGGCGTTTTGAAGTTGTCCGCGCCGTAACAACTCACGTTGCCGATGCCGAGGTCGTCCGCGAGGATGAAAATAATGTTGGGGCGAGAGGCAGCTTTGGCTGACGGCGTGGCATTCCGTACATCGGACATGGGGCTGTTCGGGTGCTTCGGTTCCGTGATAGACGGCTTTGTGCGGTCAGGTTCTGCCTGTGCTATGGCTGTTGCAGCACACGCCGTACCCAGCGCAAGCCTGAATGCGCTATATATTCGGTTTTTCTTTTCATGTTCTTTACCCATGACCTTATTCCTTAATTAAAACTCTTAGTTTATAATAATTTATTTTATCCTTAAGAACACCACTTCGTAAAGCTCCTGAATCTGCGCTGCGAAATAAGTGCCTTCCAGTGTATCTTCGCCCGGGTTATATGTCAAGTTATATTTTGACCCAGGATATCCTTTGTCTCGCAGCTCAAGAAAAAGTTTCAAGGCATTTTCCTGGAAAGAAAATTTCGCCTGGTAGACATTAATCGGATTGGGATTGAAGTAAGCTGCCTGGGCATTTCCATTCGGATCGACGTTGCGAATACTTATGATGTAATCCCCATCAGTGCGGCTCCAGTCGCCGACGAGTTTGCTGCAATCAGGCCTGTCCTGCCTGCCGAGCAACGTCGGAGAGGACGTCTGCCCCACAGATTGCCTCTGGTCTCTGGAATTATGCAAAACATAAGCCGCTATAGTGACGACGGCGGCCAAAGCAACCAGAACGGCAATCAACTTAGGCCAACCATATCTCCGTCGCTGCCGGCTGTCTGTTGTCTTATGCCTGGTTTTGTGTCTGTCAGAATTCATAAATATCAAACCTTTCCGATTCTTTTGCCGATTTAACCGGGGACAGCTGTTGTTTATCTTCGACATGGATTTATTTCTTCATCATTGGAGACAACTGATAGACCCGATATTTGCTTATGTGCATATGGTTTCGAACGGTACGAAGGCCAAACCAGCCCCTGGTTAGTGGTTCTGGATCATTCATTTCGAAAAGCAGTTCACCATTCCGATAGTACTGCACGAGCCCATTGATAGCGATCAACTGAATTTTTATTTGTGTGTTGTATTCGATCAAATACTGCTTTTCCCGCAAATCATTTTGCGCCAGCAAAGGCCTTGTGCCGTCACCTCGATAACGACGAAATCGCGTTGTACTGTTGTCGTTGCCGCCATAGCCGACATAGTATAATCTTAAATTATCGTACTTACCAAAGAGGCCGCCACGGCTGCTGTCGAGAATGTTATCGGGATGTGCCGGGTCGGTTGCCATCCAAAAGCAGTTTAGATCGCTACCCCGATCATTTGAGCCTCCAGCTTTGATAACGACAGCCTCATATTCGATCATCACTGACCCGATTAATTCCGGGGTGAACCAAAGGGTGCAACCGCCTGGAACATTGATATCAAGAATCCCGTTGCTTATAGTAATACAACTGCCGGACACAGTCTCGGCAACCCAATTTTTGCTTTGCTGTGTAAAATCATCATAATACAGCAGCGTTCCGATTTGAAAAGGCTTGTCATAGGCATTGTCAGGTTTCCCAAAAGATTGACCTTGCTCATTTCGGGCGGCTCTGAGGCCGCAACCTGTGAGCACAAAGCACAAACATAACAACGATAAGATTTTTGCTTTCATAACAGTGTTGTTATCCTTTTCATTTTTTACCGTATTTGATTTCACTGTTGTAACCCGCTTGGCGATTTAACTGGATTTAACTGTGGACAGCCCCCCGTTTCCCCCGAAAATAAAAGGAGCCATAAATATGTTACCGCTCACTCCTTTCGACTTGACTGAAATAAGCCATGGTTTTTTGGCGTTTTTACACTATTCTTGATTAGAATCCGATATTCCGACATTTTTTGATTTTCTGGTTTTTTCCAATTTTCTGAGATTTTGGATTGTTCTGTTCTCCGGTAACGGGGTGAGCTTTCGTTTTGACAAATCAGCCATGAGTTCCTTTTTGAGAGATGTCTTTATTTTATCGTACGCTGGATTGGCTGCGTAATTAATGGTTTCTCCTGGATTTGTTTTCAGGTCAGTCAACATCTCCGGGTGACCAGGCAATTCATAGATGGTATATTTATGTCTTCCGTCATTGATCTGATTGGCATTATAGCTTTCGGTAATGATATATTTACGCTCGGGCTTTTTCCCCTTGCCGGTAAGGTAAGGTTTTAGTGAAATGCCCGGAAGCCCTTTCTGATGTTCAATGCCAACCAGGTCGCAAATGGTTGGAAGAAAATCCAACCCGTTGCAGACCAGTGTTGTTTTGTCAGCATAATTACGCTTAATACCTTTTCCGGCAAAGATGAATGGTACCCGCTGACATTCTTCAAACATTACGTTTTTCAGAGTCAACCCATGTGCGCCGCTCATATCTCCATGGTCGGAAGTTAAGACGATAATTGTATTTTCTTCCAAACCCGCATTTTTCAGAGCTGATAGTACCCGTCCGATTTGTGCATCAACGCTTTCAGTCAACCGGTGATACATCCAGTTGTACAAATCCCATTGGGCAGTATCCCATTCTCTTGACCCAATATCCATTGAAACCATATCGTATTGTTCTCCATTAATTGGGGCAATGTTGGCAGCCCGTGGTGGAATTTGTCTGCGATACTCCTCCGGGGTCAGTGTTTTTTGCAGAGCAAGCAGTCTTGCTGTTTCACGTGCATTGTCCGCTGATAACTTATCGGGGAAACGCTTGTCAGCCCCGGCCTTATAGCAAATGTCGTGAGGATTCATGAAGGACAAAAACAGAAAGAATGGTTTGTCTCTTTTTCCTTTCCCTATTTCACTCAGTATCTGTTCTGCACAAATTGCCGGACCGTCATATGGATCCGCACCATTTATTTTAAATCCATATTCTGAAACGTCCTGCCTCGTCGCACCGTAAAGATGTGTTTTACCCGAATAAAGTGTCTCATATCCTGCTTTTCTGAAGATATTACCCAAAGAGCCCTCAGTAATTATTTCCTTCACTTTTGGAGCGTTATAGGCAGCAGTATTCTCTTTAACACCGACATCCGAAGCGTGATGCCCGGTAAGTAAAGAAAATCGCGATGGCATAGATACAGGATTGGCACAGTAATTTTTTTCAAAGCGATATCCCATACTGGCAATCTTGTCCATATTTGGCGTGCTGAGCCATTTGTTTCCCATACAGCTCATCATATTATATGATTGCTGGTCAGTCATTATGAACAGCATATTTGGTTTTGTCTGCGAGGTAAGTGTACGACTTCCTGTTGACGACAAGGGTTTCAGGTCATCTAAGGCAATATTTGGCTTCGCTGGAGATTCTTTCACTCCTTTTGCAAACAAGGTGAAAGTAGCTAACCCGATCAAAGCCAGACTTATACTTGATTGTGGGATAAAATATTTTTTTATCATTGATTTTGTATGTTTTAATATTAGGGCTTTAACTGGGGACAGCCGCCTGTTTGCCTCGAAAATAAAAGGATCTATAAACATCTTGCCCCTTGCTCCTTTTTCGTTTTCCTGATGGTTAGCGTTTCTGATTAACCGCACTATCTGAAACCAGACTTTTTCCGCTTTTGAAACGAATGCCTTTCTTCATCACTATCAACTGCAAATTGTACTCCTTTCATATGTGTTGATGATTATGGACGAGATTATACAATAGAAGATAGAATAGTCAACCGTTTTCAGTATAAATCCTGTTTATCAACAATAAGGGATTGTGATGCTAAAACTGTCTTGTATGGGAAATCCCAGGTGGACATATCTTCGAGATAAAAAAGACTTGATTTTTAAAAACAGGTTTGGTAGTTTGCCTGCGGCAGAGCTATTGGAAATCAGGAAAAAGGGAAAAATAGGTAAGACCGGTTATTATTGCAATAAACCAACTGTCATATTCGTCTAATATGTTGACATTTATAACTGGAAAACAGATTATAGTTAAAATAGGCACAGAAGACTTATTTGTTTGAAAGGCAGAAAAAAATGAAAAAAATTCTTACATCACTCGGTGTTCTCGCGCAGGTAGGGCTGACGCTGACAACCGTAAATGCTCAACAAAATGCCCCACAAAATGCTCCGCAGAATGCCCCACAGAATACTAAGCAAAAGCAAATGAATATTCTATTTATCGCGGTTGATGACTTGAAACCCTTGATTGGCGCTTACGGTGATCGCCATGCCAAAACACCCGGGATGGACAGATTAGCCAAAGAAGGAATTCTATTTCAAAACTGTTACTGCCAGCAGGCAATTTCAGGCCCCACCCGCGCCAGCCTGCTGACAGGCATGCGTC
>JAPLMW010000038.1 GCA_026386845.1 Phycisphaerae bacterium
TAGAAACCATCCCCAAATTCATATTTTTGCGATTATTGCTGCTGTAATATCTTCAAAAAAGCTATAAAAATCTTGATTTTTTAGGACAGGGGTGGTATTATATTGGTTATCTGGCTAAATGGCGTAACTTAGCTGGAATATGCAATTGTTTATGGGAAATTTCAGTTGACAAGGCTGTGAGGCTGAATACGTCAAAAAGCATACTGGTTATCGGGGTAGTTGGAATCTTTATTTCCATTTGTTTATCTTCATCTGTATTAGCCAATCTGACAGATCTAAACAACGACGGCATAGTCGATTTTAATGATTTTGCGATTTTCGCAAATGACTGGGGTTATAAAACTGTTTGCGGAGAGAATTTTGATTCGGGAGATCTTAATAACGATCGTGCAGTCAATTATCTTGATTTTACGTTTTTTATAAATGACTGGCTAATGGAAGGCGCAATTGTACCAATAATTAATGTGTCTTCTATTTCGGCGCTGCAGTCTGCTATTAATTCAGCATCAGCAGGTGATGTAATAGTACTTGCCGATGGAAATTATACTAATGCAAATATTACAATTGGAACGAGCGATATTACTGTTAAGGCTGCAACTCCGGGCGGGGTAATTTTCAATGGAAGTTCAACGTGTAACATTACAGGAAATAATAATGTTTTCAGCGGATTTCAATATAAAAATGGATATTGCGTTGATGGGACAGGCAACGTATTCGAGTTAGGCGGTAGTTATAATACACTTACCCAATGTAATTTTTATAATGTTGGCGGCCTTGACCTGAAATATATAAATTTTATGGACGGGAGTCATCACAATATAATGTCATACTGTAATATTGAAGCCAAGCCCTATAATGGGACACCCGCTGATTCGAAGCTTAATAACAATTGTGCAGTACAAATATCCGTCTCACCAACAATAGGATATCATACAATACGATATTGTACTTTTATGAACTTTCAAGGTGATATGACTGGCGATGTCGGAGCTGAACCTATCAGGATAGGATTAGGAGCTGACCAGGATTATAACAGTGTTACAGTGGTTGAGTATTGCTATTTTGAGAATTTAGGCCACGGCGATAGTGAAACCATTTCTATGAAAAGTCAGGGGAATGTAATAAGGTATAATACTTTTAATAACAACCCGCTTGCACAGGTAGTTTGCAGGACTGGCGACAAAAACAGGATTTATGGCAATTTCTTTATCAATTCCGGCGGAATTCGTGTAAAAGAAGGCAAAAACTACATGATATATAATAACTATTTCCAGGGAGCAGGAACTTCTGATTTCGGCACTATTGAGCTTATGCAGTATACTGGTACGGAACCTAACCGAGTTTCTGATGTTTACCTGTATCATAATACTTTTTACAATCCCGGAGTGATTGACCTTGACGGTGGTTCCTCGACTGAGTCGCCCTTAAATATTAAATTTGCCAATAATATCTTTTATAAAACCTCCGGCACAATACTTTCGAATCCAGGCAGCTATGGTACTTATTTGGGCAACATATTTTACGGAGGCGCAGCATTGGGAAGAACTTATACGGCAGCAGAATTTAGATATATTAATCCTCTATTGGCATTAAATAGTTATGGTTATTATGCATTATCATCAACAAGTCCTGCTATTGATACCTCCAATGGAACGTACACTGCAATAGAGGACAATCCTTATGTTGATGTCGATCCGAATTTAATGCTGGACTTTGAAAAGCAGGCAAGACCTAACAGCAAAACATTAAAAGATGTAGGCTGCGATGAATATACAACCGGAGCGATTACAAATCGTCGTATGACCAGTTGTGATGCCGGTCCATCGTATATCGCCCGCTAATCAGGCGTCGATTCCTCCAGGGTACTTTTAGGTCGGGTGCAAAAAAGGGTTAGAAAATAGTTCTGCGATGGAAATGGACCCAAAAGACACAAAAATAACCGCCGAACATATTCCTCAGGGAATTCACGTAATGGCCAAGCCCATCGGGCCGGCTTGTAATCTTAATTGCGATTATTGCTTTTATCTTGAGAAACAGGCACTGTTTGGTGAAAACGAAAATTACAGGATGAACGATGCGGTTCTCTCCGCCTACATTACCAAATACATCACATCTCAGCCCTCGCCGGCTGTCGACTTTCTCTGGCAGGGAGGGGAACCAACGCTTTTAGGAATAGATTTTTTCAAAAGGGTGATTAAACTGCAGAAGTCCTTTTCGTCTAAAAAAACCATAACAAATTCGCTGCAAACCAATGGGACGCTGCTGACGGATGCGTGGTGTGCTTTTCTGAAGAAACACGATTTCCTGGTTGGGATAAGCATTGACGGCCCGAAAGAAATTCACGATCGCTATCGCCGTGACCGCAGCGGCAGCGGCACTTTCGATAATGCGATGCGGGGATTGAAGCTTCTTGGGAAACACGGGGTTGAATATAACGTTATGGCCTGCGTTGCGAGAGATACGGCGAAACAGCCGTTAGACGTATATCATTTTTTTAAAAATGAGGGAATCAAATTCATTCAGTTTTCCCCGATTATCGAGCGTGTGCCTGATGGATACGCTGCGCAATGCGGACTGCGTCTTGCCGCCCCTGCCGCGTTGGATAAAAAAGAGGAAAACACCGAGGTTACTCCGTGGACAGTCATTCCGGAGGACTATGGAGATTTTCTGATTGCCATCTATGAAGAATGGGTTCGCAATGATGTCGGCGAGATTTTTGTTATGAATTTTGAGTGGGCCCTGAATCTCTGGATTGGCAATCCATCGCCTGTCTGCGTCCAGGCAAAGCAATGCGGGCGTTCTATGGTGATTGAGCATAACGGCGATGTCTATGCCTGCGACCACTTCGTGTATCCGCAATATAAGCTGGGAAATATTCTGACCGATGACCTGTTGAGCATGGTTGAAAAATCAGTGCAATCTGGATTCGGTGTCGCAAAAGAAACTGCCTTGCCTCGCTGGTGCAGAGAATGTGATATATTGGCTGCCTGCCGGGGAGGCTGCCCCAAACACCGCTTTGTTGAAACAATATATGATGAGCCGGGACTGCACTATTTGTGCCAGGGGTATAGAAAATTCTTCCTGCACATTCGCAGGTATCTGCAAGTGATTACCCAGTTGCTGGAGCACGGCCGTCCAGCATCCTATGTCATGGATGTCATAAAGGGACCGTTGATATTAAATGTTGATTACCTACAGCAGCAAAACCATAAAACAAATTAAAGATCTGTGACCGAAAGAGATTAACTATTCAGGGTTCGAATGGAAATTGGTAAAAAATAAAATTCACGCTGCAGAGGAGAAAATAAACGCTTATTAAGCTGGAGGAATTATTTAATTCCACCCCTATTTGGTGGTGGATGTATTTTGGTACGGTAGGGTGCGGCTTCCGATGGGGCTTGTGATTCTTACACACTGACCGTAACTCATTTTGCTCCTTGACAACAGATGTTCGTGTAAATATATTGCTGTCTATGCCCCAACAGGTAAAAAAATCTCTTGTCCTTTCGATTTATTTCGCATTGGCAGTCAGTATATTGCTGGTCTTCTGGCAGGTCAGGAATTTCGATTTCGTTAATTATGACGATAATGTTTACGTATATGAAAATCCCCACGTTCTAAACGGCCTGACCGCTGACGCCGTCTCTTGGGCATTTACCACAGGCTTCGCCGAATTCTGGCACCCCTTGACCTGGCTGTCGCTTATGCTCGATTGTCAGTTGTTCGGCCCCGGTCCCTGCGGGTTTCATCTTGTAAATCTCTTCCTGCATCTTGCAAATACTCTGCTGCTCTTTGCGGTTCTTAAGAAAATGACAGACTCGCTCTGGCAAAGTGCCTTCGTAGCGGCTCTCTTTGCACTTCACCCGCTTCACGTCGAATCCGTTGCCTGGGTTTCAGAACGAAAAGATGTATTAAGCACCTTTTTCTGGCTGCTAACTATGTGGGTGTATGCGCAATATGTCAAGCAGTCCGGCGCCTCGCGCTACCTGCTGACATTATTGATTTTCGCTTTGGGTCTTATGGCAAAGCCAATGCTTGTTACACTGCCTTTCGTATTTCTTCTGCTGGACTATTGGCCTCTCTATCGTATAAAACATTTTGACAGGCGGGTTATTTATCGTTTGGTTTTGGAAAAAATCCCTTTTATTGTTCTTTCGATTGCTTCAAGTGTAATCGCCTTTCTTGCCCAGCAGGGCAGCAGTTCGATTTCGTCATTTGTAGCGATCTCTTCTTTAAAGTTTCGCATCGGCAACGCCTTAATCTCTTATGCCAAGTATATAGAAAAGATGTTTTGGCCAGGCCGCCTGTCCGTGTTTTATCCTCACCCTGTTGAAAACGTATCGTTTTTATACGCGGTAATTTCAGCCGCTGTCCTGTTGGCCGTAACAATTCTTGTAATTCGATTCGCCAAAAATCACCGATACCTTGTTACAGGCTGGTTCTGGTATCTTGGAACGCTTGTTCCCGTTATCGGACTTGTTAAGTTCACGGATTCGTCCTATGCCGACCGCTTTACCTATATACCCTATATAGGTCTTTTCATAATGATTGCATGGTATCTGCCGCAGCTTCTTTCGAAATGGCTTTCGGCGCCGCCTCAACGAAAAATCGCTCTCGGCTTATCGATGGTACTGGCGCTGACGACCCTCGGAATATGCGCTCATCGACAGACAAGCTGTTGGAATAACAGTTTTACACTTTTTTCGCACGCGCTCGAGGTAACACAAAACAATTATATTGCACACTATAATCTTGGCTTTGCTTACAGCAATCTTGGCCGCTGGCAGGATGCGATAGATGCCTATAAACAGGCCATAAGAATCAAGCCGGATTATGCTGAAGCACATACTAGTCTTGGCTTTGCTTACGGCAATCTTGGCCGCGGCACCGAGTCAATAGAAGCCTATAAGCAGGCCATAAAAATCAAGCCGGGTTTTGCCGAAGCACATTATAATCTTGGCATTGCTTACGGCAAGCTTGGAAGCTATCAGGAGCAGATAGAAGCCTATAAGCAGGCGGTAAGAATCAAGCCTGATTATGCTGAGGCGTTCTATAATCTTGGCCTTGCCTACGACAAGCTTGGAAGCCGGCGGGAGGCTATGAATGCCTATAAGCAGGCCATTAAAATCAAACCGGATTACGTCGAGGCACGCAATAATCTTGGCTTTGCTTACGGCAATCTTGGCCGCTGGCAGGATGCAATAGATGTCTATAAGCAGGCCGTAAGAATCAATCCGGATGATGCAGAAGCACGCAGCAATCTTGGCGTTGCTTACGGCAATCTTAACCGCTATCAGGAAGCTATAGATGCCTATAAACAAGCCCTTAAAATCAAGCCGGATTTAGCCGAAGCACACTATAATCTTGGCTTTGCTTACCTGGAAATGGGCGACAAAAATTCCGCTCTGGCCGAATATAATATTCTTAAGTCTTTGAACTCAGAACTCGCAAATAATCTCTTCAAAGAGATTAACAAATGAAAATGTAACTTTGCGACGTTTTTACTGCTCAGTCTTGCCGCCGCAGCTCATTTTGCTCCTTGACAACAGATGTTCGTGTAAATATATTGCTGCCTATGCCCCAACAGGTAAAAAAATCTCTTGTCCTTTCGATTTATTTCGCATTGGCAGTCAGTACTTTGCTGGTCTTCTGGCAGGTCAGGAATTTCGATTTTATCAATTATGACGACTCTGCTATGGTCTATGAAAATCCGAACATCCAGACTGGCATAACACTCAAAACCATTAAATGGGCCTTCTACAACGATTACTGGTGTATGTGGCATCCCTTAACATGGTTTTCGCATATGCTGGACTGGCAGCTTTTCGGCTCTAACGCCGGCGGCCATCACCTCGTTAATCTTATTTTTCACCTTGCAAATACTCTGCTGCTCTTTGCGGTTCTTAGAAAAATAACCGGCTCCCTCTGGCCCAGCGCATTTGTGGCGGCTCTCTTTGCTCTTCATCCGATGCACGTCGAATCTGTTGCATGGGTGGCAGAGCGAAAAGATGTTTTGAGCACTTTCTTTTGGCTTCTTTCGATGTTGGCGTATGCTCGATATGTCAAAAAGCCCAATGCCGCGAGCTATCTGCTGACATTATTGATTTTTGCTTTAGGTCTTATGGCAAAACCAATGCTCGTTACGCTGCCGTTTGTATTGCTTTTGCTTGACTATTGGCCGCTGAACCGTCTTATACCGCAGACGATCACATCCTCCGGCCGCCAGCGGCGCAAATTTGCCCCAGCTGCAAATAATCTCCCGACTCTTTACCGCATCGTAATCGAAAAGGTTCCTTTCTTCGCTCTTTCTGTCATCTCAAGCGTAATCACCTTTTTAGTTCAGCGAAGCGGCGGCGCGGTGGCTGGTATCAATAAACTTGCTGTGCACCACAGAATCGCCAATGTCTTCTTATCGTACGCTCAATATATAGAAAAAATGTTCTGGCCGAGTAATCTTGCGGTATTTTATCCTTTTGATACCGGTAGTATTTCATTCTGGAAGGCTGCGGCCTGTGCTTTGCTGCTGCTTGGCATATCTCTTTTCGTGGTTCGCCTTGGACGCAATCAAAGGTACTTGCTCCTCGGCTGGTTCTGGTTTGTCGGAACACTTATACCCGTCATCGGCATTGTTCAGGTCGGTTTGCAGACCTATGCCGACCGTTATACTTATATCCCGTATATAGGCCTGTTCATAATGCTTGCATGGGGTTTGCCGCAGCTGCTTTCGAAATGGATTTCGGCGAGCTCCGTCGAGTCGCCGCATCAAAAGATTGTCCTCGGTGTATTGATGGTATTGGTACTGACGGCTCTTGGAATATTCGCCAATCGGCAGGTAAGCTTTTGGAAAAACAATTTTACACTTTTTTCGCACGCCAATGAAGTAACGCAAAATAATTATGTCGCGTACAATAATCTTGGTACTTCTTACGGCAAGCTTGGCCGCTGGCAGGATGAGATAGAAGCCTGTAAAAAGGCTGTCGGAATCAATCCTGATTACGCCGATGCACACTGTAATCTTGGCTTTGCTTACGGCAATCTTGGCCGCTGGCCCGAGGCGATAGATGCCTCTAAGCAGGCCATAAAAATCAAGCCGGATTACGCCGAGGCGCACTGTAATCTTGGCGTTGCTTACTACAAACTTGGCCGTTATCAGGAGGCGATAGAGGAATTCAGGCAAGCCGTAAAAATCAGGCCGGATTACGCCGATTCACACTATAATCTTGGCAATGCCTACGGCAAACTTGGCCGCCATCAGGAGGCGATAGATGCCTTTAAGCAGGCCGTAAGAATTAAGCCGGACGATGCCGAGGCACACTATAATCTTGGCGTTGCTTATTTGGAAATGGGCGACAAAAATTCCGCTCTGGCCGAATATAATATTCTTAAGTCCTTGAACTCAGAACTCGCAAATAATCTCTTCAAAGAGATTAACAAATGAAAATGCTGTCTATGTCCCAACAGGTAAAAAAATCTCTTGTCCTTTCGATTTATTTCGCATTGGCAGTCAGTACTTTGCTGGTCTTCTGGCAGGTCAGGAATTTCGATTTCGTCAATTATGACGATGATATGTACGTATATGAAAATCCCCATGTTCTGCGCGGTCTGACCGCTGACGGTTTTATATCAGCTTTTACCAGTGCCCCCGCCGGTGGAAATTGGCTTCCGCTGACGTGGCTCTCTTTTATGCTCGATTGTCATCTGTTCGGTGCTTTGCCCGGGCGGCTTCATCTTGTAAATGTCCTTTTGCACCTTGCAAATACCTTACTGCTTTTTGCGGTTCTTAAAAAAATGACCGGCTCGCTTTGGCCAAGTGCATTTGTCGCTGCCGCCTTTGCCCTTCACCCGCTTCACGTCGAATCTGTCGCCTGGATTACCGAACGCAAGGACGTTTTAAGCACTTTTTTCTGGCTTCTTACGATGTGGGCATATACTCGTTTTGTCAATCGCCCAAAGATTACCAACTATTTGCTGATAGTTATATTTTTTGCTCTCGGTCTGATGGCAAAACCAATGC
The DNA here is from genome assembly GCA_026386845.1 of Phycisphaerae bacterium. GTDB lineage: Bacteria > Planctomycetota > Phycisphaerae > Sedimentisphaerales > UBA12454 > JAPLMW01. The sequence continues at coordinate 8,015 of JAPLMW010000038.1, forward strand.
TGGTTACGCTGCCGTTTGTATTGCTTTTGCTTGACTATTGGCCGCTGAACCGTCTTATACCGCAGACGATTACATCCTCCGGCCGCCAGCGGCGCAAATTTGCCCCAGTTGCAAATAATCTCCCGACTTTTTACCGCATCGTAATCGAAAAGATTCCTTTCTTCGCTCTTTCTGTCATCTCAAGCGTAATCACCTTTTTAGCTCAGCGAAGCGGCGGCGCGGTGGCTGGTATCAATAAACTTGCTTTGAACCACAGAATCGCCAATGTATTCTTATCGTATGCTCAATATATAGAAAAAATGTTCTGGCCGAGTAATCTTGCGGTATTTTATCCTTTTGATACCGGTAGTATTTCATTCTGGCAGGCTGCGGCCTGTGCTTTGCTGCTGCTTGTTATATCCGTTTTCGTGGTTCGTTTTGGACGCAATCAAAGATACTTGCCTGTCGGCTGGTTCTGGTTTGTCGGAACACTTATACCCGTCATAGGCATTGTTCAGGTTGGCGCCCAGGCATATGCGGACCGCTACACCTATATTTCCTATATAGGTCTGTTTGTAATGATTGCGTGGGGTTTGCCGGAGTTGCTTTCGAAATGGATTTCGGCGAGCTCCGTCGAGTCGCCGCATCAAAAGATTGTCCTCGGTGTATTGATGGTATTGGCGCTGACGACCCTCGGAATATGCGCTCATCGACAGACAAGCTGTTGGAAGAACAGTATCACACTTTTTTCGCACGCGCTCGAGGTAACACAAAACAATTATATTGCACACTATAATCTTGGCTTTGCTTACAGCAATCTTGGTCGTTATCAGGAGGCGATAGAGGTCTATAAGCAGGCCATAAAAATCAAACCGGATTACGTCGAGGCACGCAATAATCTTGGCGTTATCTACGGCAAACTTGACCGCTGGCCCGAGGCGATAGATGCCTATAAGCAGGCCATAAGAATCAATCCGGATGATGCAGTAGCACGCAATAATCTTGGCTTTGCTTACGGCAATCTTGGCCGCTGGCAGGATGAGATAGAAGCCTGTAAAAAGGCCATTAAAATCAAGCCGGATTTTGCCGAGGCACACTATAATCTTGGCCTTGCCTACAGCAATCTTGGCCGCTGGCAGGAGGCTATGGATGCCTATAAGCAGGCCATAAAAATCAAACCGGATTACGTCGAGGCACGCAATAATCTTGGCGTTATCTACGGCAAACTTGACCGCTATCAGGAGGCGATAGATGCCTTTAAGCAGGCCGTAAGAATTAAGCCGGATGATGCCGATGCACACTGTAATCTTGGCTATGCTTACCTGGCGATAGGCGACAAAAATTCCGCTCTGGCCGAATATAATATTCTTAAGTCCTTGAACTCAGAACTCGCAAATAATCTCTTCAAAGAGATTAACAAATGAAAATGTAACTTTAATTAGTCGTCCCTGAAAAAGTGTATTTTATACCTATCTGTACTGTAGGTTTAATATAATACTCAAAATTCTCCTAAAAAAATCTACCGAAATCAGCAGAATTTAATTTAAAATTATTATTTTAAAACTATCTAAACTTTATCTTTTTGTATATAAATATCAAGCCTTAACCTATTTAATCCACTATACTTACAGTTTTAGAACCTAAAGTGTCGCATTAGTTAAAGGTTTTAACCCCTATGAAAGTGCCGTTAAAATGTTTTAACTGGAAAATTATGTTGACAATTTTACATAGGTATGATAATTTACACATTAATGGTAGATTAGGAGTTTTTGTTATGGCAGGAACATTAATGCAAATTGCAGAACGAGCAGGTTTATCCCCCGCAACGGTTTCTCTTGCACTCCGTAACAAAAACGTCGGCAAGAAACAATTCTCACCCAAAACAATCAGTAAAATACACCGTATAGCCAAAGAAATGGGGTATCGGCCCAATGACATGGCGACAAGTTTGGCGTATTGTCTGATAATACTATCATTATTGAAAGGAAAATAGAATACCAAGGGTATCTTGATGTTGGGTGCGTTGCCCAACAGGGAGAATATCTGGTGACGGTTACAAGTTTGTTAGGTTGAATTGTTAATATAAAAGAAGAAGTAAAGAAATTTGGAAAGGAAGAGAAGAAGATGAAGAAAAAATTTATAGGTGTATTAATGTTATGTACTTTTATGCTGTCGTTGGGTTCGGTATCCAACGCGTCAAATCGGACTTGGGTTGCTGGTAGATCGGGCGACTGGAA
>JAPLMW010000006.1 GCA_026386845.1 Phycisphaerae bacterium
GGAAATCGTTGTCCTGAGCTTTGTTCTGCCCGGAAATATTAACCTCGGCTATCACGGCCTTAATCAGCTTGTGGTTGACAATATCAACGGTATGAAAATCGGGTCAATGAAGGATATTGCCAAAGCGCTGGCGATTAAACCTGAGGCGAAATACGACGTAATTGAATTCGAACTGAGCGGGCCAAAAATTGTTCTCGACAGGGCTAAAATGCCGGCGGCAAATATGACTATCGCAAAAACTTACGGGATTGACAAGCCGGCAAATATCAAAAATGATTAATCAGGCCAGGTGCCGGTGAAAACTTCTGTTGCAGGGCCGGTCATATAAACACAATTGTCCTGCTGCGACCAGTTCAGCTGGAGCGCTCCGCCGGGAAGATTGGCAGTAACAGCCCTGCCGCACCTGTTCGTTAGCACGGCGGCCACACAGCAGGCACAAGCACCTGTGCCGCAGGCTAAAGTCGCCCCGCTGCCCCGCTCCCAGGTAATCATTGTAAACTGCTGCGGAGAATCAATCCTCACAAAATGAGCGTTAACCCGCTGGGGAAAAAGTTCGTGATGCTCTATTACAGGCCCTATTTTTTCAAGCTCAATCGCAGATAAATCTTCCGTAAAAAATACCGCGTGGGGATTGCCCATAGAAACACAGGTCATCAGCATCCGCTGATTTTTAACATCTATAGCCGCTTCAATTACACTTTCGCCCTCAAGCGCAACAGGAATCCGGGCAGGTTCGAGAATCGGCTGACCCATATTAACACATACGCTCTGGACTTTGTTTTTCCCGTCAATCTGCAGGCCAAGCGTCAAAACTCCCCTGCCTGTCTCAACCCGCATAGAAACCGGAAAGCTATCACCGCCCGGCACAGAAAATACTTTGCGGCTGGAGCCGAGAGAATGCTCATAGGCATATTTTGCCACGCAGCGGATACCGTTGCCGCACATTTGTGCCTCAGAACCGTCGGCGTTGAATATCCTCATTTTGACATCCGCTGCGGTAGAGGGACAAATCAAAATCAGACCGTCGGCGCCTATGCCCCTGTGGCGGTCACTGATAATGGTCGCTAAAGACGCAGGGTCTCTAACCATCTGCTCGAAGCAGTTGACATACACATAGTCATTGCCCAGACCGTGCATTTTCGTAAATTGCATCGAAATATCCCTGAAAACAATAAATCTTCCGGATAATAAGATACAAAAGCAGATGAAAAATTAAAAGGCAAATTTTTTGCCTGAAATACCCCCTTTTTAAGCCGCCCCAATATTACCTGGACGAAAACTCCTTTTTGCGGGTATCCATCTGTGCCTTGAGCCTTGCTATTATCGACGAGTGCATTTGTGAAACCCTCGATTCCGAAAGGTCAAGCGTGGCGCCGATTTCCTTCATCGTCATCTCTTCATAATAATACAGGACCAATATGAGCCTTTCGGCGCGGGTCAATCCCTTGGTCAGCAGGTTTTTCAAGTCCCTCTTCTGAGCCTCTATCACCGGCTCTTTGCTTTTTTTGTCCTCAATTATGTCAATTTCACAAATATCGTTATCGCCTTCAGTATCAAGGCTATTGCTCAAAGATACCAGACCGATAGCAGTGGCATCGCGCTGCAGCCGATAAAAATCATCCATATCCATCTCAAGCTCCTCGGCAATCTCTTTCTCAGTCGGCAGTCTGCCAAGATGAGCTTCGAGCGTCTTTGTCGCATTGCCGAGCTGATGAGCACGAGCCCTTACCAGACGCGGAACCCAATCCATACTCCGCAGTTCATCGAGAATCGCTCCTCTTATACGCGGCGTGCAATACGTCGCGAACTTGACGCCTCTTTTGGGGTCGAAAGCATCTATCGCATCCATAAGACCAAAAATGCCTGCACTGATTAAATCATCTACCTCAACCTTATCAGGAAGCTTCATATATATCCGCTCGGCAGTATATTTGACAATCGGCAAATAACACTCCATCAGACTGTTGCGGTTTTCCTCAGAGCGATTCTTAAAAAAATTCTTCCACAGGCTATTTATATCAACTTCCACAGTTTTTTTTGACACCGGCATTTTATGCCCTCCGATTAGAAAAACCAGTTAACGACTTTTTTGAAAAAACCCTGCCCTGCCGCATTGTTCACAGGAATCCTGCTCAGCCTGGCCGCCACCGCCATTAACGCTCCGGTAAAACTGCAGCGGGGATACTCAAGCACAACAGGCTGGCGTTTCCTGACCGCCAGATTTGCACACTCATCTCTGACAAGAACGCCGGCATGATGAAGCTGCACTTCCAGAAATTGCGACGCTGCCAGCGAAACCTGCCTGTAAATTTTCTTTCCTTCATTTACACTTTCAGCCATATTCACAATGAGACTGAACCTGCCGTCATACCTCTTAATCGCAAGAGCCTTGAGCAATGTATAAACATCCGTTATCGCGGCAGGGTCGGGAGTAGTTATAAGAACGGTGTGGTCGGCAGCCATACAAAACGCCTGCACTGTCCTGTCAATGCCGGCTGCCGTATCCACAATAATAATGTCGTAGTTATCGGATAAAGTCTCGAGCGCTTTGATAATCCTTTCTCTGACAAAGTCCGACATACCCGCAAGCTCCTCAAGGCCGGCAAGTCCGCTTACAATGTCAACACCCCCGCAGACCGGCTGGCAAATTTCTTCCAGAGTCCTGCAGCCCTTAACGAAATGAGAAAGATTGTATTTGCTGTTTACCCCCAGAATGATATCAAGATTCGCAAGACCGAAATCCGCATCAAAAACAACCACTCTCTTGCCGGCAGCAGCCAAACATATAGCAAGATTTGCTGAAATACTCGTCTTGCCTACTCCTCCTTTGCCGCTGGCAACCGCAAGAATCTTCGCCTTCTGCCTGCTTTGAACAGAAAGCTTGGCAAGCTCTTCAATAGATACCGGTGTCATTTATTCCTCCCTGAAAAATCCATTCAAAATCCTTTGTTGAAATATTATAAGTTATTTATTACTAATAAGTTACGATTTACTATTGCACTGCCATTCCTGCCAATTTCAGCTTATGCCCTAATAGGGCGCAGGCCGTCCTGTTATTTATTGCATTTTCATTCAGCCGCTGCTGCTGAAGGCTAAGATACTGGTCGAAATCTTCCTCAAAAAGTTTTCCGGCCGCCGGGTCAGCCTTCAGTTTTATATTCAACTGACCGCCGGACATAAAACTGACCGACTCATTGTCACACAGAACAAGCCGCTTGTTTTTCTGATGTTCCGAAAGAGCTATGGAAATCGCCCTCGCAAAATCCTCAACGTCAACCCTGCGGGGGATGAAATCCGCCGAATGGCAATTGTTAATATTTTCGAGAATTACTTTGTGGTAAATGTGCGTGAACCTGATGATTTTTACAAGCAGCTCATCAACGTTGTCGCGAATCAAAGATGACAAATCCATTTGTCCGATATTGTTTGTCAAGGTTATTTCCCTGTAATTATTTTCAAAACGCAAACGTCAGTTATCGGCCGTTCCGAGCGTTTCCCTTATCTGACTCAGCGTTTTTGTTTTTCTCATTCCGGCTATCTTTGAAAGTCTCTTAAAGACACTTTCATCATAAAGACGATGTCCGCCCTGAGTCCAGGCAGCTTCTTTTATCAGACCCATAATTGTGTAGTTGTGAATTGTCTGACGAGAGTACGGCGTGCAACGCACCAACTCACCGATACGATAAAGTTTTGGCGGAACTGAAAAGTCCTCTTTGCTGTTCCCTGCCAAATCCAATCGCTGCGATTCAAACATTACCCACCTTTTAAAATATTACCGGCCGTAAAAAACCAAAAGTCCTTTAAAATCAAACCTTCGATTCAAAAAAACAACTTTTACGTTTTATAAAATGTAAAAGTTATTCTGCTCTGCGTCAACAACTTTTTTAAAAAAATTCTTTATTTTTCTTCTTTTGCCGGATTTGGAGGTCCCAAAAAGATTTGTTACATTTTAATTGTGCAGGCAAATAGTAAAGGGCTGCAAACTATCTGTCCTTTACAGCTTGTAAAATGAAATTTTTTCGGACGTGCGTCCGTCGAGACAAAAAATGCTTAAAACGGCAAAACTTTCCTTGCTAAATTTGCCTATTTTCCACACCAATATGATGAGTGTTCAAAAAACATCGTTTCTGTGGCTTAAGATGTTGAGGGAAAAGCACTTATGAACAACACCAGATGGGACAATAATATTTCCGGTACCGATAATCCGCCAAACAAAGCGAATGCCGGCATTCTGCAGGCCATTACCCCCCTCGTTCAGCAGATAAACTGCTTAGACCTGCAGCAAATCGGGAAAATCTGCGTTGAGCAGCTTCCGCAGCTTATCAATGCCAGATTCGCCTCGCTGTATATACTTGATGAGACAACCGATATGCTCCACCTCGAAAACCATAATCATCCATTCCTCATTAACAACATAGTATCCCTAAATCAGGCTAATTTGTCGCCTATGATAAAGGCCGTCAAAAGCAAGGCCTTGATTATCGTCAAAAACATCAAAGACCACAAGTCGCCGACCATCTCGAAACAGAACTATAAATTCGTGGAAAGTTATCAGTCCAATAATTGTATAATCGTGCCGCTTATCTGCCATAACAGGGTCGTGGGCGTGCTGAATCTCGCAGATAAAATAGGCGCGGAAGAATTCAGCAGCGATGATATCGCTCTTATTGAGCTTTTCCGTCAGCTTATCGGCGCTTCAATCGGTAATATCAAGCTCTTTGAAAAGACACAACAGCAGGCCAAGACAGACGGCCTGACAGGCCTTATCAATCATAGAACATTCTTTGAAACCCTTGAAATAGAACTTAGAAGATGTCAAAGATATGGTGGACAGCTCACCGTCATTATGGCTGACATAGATAATCTTAAACCCATCAACGACAATTTCGGACATCACGCCGGCGATATGGCGATAAAACGGGTCAGCAGAAAAATCGTCTCCTGCATCAGAAAAATCGACACGGCCGCAAGATACGGCGGCGATGAATTCGCTGTCATTCTTCCAAATACCTCTCTTTCCGAGGCCCTTGTCGCGGCAGAAAGAATGATAAGGGAAGTCTGTGATTCTCCTGTCATCTGGGAAAGAGAAAAAATCCAGGTATCAATAAGCATCGGCCTGGGTCAGTATGACAGCGAAACAAGCCCTGAGGAAGTAACCCGCCGCAGTGACGAGGCGCTCTACGCCGCCAAACAGGCCGGCAAAAACACCGTCAGAATCTTCAATACCTTACAAACCAATACCATATAAAATCTTCCTGTTTATAGTGGATAAACAAAGTCTGCAAACAAAAAAGGCTGCTGTTTATTCAGCAACCTTTTAAGGACAAGATAAATTCTATTCGCTATCCTTTATGCTTTCCTTTTTATGATTCGTTTGGATCGGCTCCAAATGTCAATGCCTCGCCGGAAATCAGCACCGGCTCACAATTGGCGTCATAAGCGGCACAATCTTCCGTAATCGAAACACTAACCCGACCGCTATTATAACGAAACTTAATATAACCAACCACACCATTGGCATCACTTTCCCATTTAATGCCGTTAATATACAGCCAGCCGTCCTCTTCGAAAAACGGGTCGCTCGGCCAATCCGGGTCCCAGCCGTATTCGTTACAATCGGCAGTGCTCATCGCACCTGTTATGTTCGCATCGCCCGCAACCGATATGGCTACTCCCATACAGAACAGCGGCACATCAGAATAAATCTGCACGGTAACCTCATCGCCGCTGTTAGGCTCATTGACATCGCAAATCAGATATATTACAGAAAATATACAAATCCTTATAATCAATTTTGCTGTCGGGAAAATAATCGCAAAGATAATTGTAATTAGTATTGCCGTCCGATGTTTTCCACGACCTTGCAAAAACAGCAAAATCGCTGAAATCGACAAAACCATCCTGCGACAAATCATACGGACAAAACTCATCAGCGCCAATGTCAACTCTGAATGTGCCGTTGTTGTCGCCATCCATTATTCTGTCTTCACCGTCAATGTCTTTTTCTGTTGAAGAATTAAAATTAGGGTCGCCTTTGTCTATGCAAGGTGAAATGTTTTTCAAATGAAAATCATTTGCATCGGGAGCGACGAAGCAGGGGTCGGCGGTGATGTTGCCTGTGCCTGAACGAGTTTCGTTGATGCAGCAATAGTTTACATTATCAAACGTGCCCTCCAAATTGTTATAGTTGGGAGAAGTTCCGTTGTTCCAGATTATACAGTTTGAAATATCGGGTTCTGCGGTTTCATCAGAGCGGTAAATACCATGATCATTTCTGCTTATGGTATTATTTCTGATAGTGAGTTGATTATCGGTATATTCGACAACGATGCCGTAGTTGTTATTGACAATCAGGTTGTTAAGGATTTTGGCCTGCCCATCATAGTAACATTCTATACCCGTGTAATTGTCTCTAATAATGCAGTTGGTGATTGTCGGTACGGCGGATGTCCAGCAATCCACACCTGCGTAGGTGTTATTGCGAATTAGACAGTTTGCGATGGTCGGACCACAACTGCTGCCGCTGCAGGAGACTCCATAATCGCCGCTGGTTATAGTGAAACCATTGATGGTCGAGTTATTATCGGTAAATGTAACTATGCCGTTGTAGCCGTCGCCGCTTATTATCGTCGAGGCGACTATACAGGGGTCGGCAGGATTGGAGCTTTTGAGGGTCAGAACCTTGCTGCCGAAATTTGCGGTTTCATAATATACGCTGGGATCGGCAACGAGCACATCGTTGTTGTTGGCGTCTTCGATGGCCCCGCTGATTGTGTAATAATCCCTTTTTTTGTTGATGTTGTGCACACGCAGAGGCATATTGGAAGGGATGGAGCCGAACATTACGGCTACTGTAACTTTCTTTTCAGTATTCCATTCCAAATTGCCTAAATCCCATTCCATCGCTCCGGCAGCATCATAAGCACTAATATTTGGCTCGTCATTGAGCGACTTATTCTCAATCCTTATGTGTGTACCTGTAACAGGCTCTCCATATTGGTCAACACCATTTGCCTCGTTATAAAAGCCATTGTCAAAATGGTCAGGTTCAATCGTGCTGGAAAAGCCTATCCAATCGACATGCTCAGTTTCAGGGTCACCAGAACGCCATTGCGAAATGTCATAACGGAAATTTAAGTCGGGATGCTGGGGGTCATAACCTTTAAGTGCATCGGGATAATTAGCAGTTGAATATGAAGAAAATTGGGCAGGATAGTAAGTTCCAGTCGGATGAGAGTGCAAAAACTGGAAGAAGCGAAGGTCTTGTATTGTATTATGGTCTGTTCTAACGTTCTTTATTGTATAGGTCTGTATAAGTACATAGCGTTCACTCTGGACATAGGCAGAATTGCCGTTGGCATCGATAAAACTCAACGGCGAATAACCTTCTTCGCCGAGGTCAACCAGATTGTAATCAATCGTAACTCTGATTTGATTTGTTTCAACCATACTCCGTGCCGTATCGATGTTATCAATCGGATTGCAGGGGTCATTCCATTCATTATAAGAACCACTGTTGAAATCCGTAACAGGATCCCAATTTGGCCAGTTAAAATGCTGCGTAAGCCACATACCTTTGTTGTTTTGAATGCCTGAAAAGTAAATAGCCGCCGCCCAGTCGCCGCTGAGGGTCTCATGATAATCTGATGGCCAGTGGAGATGACTGTCTGAAACTCCCCAATACCAGCCATCGGAATAGCCTGAAGGATAAAAGCCAAAGGAGACTCCACCATTCGAAGCCAGATAATGATTTGTGAAAAGCCAAAAAGACTCTCCATCCGCATACAAAAATGATGGACTAACAAACAAAACGAACAAACAAATTAAAGAAAGTCTGATAAATATTTTTTCAGTAAACATATTTCCTCCTTTGAATGTAGAAGCATTCCGTTCTTGTTTATAAATTAAAAAACTAACCTCTGAATTTCCTTATACCTAAAATTCCGATTAGCAGAAGAGACAAAGTTGCAGGCTCAGGAATTGTGTGCAGAAATATATTTGAATCAGGAGATCCAGGCATCGGTGTAGATGAATCGGAACGATAGTGAATCGCGAACGGTGTTTCATCAGCCCAGTTACCTTCTATTAGCCAACCTCCATCAAAACTAAGCTCAAAATTTTCCCCATAGATATGAACAGTCCCACTAATTGGTGCCCCTGTAGCCAAAGTACCAGTTATATTGCCGCCGGAAATGATTGCAACTGCAGAATTATAGAGTTCTAAATCACCGACAGAACCGCCCGATATTTTTAAATTGCTTGCATCGCGAACGGTAATCCATCCCGTTATGTCTCCACTTTGTAGATTAAAAATACTCGAATCGCGAGAAAAAACACTATACACTGTTCCACCAGTCATTGTAACATTAGCATCGTTCCAGATGTTTACGGTATTAAAGACATTACCATCTGTGATAACACCGTCATTGTAGAAATCAATCGTTGTTGCGTTGGCGCATACCGGCAACAAAAGAATTGCAAAAATGATTTTCCATAACCTCGTTTCCATAACTTCTCACTCCCTTCATTTTTAAAACAAAACTTTTTTGGCTGTGAGTTTTGTCCGTTTATATTATATCAAATTTTTAATACCAAAAACAAGTAAAATAATCAATAATAGCCTCTTTGTCCTAAGTCCTTACACTTAAAGAGATTATCAGACACAATAAAACCGTGTAAATCAGCGTTCCGCCGTCGCTAAAGCTATGTCGGACAAGTAATCGGTGTCTAAACATAAACACCGCCGCCGGAGACCTTTATAACAGGGATATAAACTATTTCCGCTGTGCAGAACGTCCCAATAAAAACGATAAAAAAATAGACCGCAATTAATACGCTCTTAGAATTCATAGAAATTCCTCCTCAAAATTATTTGTTTAAGGGATTGTTATGTTTACGAATTAAGATTAAACCTAACACAGTCAAAAGCAGTGTAGCAGGTTCAGGGACAAGCGTTGCCGATGTAACAACAGCGCTTATACTGAAATCCCTGTCGGTGCTAATGCTAAGAACGTTGCTGCTCCAACTGCTCAAATCCGGAGCAGTAAGCGGCAGGGCATCACTCGAAAGGGCTGTGCCAGTTGGATCGTTAAGTATCCAATCAATAAACTGTACCAATGTGCCATTGGATAGAGGCAGATTGTGGTTGCTGGTAATTACGTAAATATCTTCTCCAAATGGCCCATTGTTTCCTATGCCGAGATAAAACTCAACATTGGTCGAATCTGTCTTAAAATTAAAATCACCTACATATAGTGATATACCCGCTGGCGCAGAATAGTGCCAGTACTGACCAGAAGATGGTCCCGGATATGCTGCGGTATCATAAATATATGTTCCTGTTATGGTATCGCCAACATGGATTTGACCTCCAAAGTGGTTATGCTGATCGCTTACGCCTGTAACCTGCCCTGAAATCGCGATGGTAATCAAATCAGCCCGAACAGGCAGACAAACAAAACACAGCAGAACTGCCGCAAGAACTAAAATTCCTACTTCCTTTTTCATCTTCTTCTCCTTAAAATCCTTATTCCCTTTTCATAACTACCATTATAACAAAACTTTATAAAAAATTCCATACTAAACGAAAACCGTATAAGATGAGTATTTGTAAGTAGTTATATCAATGCTAAAGAGTGCTTCCAGCCGGCGGAAACTTTCGTAATATTCTGCAAATAATTGACATCATTAACCCCATGAACAGGGACGGGGATAATCCTGTTTATATTTGTCCCACCGCCGGTATAGTTCTGTATGCAGTTGTAATTCACTTTCGTAAATGTGCCGCCGCCAAAACTGCCTTTATTATTATCCCAGATGATACTACTGGTGATACATGGGTCGCTGGTGCCAGAAATGCCGCAGGCATCATTATTAACGATAGTATTATTTATAATAGCCGTATTACTATTATTATAAACTTCAATGCCGTGAGATTTATTTCTATAAATAAGATTACTTACCAATCGGCTGTTACCTCCTGTAGTATAAACGCCTGATGAATTGTTGTTAGAAATGATATTCTGCGAGGCTTGGGTATTAGAGCCGCCTCCGATTAATATTCCGGCAGAGCTGTTACGCTGGATAGTACATCTCTTAATGGTTACATTCGCATCGCAATTGATACCATAACTGCCGTTATCGCTGATATCGCATCTCTCGGCAAACAAATTAGAACTAGAGCCATTAATTGCTGTAATACCTATGCCGCCATTTCCGCTGAAAACGCTGTCTGTCACATCCGCCCTATTACAGAAGTTAATATATAAACCGTATGCGTTATTCGGCCCAACCGTGCATTTGTCGATATTTATATGCACAGATGAATCATTGCAGTAAATGCCGATACCGTTGTTATTATTTATAAAAGTATTGGTAATCATTGTATATGTGCCGCCTTCACATAATATACCGTTATTATTGTTTTTGATAACACAGTTGGCGATTGTTGGCGTGTTGCCATTGCAGTATATTCCGCTGTTGTAACCTTTCTTTACCGTAAAGCCGTCAATTCGGCTATCTGCCGCGGTAACGACACGATACACATCACTTGTATTATTGTCATCTATATCGCCGGTGAGAACAGTATCATTATTTGAATCTGCAAGATTCCTTTGGTCGATACTTGTTTCATTGCCTTTGAAATGGCCGTAAATATCAATGCCGTCAATCATCGCAAAAGGTTTTTCATAAGGTAATGGGTCGTTTGCGTCAGTCGGTGCGTAATTACCATCGGCAACCCAGATTTGATTAGCGCAGCCGTGCAGACCGGCGTTTACATCCGCAAGTGCGTCTCGTAATTCCTTATATGCGTTTGCCCAGTTTGTGCCGTTGTTTACGCCGTTTGCATTTTTGTCAACATAAACAACAGGACTGAGA
>JAPLMW010000040.1 GCA_026386845.1 Phycisphaerae bacterium
CTGCTTTTGTATCTTATTACCCGGAAGATTTATTGTTTTCAAGGATATTTCGATGCAATTTACGAAAATGCACGGTCTGGGCAATGACTATGTGTATGTCAACTGCTTCGAGCAGACAGTTAGAGACCCTGCGTCTTTAGCGACCATTATCAGTGACCGCCACAGAGGCATAGGCGCCGACGGTCTGATTTTGATTTGTCCCTCGACCGCAGCGGATGTCAAAATGAGGATATTCAACGCCGACGGTTCTGAGGCACAAATGTGCGGTAACGGTATCCGCTGTGTGGCAAAATATGCCTATGAGCATTCTCTCAGCTCCAGCCGTAAAGTATTTTCTGTGCCGGGAGGCAATAGCTTTCCGGTTTCTGTGCGGGTTGAGACAGGCAGGGGAGATTTGACGCTTGGCCTGCAGATTGACGGGAAAAACAAAGTCCAGAGCGTATTCGTTAATATGGGTCAGCCTATTCTGACTCCTGCACAGATTCCTGTTTTGCTTGAGGGCGAAAGTGTAATTGAAGCGGCTATAGATGTTAAAAATCAGCGGATGCTGATGACCTGTGTTTCTATGGGCAACCCACACGCGGTATTTTTTACGGAAGATTTATCTGCGATTGAGCTTGAAAAAATAGGGCCTGTAATAGAGCATCACGAACTTTTTCCGCAGCGGGTCAACGCTCATTTTGTGAGGATTGATTCTCCGCAGCAGTTTACAATGATTACATGTGAGCGGGGCAGCGGGGCGACTTTAGCCTGCGGCACAGGTGCTTGTGCCTGCTGTGTAGCCGCTGTGCTGACAAACAGGTGCGGCAGGATAGTTACAGCCAATCTTCCCGGCGGAGCGCTCCAGTTGAACTGGTCGCAGCAGGACAATTGTGTTTATATGACCGGTCCCGCGACTGAGGTTTTCACCGGCGATTGGCCTTGCATAACCTAATCAATCATCCAATTGTCGGCAAATGCCGCAAAATCCCTGAAATCTATTGAGCCGTCAATGTTGTTGGGTTCTTCATACAGCAGGTCATAATTATTTGCGTCGGTTTCTAGGGAACTTAGCCAATGCCCACTCAGCATGCATAGGTCCTTATAGTCCGTGTGCCCGTCAGCATTGAAATCGCCGTTTGGCGGCAAATCTATATCAGGGTAAGTGCCTGTTGGCATGTAAATGACCGTGTAGGAATTACTGTAATTGTCTTCGTATGTCCCATTGAATTCCGGGTCTTCCGAGATGATGAACCAGTCGCTTACGAATGTCAGCGTCTTGTTGTCGGCTGACTTGCTATGCAGATGCATCTTTAGGGGTATCATTGACTTCACATCACCAAGACTGTCCATCGCCCTCAGATGCACTGTAGCTGTTGCGGTACTGCCATAAAAAGGAACATTTGAATCAAGTACTACCCAATATGCATACGGCTGGGACACGCTTAGCATGTCCTTGATGTCATTGACGTCATTCAAATCGTTCGCCCACAAGGCATGAAGATTCTCGTTCGGCTCTATCAGGAAATAAGCCCAGCCATATTGCGGGTCCCATCTCCGCTGAGTCAAGTCAACCGAGTTCGGTGTTATTGTTTCCAATGTTTTAACAGTCTTTGATACTACAGGATACTCTGCCTTGCTGTCTTTAGGAGCGCTCGGAACCGGGCTTTTTTCGTATGGAATTCCCGCCTCGGTTGAGATATATACAGAATTTGCCATCATACTGTAACCGCTAATTTGACCGAGCCCTTGCGTTGAGTAAGCATATACGCCAGCATTGGTCGGCCACCAGAAATTCATGTATGTCCACCTGTAAAAATGCGCTTTGACATATACAGGTGGCGGTGGCGATTGCCTCCTGTGGACGGTTATCTTAAGCTCCACCTCGCTATCAACTACGTCGTTGTAGCTCCCAACTGGGCGAGGCCACAAAAAGCCATAATCCAGCGGTGCATTTGCATCAAGCACATTCCTCTGTCCAAGGCCAGGGAAAATGAATACCTGACCTTGCCCGTTGGTCCTGCAATGGAAAATGCCTTCGTCATTGGTTCCGGACCCTTCTTCAGGGTCTGAAACAATGAAGCCGTATTTCTGGCCGTTCGGCGCATTTGTTGCCCATATATCGCCGAAACCAGATGGACTCCGATGCCGTGTGACCTCCACATCCACCCTTATTCCTGCCTCAGGGTATGGATGTTCCTCTGTGTAATCGTTGAGCTGCACCATAAAACCGAATGCAGCCCCGCATATGTCAGGTCCCTGGGAACCGCCGCCTACTTTCCATGCATCAAGCTTGTTTGTGCCTACAATCTCTACGCTGATATTGCCTACATTAACCACCTTGTTGCTTTGGTTGTCGCCGCAGCCGGGTATGATTGTGAACGACAGGAGAACCGCAGAGAGAAGAATTCTTTTCACATTTTTAGCTAACTTTTTCATATAATGTCTCCTTCTCCAATTTTTAAAATAACTATTCACATATGTTTACCGTGCCCTCTTTCATCGGACCAAGTAGGATAACTACATCTTCACACTTTCCATGTATGTCAGGATTATCAGAAAGAAAGAAAGGCTCGGTTTCTACAGAAATTGTATGTTTATCTTCCGAAAGAGCTAAAAGCTTGATTCTTACTTTCTCCGAGCCGATAATTCTACCTTTCTCATCATAAGAACATATAGACAGCAAATCATTCACATCGGGAAATATCTGGTCAATATACTTTCCAATATCCTGCTGACTGATTCCTGTCAGCACTCTCGTTACAGGCTTCGGGATATTATCTGGTAGGTGTATCACCCATTGATATTTGTATCTTGTGGATGCCCAAGCTATATCCTTAATGTCATTCAAGATATGAACAAGAAAAGGGGTATTTGGGTCCATCAATTCCTCATTGCTATCCGAGGTTCTCCATCTGTTATGCTCTTTGACCGGCTCGACCTTATACGCCCAGCGGATGAACTGCTTTTTTGTCCAGCCTGTTGCCTTGTATATTGGGTCGTTGATTCTTAAGTACCAGATGTATGAAACCCCCGGAACAATCAATGCTGCAATGAACGCAATAAAAATTACGACGATTTTAAGCTTTGTCAGTTTCATTTCTCTCTCCCTTAAAAGAAGATATAATTGTAATTCCTGCTTTTGTGCTTATTTGTTCATCCTGTTGAATTTTCTCCGCTGCGATTTTGTCCAATTAATATTGGACTATTTAACTGTTTTGAAGTCAAGAAAATTTTGGATAATTTTGCAGGAGTGAAGTTAGACCGGTAGAAATTGACACTGGGCAGATGTTATCAGAAAAAATCCGGTAATATGGGTAATTACAAAAATACCGTTACCGATTTAAATTGTTTTACTCTTTTTGCTGCTTTGCAGCTATTTGATATTTGCCGGCTTGTCAATCCCGTAAGTTTTTGCGATAGTCATATTTGCCGCCGGCATTTTAGCCCTGTCGAGAACAATTTTCGGCCCGCTCAGTTCGAATTCAATTACGTCGTATTTCGCCTCGGGTTTAATCGCCAGCGCTTTGGCAATATCCTTCATTGACCCGATTTTCATACCGTTGATATTGTCAACCACAAGCTGATTAAGGCCGTGATAGCCGAGGTTAATATTTCCGGGCAGAACAAAGCTCAGGACAACGATTTCCGCAGGATACAGCCGCCGATGATGAAATATTGAGGCTGGCTGTCAAAGTCGTACCACGGCACGAGCATTTGTGAAACGTCGAAGTTTTTAACGAGCGTTTCGATTTTTTGTTCTTTGCTGTCTCGCCAGATATCGAACGTGATTTTTTCACCCGCGGTTTTGCTCGTTATCAGGTAGTCGAAAAACAGGGCGTCATATTGCGGATGGACAAATCTTCCGTAGGAGTTCAGTTTAAAACCATCGACACTCAGAAGCACATCTCCTTTTTTCAGTTCATTGCAGCCCGTTCCTATTGTATAAACGTCCGAGACGTAAACTCCATCCCGTATTTCATCGGGCAGTTTCAGATATTTTCTCAGGACAGGGTCGAGCAGTCCTGTAGTAGAAAATCCCGCAGCTCCTATGCCGTTGTAGGAGCCGTCTTTCGCGTCGGCAAGAAATCTGTTTATGGCATCTGCCGGGATAATGCCTGCTTCTTTGTTGCTTGACCAGCAGGCTATTCCGAGCGGCTCTGTTCCCATACAATATAGTTGTCCGTTATTTGTGTTGTCGGAGACATTCGCAGCCACAAAATTGAGCATTCTGGAAAATGCTATTGGAGACGGGTCGATAGTTGCTCTGTCGAGATAGCCTCTGCCGCTATAGACTTGTGCTATGGCTGACAGCCAGTAGAAATTGACCTCTGCGCCTTTTTTATATTTTGCGCTGAATTTCAAAGGTATCAGCGGTTTCCTGACGGTATTCGGGTCGAGTTCAATCAGGGCGAGGTTGGATTCATAATCGATAATCTTGATTTTTGCCGGTATGAATTCATTCTGTCCGAATCTTTTTACCTCTATAACAGCGGCGTTTGCGATGTTATATGCGGGGGTAATAACCTGATTTTCAGTTACGGCGCAGCCGACGCCCCAGCCTTCGCTAATCTCCTTATTCTTCCACGGCTGATATTGTTCATATCCGTAGTAGGATATATTGAGATATACAATCGAGTTTTTCATTACTTCAGTCAGGTCTGTCTGATTTTTGGCAGAAGCGTTTGAAAAAACAGCCAGAGAGAAAATCAAAACTGCGAAAAGAGGTCTTGGGTTTTTCATATCTGTCCCTCCATAAATGCCCAGGCTGGAACATTGTATTTTTTGAGGATAAATTCGTTTCGCTGATGAGCCTTTTTGGCTTCTATCGGCAGAGGTCGGTCTGAATTCATAAATTTCAGGATATAAAAATCGGCATCTTTGTTTTCAAAGGCCTTTTTAACGTCGTCGAGGCTCATTATAGGTGTGCCGTTTATGTTTTCCAGCGGTTTATTGATGAAGCCGTCGGCGTAGGCGTTTATTTCGTCCGACAGGATTTCGGAAAGGACTACATATTCCTTTCGGTTTCTGTCGGTGTTGAGTTTGTCTGAGTCGCTGAAGAGATATCTTAGTGTATGCGGTATTTCCTTGAGCCAGTCTTTGCCCCACGTTTCGAGAAAGTTTCTTGATGCTGAAACAAATGTCAGTCCTGCGAAACACACATATCGAGGCGGATTATCGTAAAGCCGGGCGTATTCGAATATCGGGCGGTTCAGCTGAATTGTTAGTTCTGCGGTATTCTTTTGGCCGTTGCGCCAGTAGGTCAGGATAACCTTCTGGCCGATTTGTTTTTGCTCGATTACCTCCGACATATAATGTTTTGTGCCGTAAATCGCAATCATACCGTCGTTGTCGATGTCATAGTCGTCAATCTTCGTTATACAATCGTCTTTCTGCAGGACTTTTTCAGCGGAGCTGTTGAGTATTACATTTGTTACTATGACGCCCTGCGTGTCGGCGGGAATTTTCAGGAAATCATAGTAACTGTCGTTGTGCAGACCGGGGAAAAGAGTTACTCCGAGAGAACCGAAGCTGTCGTATCTGCCGTCGTTGATGTCATCCAGAAAGTGTCTGATTACGGTGGTTGGAATCATGTAGCCGATGTTGTCCGCCGCCAGCATTCCCTGGAAAGCGACTCCGATAACTTTTCCGTCCTGCATTACAGGCCCGCCGCTGTTGCCCGGATTTATCGCCGCGTCTGTCTGAACAACCAAGTGTGAATCGGCTCCGGTATGAACATATATATCGGTTTGAATCCTTGAGACTACGCCTTCCGTAACGCTGATATGCTCGCCCCCCATGGGAAAACCGTAAGTGGAGACTGTGCTGTTGACTTTTGGAAGCTGGCCGAAATCCAACGGTTCAGTGCCGTCGAAAAAGGATTGGTCATAGATTTTCAGCACGGCAAGGTCGCAGTCGTGGCCGACAAATTCAACGCTGGCAGGATATTTTTTCGCGATGTTCTCTTTTTTGACTATGATGAATCTGTTGTCCGAAATGTTATGAGCGTTTGTAAGTATCCTGTTTTGTGCGATGATAAAACCGGAGCCTACGCCTGCGGTTGTGGATTGCTGTTTCCACGGTGTTGAATAGTTATAGCTTTGCTTGGCGGTTTGAATCATTACTACGGATTTGGTCATATCCGGCGGCTCAGCCGTGCAGATGCCGGCTGATAAAAAAGCGATAAGGACAAATAATGTTTTTTTCATATTCAGCTCCGTTGATAAAAATTTATTGCTTCGGATTTTCTCCGGTTTGCGTCAATTCTTCAAGTTTATCCTTTGCTTCCTGATATTTGGTTTTATCCATTCTGCTGAAAATTGCTTTTCCGGGATACATTATTTCAAGCTGCTCTCTGAAAGCATCTTCGATTTCTATGGCCTTTTTATAATGTTCGATTGCGAGGTCGATTTTACCGAGCTGCCGGGCGATATTTGCGAATTCGACATGCATCTCCGCCGAGGAAGGATATCGGTCAAGTGCCTGCTGAATGACGGGGAAGGCCTCTTCGAGCCAGAACCGCTGTTTATCGTTGTTTATCTTTGCAAACGTTTCATAAACCTTTGCAAGGTTTTCATAATTTTTGAAATCGGCTCTGTCTCTTTTAATAGCCGTCAGCAGTGAACTTTCAGCCTGCGAAAGAACCTCCGGAGAATTATTGGGATTTATTTCAAATTTATACAGGAGTGTTTTTCCTGCCAGGGCCGCAGGAGTCGGGTTTAGAACATCATCCGCACTTGCGCGATTCAGGAGCATTGTCGCTTTCTGAAACTCTCCTCTTGAGGAAAGCTGTTTTGCCTTTTCTGTTTTAAACGCTGTTTTAGCTGCCGGTATTATACAGAACCAGATGATGGCTGCTGTCAGAGCGGCGGCGAAAACCGTAAGAATGAGTTTACTTGTCTTCTTTTGTTTTGAGGCGTTTGCCGGAAGGTTTTCTGTGCGGAAGTCTGAATAGACAATTGCTATGCA
Organism: Phycisphaerae bacterium; assembly: GCA_026386845.1. GTDB lineage: Bacteria > Planctomycetota > Phycisphaerae > Sedimentisphaerales > UBA12454 > JAPLMW01. The sequence continues at coordinate 6,949 of JAPLMW010000040.1, forward strand.
GGCCCATAAAACCGTCATTATTCCCGGCTCGAAAATCGCAAAATCAATAAGGTTGTGGATTAATACCGCGAAAATTCCGCATAGAAGGGCAGGCTGGAAGATTTGTCCGGTTTTTAATGTTTTTTCGGTTCGGGCGCACAGCCATAATGTTGCTCCGAAGCAGAATGCCGGCGCCGCATACATAATTGCCAGAACATATAAGATAACGTCGATGCTGTTGCCGGCAACGTCAACCCTTGTCGCAAGCGGTCTGACAAACAGCAGGACAAGGATAGCCCAAATACCGTAAGCCTTTGCTGCAGCGGTTATGTTATTAGCTGATTTGGCGGCGGTGTTGTTTTGTATGCAGGCCTTTATAATCGGGTAAAACGCCGCTATGCCGAATCCTGCCAGGCCGATTATTCCATACTGGCTCAGGATGCTCAGTATAAAGCAGTGCGGGTCTCTGACCGTCTCAAGCGCCTGAGGTATTTTATAGCGGGTATAGTATGAACCGAAGTTTCCGCCTCCTATTCCTGTCATCAGGTGGTCGGCGATAATTTTAATTGTAGCGGACCAGTATTGCCATCTGACCAGCATTGAGTTTCCGCCGGGCAGCGTATTATGTGTAACGCCGTAGCCGATAACGGAAATTAGACAGATAATGATTAGAACAATGACGGCGATAATTGTTAATATCAGCCGGCGTTTAAGAATTTTACCGAATTTTATTGCGATAAGCAGTAAGAACGCAGCGCCGATAAGAGAGGCAATCGCGCCTTTGCTGTGGGCTTCGAGCAGACCGGCAAACAGAATAAGCAGCAGAATTATCGGCAGCCATAATTTCTTAATGGCGTTTTTCTTTTCAGAAAACCTGACTCTGAAATCAAAAGCGGCAAACGTACAGAAAATTGCCAGAACAAACAAACTTCCGGCGCTGTTGCCTGTGGTAAAGAATCCTTTGACATCTTTCGAATATAATCTGTGTTCGTAAAGCATTTGCTGAAAGGAACCGGGCTCTATGCCGAGCACCCGAAGCTGTTCGGCGGGGTCGCTCTCATACTGTTCTATCATAAATTGGTTGCTGCTGGAAAACTGATCGGTGCACTGATATACGTTTGCGATTCCCATCGCTATAATCGCGTAAAGCAGGACCTTCTTTCTTTCAATTGTTCCCAGAAGATTTGAAAGCACAACAGCCGTCAGCATCGCCGACAGGATTGTAATCGAATCCGTTATGGCTGCTCTGCGGTTTGAAGCCGCGATTACACTGATGACGCAGCCGATAATGAAAATCAGCACACCGTATTCAAAACCGCTCATTCGGTATTTTCCGACAGACAACCTGACGGCAAACCAGATAATGGCACAGATAATCAGCAGGCTTGAGATGCTTATACTCAGGAAATTGTCATAGAAAATACCCTGTATGCTGAATGACTCTATGGAGGGATTTTCCATAAAGCTCAGCCTTAAAGTGATAACGCACGCAAAGAGCACAAAGAAAACCGATTCGAAAATATCGAAGGCCTTATTGTTTTTCTGTATCATTTTGATGGTGAGCCTGTCGAATCCATTTTTCCTGTTGATTCAAGAATAGCTACGATTGCCAGCACGAGGACCGTTTGCGCAAATACGAGGATACCGTAAACCGAGTCGATGGTTTTCAGAACGATTGCGCCTATTCCGGTGGCAAACGTGGCAAGGTAAAGCGTAAGCACCGTCTGCACTTCCGTCAGTCCTCGTTTTTTAAGCCTGTGCGAAAAGTGCTGCGTATCGCCGACAAACGGACTTTTGCCCTGGCTGATTCGCAGAATGGTTACGCTTATAAAATCATACAGCGGCAGCGCTGTTATAATCAGCGGCATAAATACGATATACCATTTATCTGTTTCGGTATGCTGATAATACGTGGTTTTAAGCGTAAGGAGTGCGACGAAAAAACCGATAACCAGCGAACCGGCGTCGCCCATAAAAATCGAGGCCGGGAAGAAATTGAAAACAAGAAATCCTGCCAGCGTCCCTGCGAAAATCAGGGCAAAGCCGGACACGAAAATCTGTCCTGAAAGAACCGCCGTAAAAAACAGGATTATGGATACTATAAGAGCGATTCCCGCGCTCGCTCCGTCCATATTATCCAGAAAGTTGAATACGTTGATGATAAGCACAATCCAGAAGGAACTTATGATTGCAGTGATAATTTTGCTTTCGATGAAGAGCTCGACCCTGACATCGGCGAAGTAAGCAGCGGTAAATGCGACGATAAACTGCACCAGCAGTTTAACTGCCGGCCTGAGATTTTTTATATCGTCCCACAGCCCTAATGCAAAAAGCGCTGCAGAGCAGATAATTATTATAGTCAGTTCGTTTATTTTTTTGATGAAGTCCTGGACATAGAAGTCGGTTTTTTCCGCTGTCAAAGCCGGGTATAACTTAACGCAGACAATCGCTGCGATGCAGAAAAGAGCCATCGTTGCGAATATTGCGATTCCGCCCCCGAGGGGCATAGTTTCCTTATGGAATCTATCCTGTCGCGGATGAGCGACTAATCCTGTTTTGAGGGCGATTTTTTTTGCTATAGCCGTCAAAACAACCGAAACAGCAAACGCCGCCAGTAGGGCGGTTACATAAATCATAGGCGGACTTATCACAAAATTACTCCCTTAACTGCTGAACAAGTTTTTCTCTTGTCTGGCTGAAAAATCCGTGATACCGGTCTTCCTTATGGTCGGGAAAGGAATACTCAAAGCCTTTCCACTGTCCCTTGCTGAAAATAAGCGTAACTTCAGCCCAGATTTTTTTGCCGATATAGATTCTATGCGAAAAATTTTTCGTGCTTGCCAGCACAAGTTTCGACGGTTCGATATAGCCGGGGTCGAGATTGACAGGCCTGCTCAGATTACCGCCGAGTTTTGCGGCCAGTTTCCCTTCCATTTTATTGGTTTTAAGTTTTATCCCGGCCAATTCATCCGGCAAAATCAGTTTTTCGATCGCCACAAATTTTTTGACAATCTCTTTTCCGGTTTCGCTGGCGTAATATTCTGTATGCCTGAAGGGCCAAATCTGGCTTTCAAGATCGCTTCTGCCGAATTTGGCCTTTATCATATCAGCGGCCGCATTTGCAGCCTTTTCATCGCAGGCGAGTATGCCGATGATAAGTTTTACCGGCTCAGGTTTTTTAAGCGTCCACATCTTTTGTTTAGCCGTCGCCGGCACGGCGACGTGTCATTCCCGCTTTCGCGGGAATCCATTTATATTTAGTATTTAGCCCGCCGTTTTACGGCGGGTTATCATTGATTAGGCCTTTTTTCAATCTTATGAAAGCCGAATTTTCGGCAGCTTGAGCATCTGCCGATTGTAAATTTCTTCCATGCCGCTCCGCCAAGACAGACTCCGTACTTGCCCCACGGCTCAGAAAACCCGCATCTGGTGCATCGAATCTGCCAGCCAGGTGCTCTTTTTTCCGCGTCATTTTTTTGCTCGTTTATCATCGTTACAGACATTCGGCCTTCAGTTTTTTAATAATCTGCAAGGTCTTTTCTTTTACATCCGGCAGGGCGATTTTTTTTATTTCGCTTTCTCTGCGAAGTTTAATCTCGGCACAATTCTCCGCCAGAGATTTTGCGCCGATTGTTATTCGGATTGGTATCCCGATAAGGTCTGCGTCCTTGAATTTCACTCCGCCTCTTGCGTCTCTGTCATCAAGCAGCACTTCCACGCCGCCGGCAGTCAATTCATCATATAATTTTTCCGCCGCGGAAATGATTTCTTCGCCGTTGCCCGCCGGAACAATAATAACTTCATAAGGCGCAATGCTTATCGGCCAGACAATGCCGTCCTTGTCGTAGAGAGTTTCAATGGCCGAAGCGACAATTCGGTTTATGCCGATGCCGTAGCAGCCCATTATGCAGGGCTTTTCAAC
>JAPLMW010000039.1 GCA_026386845.1 Phycisphaerae bacterium
TGCTGGCTGTCGGCAAAAAGCCGATGATTTACTATCCCATTGAGAAACTTATTTCAGCGGGAATAGAGGAAATTCTCATCGTAACCGGCATCGACCATATGGGCGATGTAGTAAACCTGCTTGGTTCGGGGAAAAATTTTTCCTGCCGTTTTACTTACAAAGTCCAGGACCAGGCCGGCGGTATCGCCCAGGCGCTTGCCCTTGCGGAAGATTTCGCAAAGAACAGCGGACTTGTAGCAATTCTCGGCGATAACATTTTCAAGGCTTCTTTAAAACCTTATCTGCAAAAATTTTCAAATCAGAAAAAAGGAGCAAGAGTCCTGCTCAAACAGGTTGAAAACCCGCAGCGATTCGGCGTCGCTGAAATTGCGGACAATAAAGTAACTTCCATTATCGAAAAACCAAAAAATCCGAAAACAAATTATGCCGTAACAGGCATATATTTTTATGATAACACCGTCTTTGACATAATCAAAATATTAAAGCCTTCCGGCCGAGGCGAACTTGAAATCACCGATGTCAATAACGCTTATATCAGCCGAAACCAGCTCGAATATGATATTCTTGCCGGCTGGTGGACGGACGCCGGAACATTTGAATCGCTTAACACTGCAAATGAATTAGTTATTAAGGAGCCTGTCGAATGACAAGTCCCGTTAGACCTCTTTGGTTTTATACTTATGTTTTAATATGCGAAAAAACAGGGACACTCTATACTGGTTGTACCAAAAATTTAAGGCAGCGAATGGAACAACACACTAAAGGTTTGGTTTATTACACAAAATACAGATTACCGGTTAAGTTAATTTATTCTGAGGCTTGTTTGAACAAAGATGATGCTTTTCGCAGGGAAAGATATTTAAAAACAGGAATGGGCAAAAGATATCTTAAAAATAGGTTAAAAAGATGTCGGACGACCATAAATGCCTTATCTAAAGGAGGTCTAACGGGATGAAAAAAATCGCGGAACTGAAAAGAGTTTTTTCTGAAGGTTCGATTATCATTATAGGTTCAGCCGGCCTGATTGAAGGCGTCAAGGCAAAAACTGTAAAAATTCTTCCGGATGAACGAGGCAGGCTTGGCGAAATCCTGCGAGCAGATGACGAAATGTTCGAAAAATTCGGCCAGGTTTACTTTACGACAACATATCCGGGAATGGTAAAAGCCTGGCATTGGCATAAAAAACAGACCGACTATTTCTATGTTGCCAAAGGCACGGTAAAAGTAGCCCTCTACGACCAAAGAGACGGTTCAAAAACCAAAGGCTCTGTCAACCAGATTTATATGAGCGAGCATTGTCCCGCCGTTTTAAGGATTCCGCCCGGCATCTGTCACGGCTGGATGTGTGTAAGCGCCGATGAAGCTTATATCATCAATATACCGACAGAATGTTACAATTACAGTCAGCCGGATGAATTCAGAATCCATCCTCACGACAACGACATACCTTACGATTGGACGCGAAAAGATGGATAAAATTGTCCTGCTCGGCGCAAGAGGAATGTTCGGCTCTGAAATTTACAATCTCTGCGCCAAATGCCGTAAGGCATCCCCTAGCGGAGATAATATAACGCCTCTCGACCTGCCCCAATTTGACATCACCGACAAAAATATGCTCGAAAAAGTTCTACAGGACGCAAATGTCGTTGTCAACTGCGCAGCCTATACCAATGTGGAAAAGGCTGAAAGCCAGTCTGAACAAGCTTTTAAAATAAATGCCGAAGCTGTAGGCAATCTTGCCAAAATTGCTCATAACAAAAATATTTACGTTATTCACATAAGTACCGATTTTGCATTCGACGGCAAAAAAGAAACTCCTTATCTCGAAACTGACCGCACTAATCCAATAAACGTTTACGGCAAAAGCAAGCTCGAAGGCGAAACGCTTTTGGCGAAAAACCATAATCGCTACGCTATAATTCGTGTTCAGTGGACTTACGGCAAAAACGGAAATAATTTTATAACCAAACTTATTTCACTTTCCACCCAGAAAGAAAATTTGAAAGTCGTTGACGACCAGTTTGGCTCTCCCACCTGGACACAGGAGGCGGCAAAAGTTATCCGCGAATTTATCTCTAAAAAACCGCAGGGTCTGTTTCACTTCGCGGCTGCCGGTTTTGCGAGCCGGTATGATGTGGCGAAATTCGCCTTTGAAAAACTGAAAATAAGCACTCCCGTCATCCCCTGCAAATCGAGCGAATTTCCAACCGTTGCCGCCAGGCCTGCCAGCAGCAGGTTCTGTTGTGATAAAATACAATCTTTGCTTGACAAACCGATTGAATTGTGGCAAAAACCGCTTGAAAGGTTTCTAAAAACGTTATGAATCCCGCACCTTCAAATATTCAAGTGATTTTGAAGAGCCGGAAGAATAATCGGATGGGAATATCAATAATATGAAACGCAGATTAAAAGAATATAAAGAAGGTGCGGGATGAAAAGGATTCTTGTTACAGGCGGCGCGGGCTTTATAGGCAGCAATTTTGTAAGATGGATTCTTACAGAGCAGCCTGATTGCTTCATTGTCAATCTCGACAAACTCACTTATGCCGGCAATCTCGAGAACCTCGAAGGCTTTCTCAAGCACCCCAACCATATCTTTGTCAAGGCAGACATAAATGACGGCAAAACAGTTGAGGAAATAATAGACAAACACAAAATTCAGACAATTATAAACTTCGCTGCCGAAAGTCACGTTGACCGTTCAATCACAGGTCCCAAAATTTTCATAGAAACCAACGTAACCGGCACGCTCACTCTGCTGCAGGCTGCCTGCGACAAAAAAATCGAACGCTTTATTCAGATTTCAACCGATGAGGTTTACGGCCAGCTCGGCCCAACCGGCAAATTCACTGAACAAACTCCTCTATCTCCTAATTCGCCGTATTCAGCGAGCAAGGCGGCCGCAGACCTTCTTGTAAAAGCCTTTGGACATACGTGGGGGCTGAATTACAGCATAACTCGCTGTTCAAATAATTACGGCCCGTTCCAGTTCCCTGAAAAAATGATTCCACTGATGATAAACAACGCCCTCAATGACAAACCCCTGCCTGTTTACGGCGACGGCCTGCACGTCCGCGACTGGATACACGTCGAAGACCACTGCAAAGCAATATGGAAGGTTCTTGCTGAAGGAAAGAGCGGCGAAACCTACAACATCGGCTCATCCTGCGAAAAGCAAAACATTGAAGTTGTAAAAACGATATTGAAATTGCTCAAAAAACCCGAATCGCTCATAACGTTTGTCAAGGACCGTCCCGGCCACGATAAGCGATATGCGATGGACTCTTCAAAGATTAATTCGCAGCTTGGCTGGCAATCGCTGATAAATTTTGAAGATGGTTTAAAAAAGACAATAGACTGGTATCTGCAAAACAAAAAGTGGCTCAGCCGTATAACAAGCGGCCAGTATCAGCAATACTATCAGCAGATGTATGCCAATAGATAGAAAAGATTATGCGCAACGGAAAGATTATCGTAGCGAGACTTTGGCCTAAATTCGGCGGTAACATCCCTTCCGTAATTCCTGTAATTCTCGGCATAAATCCGAAAAAGTATGAAACGATAGGCATTTATCTTACAAAGAACAGCGATACTCCAAATCTTCTCGAGCAGAACGGCAAAAAGATTTTTTACGTAACCCAAAAACCTCAGCTTCCACTTTTTAAACCTGCCGCTTTTTTAAAACTGGCTGAAATTCTTAAAAATCAGGGCGTGGATATTCTGCACTGCCATCATCACATATCTACAGTTTACGGCACAATCGCCGGTAAACTGGCGAAAACGCCGGTAATCCTGAGTCACGTTCACGGACTAGGAAGAACCAGAAATCTTCGCAGAAAACTTATCAACCGCTTTATACTGCCGAAGATTGACAAAATTCTGACGGTAGGCGAAGCGGTAAAAAATGACGTCCTGCAAAATAATCCCTTTTTGCCTTTGGTTAAGGTAACGAATCTCGGCAATTCAATAGATTACAATTATTTTGCCTCGGCTGCTTACGACAGGCAAACAGTCCGCGGAAAATTCGGTATTCCGCAGGATAGTTTCGTTTTCGCTACTGCCGGCAGGCTCGCGGCTACCAAAGGCCAGGAATATCTGCTTGACGCATTCACCCAGATAAGAAAAAAAATTAATAACGCTCAATTACTGATTGCCGGCGAAGGCGAGCTGAAAAATGAACTTGAAAAACAGGCTTCTGAACTCGACTGCGGTTCAGATATTCGCTTTCTCGGCCGGGTTGACAATATGCCTGAATTTTATCGTGCGATAGATGCGTTTGTTCTGCCGTCGATTGCGGAAGGTCTGCCTCGAACGCTCATCGAAGCGATGGCATCGGGTGTTTTCTGCATAGCGGCAGGTGTCGGCGGCATCCCTGAGATTCTCGACAATGGCCGTTTCGGCCTGCTTGTCCCGCCGAAGGATACAAACGCCCTTGCGGACGCAATGCTGGCGGTTGTAAATATGCCGCAGCAGAAAAAATCTGTTATCGTTTCAGCGGCAAAAGAGCATATCAAAATAAATTACAGCCACAATTGTTTGATTAAAAAAATCGAAAAGATTTATGATGTCCTGGCTGCGGGAAAAATCGGTCGTACCGGCAGAGAAGTATATATTTCCATCGGGCACGGCTTCGGCGATAACCTGATAGTCACGGCAGTTATCGCCGGAATCAAAAAGGAATATCCGGATATGAGGATATTCGTGCTGACAAAAAGACGATGGGAAATATTTGAGAACAATCCGTTTATTGCCGCCTGCTATAATGCAAGAACGATAATGAAAAAAAATCCGGCAATCTACAAAAGGGCAATACCTCTTAGCGAATATACTTATGCCGATTTCAGGAACGCAAAAGAAGTAAAACATATGATTGACATAATGTACGACCTTATCGGCATAAAAGTACAAAAACGAATTTACCAGCCGGAAATTTATCTTACGCAAAAAGAACTCGACTGGCGCAAATGGCGGCTGCAAAGACTCGCCAGGCCTCTGATAGCAGTTGCACCATCGGGAAAAATAACCACTAAAATACCAAATAAATTTTACGAGTTCGAAAAATGGCAGAAGCTGGCCGCCCTGTTAAAAAAGGCGGACATCACCGTCATTCAGGTTGGCGATAAACGGGAAGGACCTCTGCTCGAAGGTGCAATAAACTACAGAAACCTGGGATATCGAAAAACAGCTTCAGTACTCAGACGCTGTGATGCGGTAATTACACACGTCAGCGGAATAATGCATCTGGCGACAGCCGTCGGCACTCCGTGCATTACAATATACGGCGGAACAGAAGACCCTCTTGTTTCAGGCTACCCGTGCAATATAAACATTACGACAGACCTGCCGTGCGCACCGTGCTGGCTGGAAAAACCGTGCGATAAGCCCGTATGCAAGGATATGCTGACTGGCGAACTCATTATGCAAAAACTGAACGAATTGTTAAATTCCCGCTAATTTACTGTAAACCTCTACAACCTTCTGCGCAGTTTTTTGCCACGTAAACAGTTTGTTTCTTTCTCTTCCCGCTGTAATTAGCTTTCCTCTCAATTGTTCATTATTCGAAATTTTTGCAAGTGCGCCGGCTATTGATTCTGCGCTGAACGGGTCAACATACAATGCCGCATCGCCGGCCACTTCAGGCATCGACGAAATATCTGATGTAATCACTGCTGTCCCGCAGGCGAATGCTTCAAGAATGGGTATTCCAAATCCTTCATAAAGGCTTGCGAAAATCAACGCCTCTGCACAACCAAGCCACGGCCGCAAATCATCGACCGCTCCTATCCAGAGAACATCCTGATAAAAACCGGCTTTTAATTTCTCTCCGAATTCCCGTTCTCTTTTTGGCAGTTGCCCTATTACTACAAGTTTTGAATGTTCCGGCAGGGACTTCTTCGCCATCCCGAACGCCTCAACTGTGCGCGGTATATTCTTTCGGCTGTCCGGCGAGGATATTACCACAAAATAATCGCCTAATTGCTGTCCCAGTTTTTTTGACAAATCACCGAATGCTTTGTTTTTTTGCTCAGTAGTATATTCGAACGGTTCAATTTCGGTTGCGTGCGATATGACATCAACTTTTTGTTCTTCTATGCCGAATACCGAACACAAATCGTTCTTGGTTGACTGTGATACCGCCAGAAAATGGTCCGCCCTTCCAACGGCGGTCTCGAAAAAACCGAGTTTTGATTTTGGGTACAACTGCGGCAGCTTATAACGTCTCAGGTCGTGCACTGTCATCAGACGCGGCACACCGCCGGTCGGCGGCATTAGATGATGGTAGCAGTGATATACATCAAAATTTCCCGCCAAGTGCTGAAGCTTCGGGTAATCGAAGTAATTCCAGAAATTCTCCAGCCATCGCATATTGACTATCAGCGTTTTGGACCGGACAATTTGCTGTCTTTCGTATTTTTCTATTTCTTCCGCCTTTGCCGCCAGTCGGCTCGAACAAAACAGAATAAGTTCAGGTCTTTCCTCAAGCTGCGCAAAACCCTTCAGTAGTCCGACGCCGAAGGTATAAAAACCGGAAAATTTATTCACAAGCACAGGGTTGAAATCCATTACCACCTTTATATCTGATATGGATTTGCTTTTTTTGGCTATGGGGCGGCTTCTCGGTTTTAGACCGGAATAATCCTGACTTATCCAAAGTGATGGATGCAGTCTGGCATAAGCGATTCCAAGCCATAAAATCGCCTTGAGGTTAAAATGCTGCTTCAGGGATTTCCCAAGCCGTTCGCAGGCCTCGGTTTTCATTGATTCTCTTATGGCGCTGCGTGCAACCCTGTATTGCTCCTTGCTCAATCTTATCATCGCCCATCTGTGAGGGATAACTTCTTTACCGCCGCCGTTAAAATAAAAATTTTCCAGCACATTGTATTCGGTGCTTCTGTTGGCAAACGATATCTTGGAAATATTTCCGCTGTGTCTTCTTCTTTTAAAAACCGGTTTTTGCAGACCGATGAAATCATATTTCAGGGAAAGTCGAAGCCATAAATCATAGTCGGAGCAGACATTCAGGGCGGTGTTAAATCCGCCGGCCTCGACCAAAATCTTCTTGGGAAAAAGCGAACCGCAGGAATGTATCAATATATCTTCAAAAAGTCGTTTTGTAATTTTTCCGCTGTAAAGTTTTTTCTTTCTCCTGTGAAGTATATCCCCCTTTTCATCTATAGCCACATAAGGCCCGTAAACAACAACATCTTCAGTCCCTTTCGGCATCGCCGCCGCCATTTGTTCAAGTGCATCGGGGTATAAAAGGTCATCCGAATCGAGAAACGATATGTATTTTCCCCCCGCAAGCTCGATAAGTTTGTTTCTGGCGGCTGCGTCTCCCGCATTTTCCTGCCGGTAATACCTAACGCTATAGCCGTTTCTTTCGAGCATCTCCTTTGTGCCGTCGGTCGAACCGTCATCTACAATAACAACCTCGAAATCCTTATATGTCTGCGCAAAGACACTGTCGAGGGCTTCTTTAAGCAGATGTTCTCTGTTATAAGTCGGTATGCAGACGCTTATATTAGGCAATTTAACCGCTCCAATCAATAATCAGGTAAATACGATAACCGAATGGACATATTTGGTCAAGAAATGAAAAATCAGCCCGGTCAGCATCCATCTTTATCCACCGCAGGCGGGATAATCGCTTTACGTTTTTTCCAAATTTTAAATCCCTGTCCTGAACCTTGTCGAAGGATTCAATTTTAAATTTTAATTATGCAACTGTCCCCAGTTAACCGGCTTCCTGTCAAGTTCGAGAATTTCGGAACTGTTTATCAGCCATTTTTTCTGCGGTGTTTTTTTGAAATGAAGTCTTGCCTTGACAATTAAAAACGGCTTACCCATCTTTGCCATTTCGCTTTGCTCGGTAAATTTTAAAAGACCTTCCATCATAAAGGTCGCTTTATCGCCGTCTATTTCTATCCGGCGGCTGAATAGCGTTATCTTTTCAACCGCAGCCGTCTGGAAAAGCCCCTGGCAGTATGCTATCAGCATTTCTTTTGAAGTATTCGCTATGTCGGTGTAATTATCGGCTGTTATTTCTTTAATAGGCTCTATTTTCTGCTTTTCGAAAGCCTTGATGCCTTTGTTTACCGCGCCGAGAACTTTCTCTTTATCGGTCTGGACAAAATACGCGATTGCAAACGCCAAAGCCGCAATCACGAATGGCACAGCGAAATGCCATTTTCGTTTTTTGTCGGGCCGCACCGCCCCAAACACCCACAGGGCAAACATTGAAACAACTGCCAGCCCAATACCGACAAACGGATATTCAAAAATATTGAACATAAAAATTATTTAGAAATCGTATTCTTGCCTGAATATATTATAATTCAGCCGATAAATATTGACAAAGGTAAAATGGATTCACAAAAAGCCAAAATTAATATTTCAGGAACAGTATTTGTCATAATTGCGGTTCTAAGCTGGGTCCCCGGCCCTGTAATTATCAAGTATCTGACGAACTATGTGGACTTCTGGACCCAAAACCTTTTGCGTTATACCACGGCAATGATAATGTTTCTGCCGATACTCGTATTTTCGATAAAGACCCGCAAAGTCGATTCATCAATATGGCGAAAGGCGCTGCTGCCCGCCATTCCTAACATTTCCGCTCAGTGTCTTTGGGCATCGGCGCTTTATTATATCAACCCCGCTTTTATGACCCTGCTCAGCCAGTCACAGCTTTTATGGACAATGGCGATTTCAATGGCGTTATTCGCCGATGAAAGGCCGCTGCTCGGCAACAGGCGATTCCTTTTTGGCACTTTGACGGCAATTATCGGTCTTGTCGGCGTCATCACGCTAAAGCACGATTTTACCGCCAGGGCTTCCGTCATCGGCATCGTGATTTCGCTCGGCTGGGCCATAAACTGGAGTTTGTATTCGGTAGCGGCAAAAACAGCATTGAAAAATATCGACTCGGCCGCAGGTTTTGCCGTCATATCTATATATACAACGGTGCCGCTGGCTATCCTGGCATTTATTTTCGGACACGTCGGACAGTGCACTTCAATGAGTTCTTCAGCGTGGATTTATCTGATAATTTCGGGAATATCGAGCATAGCGATTTCGCATAGCTGTTATTACGCCGCGATAAAAAGAATGGGCGCGACTATTCCGTCGCTTGCCGTCCTTGCGCAGCCGTTTCTGATTCTGCTCGTATCACACATCCTATTTAACGAAACCCTCAGTCCCGCGCAATGGCTTTTCGGAATTATACTTATCGCAGGCGCGGCCATTGCCGTCCTGGCACGGGAACACCTGAAAAAATGAATTTTCCTGAAAATTCTTCTTGACCATCCTGAACAAATCCGATACTATGTGATTATATAATCACATAGTAATATAGTAAAGGCAGACATTATGGATAAAAAATCACGAAATATGCTTTATGACAGACAGGCCGAAATTCTAAAAGCTCTGGCACATCCGCTGCGGATTGCGATACTTGACTATTTAAAGGACGGCGAGCAGTGCGTCTGCGATATCGCAAAACACGTGGCCTCCGAACGGTCCAACGTATCAAGACATCTTGCGATAATGGTTTCCTGTGGTGTCCTTGAATGCCGCAAAGACGGACTCAATGTAATATACCGCTTAAAAGCCAGATGTATTCTGGACTTTTTAGAATGCGCAACAACCTGTCTCAAACAGCAGGCAAATGAAAATGTAAAACTCCTGAGAGCCATCTGATATGAGCATAAAATCTGAAAGCAAAAAATTACTTTTAATCGTTACCGCCTTTTTAGTTCTCTATTTTTTACCTGTCGGCACTGGACGTTTTGATAATGCTATAATGCAGTCTCTACTGCTCGTTAAATGGTATGCAAGAGAACATGTTCTTTTGTGTCTTGTGCCTGCGTTTTTCATAGCTGGAGCTATTTCGGTTTTTGTAAGCCAGGCTTCGGTTATGAAATATCTGGGCGCAAAAGCAAATAAATTTCTCGCGTATGGTGTCGCTTCTATTTCCGGCACAATTCTTGCCGTCTGTTCCTGCACGGTTCTGCCGCTCTTTGCCGGCATTTATAAAATGGGCGCGGGTCTTGGCCCCGCCTGTGCGTTTCTTTATTCCGGCCCGGCGATAAATGTTCTTGCGATTATCCTGACAGCGAGAATTCTCGGTTTTCAACTTGGTCTTGCAAGGGCTGTCGGGGCAATTGCATTCAGTGTCATAATCGGTTTACTAATGCATTTTATATATCGCAAAGAAGAAATCCAAAGGGCTGATAACGCGATGGCCTTTCCCGAAGATGAAAAACACAGACCGCTTTGGCAGAACAGTTTGTATTTTGCCTCGATGGTCGCTGTTTTAGTCTTTGCAAACTGGGCAAAACCGATTGACTCCGGCGGGGTATGGGCTGCAATCTATTCGGTAAAATGGATTATAACCGCTGTCAGTCTGGCGGCATTGATTGTGTTTCTGGCGTTATGGTTCAGCAAAAAGGATTTAGCCGACTGGACAAGCACAACCTGGGACTTTTCAAAACAGATTTTGCCTTTGCTTTTTGCTGGTGTTATTGCATCAGGCTTTCTGCTCGGCACACCATCTGGCGAAGGCGTTATTCCTTCAAAATGGGTCTCTGCCGCCGTTGGCGGAAATTCATTCCGAGCAAATTTCTTTGCTTCGGTCGTTGCCGCATTTATGTATTTTGCAACCTTGACGGAAGTGCCGATACTTCAGGGATTAATTAACGCCGGTATGGGCAAAGGTCCCGCCCTTGCGTTATTGCTCGCAGGCCCGGCATTATCGCTGCCGAGTATGCTTGTTCTTCGCAGTATAATGGGAACACAAAAAACAGTTGTTTACGTATCTTTAGTAATTGTAATGGCTACGATTTCAGGAATGTTTTTCGGAGCATTCTTCTGAAAGTGCATAAGTAATGAAACAAATCAAAGGATAGAATTATGAAAGAGATGAAATCGGAAAATTGTGCCCCGGGATGTAATTGCGGTAAACCTTCGGGAAATACAAAAGCAAAGGCTGCGGTCTGCGTTATCGTGCTGTTAGCAATATGCGGCATTTTTGTTTATAAGGCAAAGAGTGCAAAACAGACCGCCCCGGCTAATACGGAAACCGCTTTTGCCCCCACTCTTGTAAATGAAGTAAATGAACAGAAACCAGCAGTCCCGATTATTGACAAACAGAAACCTGTAGTCGAACCGGTCGAGAATAAAAAAAGAGTAGGCCAGTTCATAGATTCACTTGCTTCACTGAATAAAGTAGCTGTAAATCAGGACGCCGTATTTGTCTTTGTCCCCGCTATGGGGGAAGAAACGGTCAGTAAGGAAACCATAGATGCAATTACGTCTGCTGAACAAAAATTAAAATCCAACGGCATAAACATCGGCTTATACACCTTACAGTTTTCGCCATCTAATGAATACGCCAATATCGCATCTCAACTGACCTTGCCGGGTATGCTGGTAATGAGCAAAGGCCGTGGTGTTGGAGCTGTATCTGGAGAAATAACTGAAACAAAACTGCTGCAGGCCTATGTCGCTTCTTCTCGTACAGCAGGCTGCGGGCCATCATCAAGTTGCGGACCCTCTACCCCAGGTTGTGGACCTTCAGCCCCAGCCCCAGGAAGTAAATAAGGCTGTTGTAATGCTTGAGTATATTACAAACACATTGCAGAAAGTAGCTTCAGAACCATTGGGGCTTGTTTTTGCCTTGATTCTTGGAGTGGTCAGTGCCGCCACAAGTGCTTGCTGCACATTACCCGCTATGGGAATACTTGTCGGATATTCAGGAACCAGGGTTGATACTAATCGCAAAGACGTTTTCAGGTCTGCTTTGCTCTTTACCTTTGGCACAATCATTTCTTTAATGATTATCGGGGGAATCGCCGGCTTCGTTGGTCAGGTTGCACAGAATACCTTGGGGCGATACTGGAAAGTGTTCGCGGGAGTTGTAGCGATATTCTTTGGACTGGCTGCCCTTAAATTGCTGCCATTCAAGCTCTCTTTCGGAAACTACGGGAAATCTATACATAGTTCCGGAAGAATCGGGACTGTTCTTGCTGGACTTGTTATGGGCGGCATTGTCGCAGTGAGTTCTCTTCCCTGCAATCCGGGGATATTTATTGTTCTTGGCGCGGCAATTTTACAAGGGCGTGTTATATGGGCAACACTTCTATTAGCAATGTTTGCCGTTGGCTTCAGTATTCCGCTTGGTATAATTTTATTTGGTGTTTCACTGGGCAAGATGAGCCTCGTTGCCAAGAATGCGGATGTGGCAATCCGATGGATTTCAGGGGTAATCCTGTTGGTTGCAGGTTTCTATTTTCTAATCACATTTTGAAAGGCTCTTATTCGATGGAATCAAATGAAAAAATTAGGGAAACAGTTCGCAAGGGATATACAGATATAGCCAAAGGCAAATCCGGCTGCGGTTGCGGCTGCGGCTCATCGTCGCCCGGCAAACTCGCCGAAGGAATAGGCTACACAAGCCAGGAACTTGAGATTTTGCCGGATGGCGCAAATATGGGCCTTTCCTGCGGCAATCCAACTGCTGTTGCTAATCTCAAAGCAGGTCAAACCGTTTTAGACCTTGGCAGTGGAGGCGGCTTTGATGTCTTTATCGCGGCCGGAAAAGTTGGACCAAAGGGTAAATCTATCGGTGTCGATATGACGCCTGATATGCTCAGTAAGGCAAGGGCGGGCATTTCTAAATTTACAAAAAAGACAGGACTTTCCAATGTAGAATTCAGACTTGGCGAAATCGAACATCTGCCTGTCGCGGATAACAGTATTGATGTTGTTATTTCAAATTGTGTAATAAATCTTTCGCCGGATAAGCAGCAGGTATGGAATGAAATTGCCCGCGTGTTGAAACCCGGCGGCAAAGCCTGTATCTCTGACCTTGCATTAAAAGAGCCTTTGCCGAAGGAAGTTCTTAAATCCGCGGCCGCACTGGTAAGCTGTGTCGCCGGCGCCGTTCTCATCGATGAAACCATTGAAATGGCTAAAAACGCGGGTCTGGCTGATATTAAGATAGAGGAAAAAGCATATAATATTGATGTAATGGCAGATTGCAGCGACCCGCTTTACAGAGAGGTTAAGGATTTTCTGCCGCAAGGCAAAAAACTTAGCGATTATATCGTCAGTATCAATGTTACAGCATTTAAGCCTTGAGCAGGGATGGCAGTATCGCAATTGTAAAAAAGAAAGGAATTTAAATATGAAAGAAGAAAAAGCAGAACAGTTTCAGGCGAAAGGATTAAATGTTTTTGAAAAATATCTTACGGTATGGGTTATATTGTGCATTATAGGCGGGATTGTCCTGGGCAAGGTTGCTCCGCAATTTGCAAAGTCGCTGGATGGGATGTCTATTTATGTCGGCGGCGCTCCGGTTGTTTCAATCCCAATCGCGATATGCCTTTTCTTTATGATGTATCCGATTATGGTCAAGATTGACTTTGCCGAAGTCTTGCAGGCCGGCAAAAGCATAAAACCTGTCGGTCTGACGTTATTTGTTAACTGGGCGATTAAACCTTTTACAATGTATGCCATTGCCGTATTTTTCCTCGGCACATTATTTCGCGGCTTTATTGGCCCCGATGCGATGGATTTGGTCAAAATGCCGTTTGGTATGGATTTGCCGGTTGGTGCTCAGTATGGTGTTGGTACTATTGTTATGGACAATGGTATCAAAATGCTGCAAATTCCGCTGTGGAGAAGTTATTTAGCCGGCTGCATACTGCTGGGCATCGCGCCTTGTACCGCAATGGTTTTAGTTTGGGGCTATCTTGCCAAAGGCAACGACGGCCACACCCTTATTATGGTTGCTATTAATTCTCTGTCAATGCTGTTGCTGTATGGGCCTTTAGGTGGATTTTTATTAGGTGTAGGCAGACTGCCTGTCCCCTGGCAGGCTCTGGCATTGTCGATAGTGATTTATGTCGCTCTGCCGCTTTTGGCGGGATTTATTTCAAGAAAATGGATTATCGCCCATAAAGGCCCCGTGTGGTTCGAGGAAAAATTCCTCCACGTGCTTACGCCGATTACGATTATCGCACTGCTGGTAACTCTTGTACTTCTGTTCTCCTTCAAGGGCGAAACCATTATTTCAAATCCGCTGACCATTCTCTGGATTGCGGTGCCTCTCTTTATACAGACAATGCTTATTTTTACGATAGGCTATTGGCTGTCAAAACCGTTGAAATTGTCGTATGCCGATGCCGCTCCATCAGCAATGATAGGCGCTTCGAACCATTTCGAAGTCGCAATCGCAACAGCAACAATGCTTTTTGGCTTATCTTCCGGTGCAGCACTTGCGACAGTTGTCGGCGTTCTTATTGAAGTGCCGGTAATGCTGATGCTTGTAAAAATATGCTTAAAAACACAAGGTTGGTTTGCTGTAAAGAAGCAGGAAGTATAATAATCGGTTAAAAAATAGAATGAATAAAGGCCTAACTTAAGGGGGATGAATCCCGTTAGACCTCTCTGGCTTACAAAGGTGTTCAAAGATATGGAAAGACATGTAAACTTTATATTGTATAAATAACTTAAAAATAGGTTAGTGAGGTCTAACGGGATGAAAAAATTACAAATACTCGGAACAGGCTGCCCCAAGTGCAAAAAACTTGCCGAATTTGCTGAAACCGCAGCAAAAGAACTTGGTATTGAGTATGAAATTGAGAAAGTTACAAAGATTAATGATATAATGAAGTTCGGCGTTATGGTAACGCCCGCTCTTGTCGTTGATGGAAAAGTAAAAGTCGCCGGCAAAGTGCCTTCAATTGAAGAATTGAAGAATATGCTGAAATGATGATGAACTCTTAAAAAGAGAAAATTTTTATGGTATTAAGATTATTGCAAATTGTTTGTCTGGTATCGGCAGTTTTTTATTTCGGCTGTCAGGAGCAAAAAACTCCTGTCAATTCAGACCGAATACTTAATCAGCAGACTGTCAACCAAGCAGATAAGACAATAGTTATAGCTTATTATTTTCATCGGACTTTTCGTTGTCCAACCTGTAGAGCTATCGAGGCAAAGGCAGCACAGGTGATCGAAAAGAATTTTGCTCAGGAGCTTGCCGATGGACGGCTGACGTGGATGCCGTTTAACCTGGATGACCCCGGCGGTAAAGAGTTCGAAAAAGAATTCGATATTTCTATCAGCACCCTTGTAATAGCAAAAATGAAAGGCGATAATAATACTGAATACAAAAAACTCGAGAAAGTATGGGAACTGGTGAATGATAACAAGGGATTTGCCGAGTATGTAACAAATGAATTGAATAACTATTTAATGCGTTGAAAAACCGCGTTTAAACAGTTAAAGGAAATGCTCAAATGAGAAATCTTTGGAAAGTAATTATTGTTTTGCTTCTTGTCTCGTCTGTCATCGCGGTTGTCTGGCTGAAAAATGCCGAAAATAAAAATCAGCCAATATCTGTTGAAGTTAAGCCTGTTGAGGTGCTTGAAGAAAAAACACGGGAAGCAAACCGGCCAGCCGAAAAATCGACTGAGCCGAATAATGCTCCGCTTGTTATGACTGTTGAGGTGGTTGAGCCTGTAAAGAAATTGCCGCGATTAGTTGACCTCGGCGCAGATAAATGTATCCCCTGCAAGATGATGAAGCCTGTTCTCGAAGAACTTAACACAGAATATAAAGGCAAATTGCAGGTCGAATTTTACGATGTCTGGAAAGACCCGGCTCCCGGCCAGAAATATGGAATAAGGGTAATACCTACTCAGATTTTTTTGAGTCCCGACGGCAAAGAGCTTTTCCGCCACGAGGGATTCTTCTCAAAAGAAGATATTTTAGCGAAATGGAAAAAATTAGGATTTGACCTGTCTAAAAAATAATGCAGCAATTATTTGAAAATCTGACTCGCGCCGTCGAAGGCACGGCTTTAATCGCCCTTGCCGCTTCTTTTATCTGGGGCATTTTGAGCATTTTGCTCAGTCCCTGTCATCTGGCAAGTATCCCGCTTATTGTCGGCTTTATCGACGAACAGGGAAAAATTTCTACAAAAAGAGCTTTCTGGATTTCGTTTCTTTTCGCGGCGGGAATACTTATAACCATCGGTCTTGTCGGCGTCATTACCGCTGCTGCCGGAAGAATAATGGGCGATGTCGGCAAATGGGGCAATTATTTCGTCGCTGTGATTTTCTTTCTTGTCGGCCTTCATCTGCTTGATGTAATCCCTATGCCGTTTTCAGGGCCGGGCTCTGTCGGTATGAAACAAAAAGGTCTGTTTGCCGCCTTTTTACTTGGTCTGGTCTTCGGCATTGCCATCGGCCCCTGCACTTTCGCTTATATGGCTCCGATGCTGGCCGTTACATTCAAAGTCGCTTCAAGTAATATCACTTACGGTATCTTGCTTTTGGTTGCCTATGGCATCGGCCATTGTTCAGTAATTGTCCTTGCAGGCACATTTACCGAACTGGTCGAGCATTATTTGCACTGGAACGAAAAATCAAAGGGGGCGGTAATCCTCAAAAAAATCTGCGGCGTTCTTGTCCTTGCAGGCGGGCTTTATATGATTTATACTGCCCCCTGATTTCTCTGATTTCTTAATTATTCGATTATATAACTCCTTGCTTTAATAACTTAAATTTCGTTATTTATGGAATGGTTAAATTAAATTCGTTTTATATCTCGTTTTCCTCTGTGTCTCTGTGGTGAAAAACAAATGGAAAATAATCGTTCATCGGCAATGAGGTTTATTTTGCTGCTGGGAGTCGTCAGTCTCCTTGCGGATGTAACTTATGAATCGGCACGAAGCCTGGCGGGGCCATATCTTGCTATCCTCGGCGCAAGCGGCGCCGTCGTCGGCATAACGGCTGGTCTTGGCGAACTGCTCGGCTACGGCCTGCGGTTCTTTTCCGGTCTGCTGAGCGACAAAACCCGGCGGTACTGGCTGATTACCATCATCGGTTATGTGGTAAATCTGCTGGCGGTTCCCCTGCTGGCGTTGACCCATCACTGGCCGATGGCGGTCGCTTTAATGATAACCGAGAGAATCGGCAAATCCATTCGCACTCCCGCCCGCGATGTAATGCTCTCTCACGCAACCGCTTCTGTCGGCAGAGGCTGGGGCTTTGCGGTTCACGAGGCTATGGACCAGATTGGCGCAATGACCGGCCCGGTTATTGTTATGATTGTTCTTGCGATTAGCGGTTCATACCGTTATGCCTTTGCGATTCTGGCAATACCGGCAATTCTGGCAATTATCGTTCTCTTAATCGCCCGATTTAATTATCCGCATCCGCAAAAACTTGAAACCAAACAGGCCGAAATCGGCGATGGCAAATTGCCGACGGCATTCTGGATGTATCTGGGAGCTATCGGACTTGTCGCGGCTGGTTTCGCCGATTATCCGCTGATTGCGTTTCATATTAAACAGAATAATATTTTCGCGGACAAATGGATCCCCCTGCTTTATGCCATCGCAATGGGCGTTGACGGCCTTGCCGCTCTGTTGTTCGGCAAATGGTACGATAAAAAGAAACTGCTTTCGCTGGCGACAGCTATAGCGATTTCGTCTCTCTTTGCGATTTTCGCGTTCTCGCTTTCGCCGATAGCGATTGTTGTTGGAATCTTGCTCTGGTCCGTAGGGATGGGTGCTCAGGAATCTATTATAAGAGCCGCGGTAGCCGATTTTGTCCCAACGGCCAAACGCGGCACAGGCTACGGTATTTTCAATGCAGGCTATGGTATATGCTGGTTTTTAGGCAGTGCGCTGATGGGCGTCCTTTATGATTTTTCGCTTGTCTCGCTTATCGCTTTTTCCGTTGTTTCCCAAGCCGCTTCGCTGCCGCTGCTTATCGGCACGCAAAAACACTTTGCCGGAAAATAAGCTGGTTTAAATTGCCTTCTTCTGGTAAAATGTCGATACACAGATAAATTTCGTTTAAAGGCATATAATGAAACTTACTTTTCACGGGGCTGCACGCGAAGTTACCGGCTCGGCTCACATAGTTACAATCAACGGCAAAAATATCCTGCTTGATTGCGGCCTGTTTCAGGGCAAACGAAAGGAAGCGTTCGAAAAGAACCGCAATTTTCTCGTTGACCCTTCCAAAATTGACGTAATGCTCCTGTCTCACGCCCATATGGACCACAGCGGCAACATCCCGACTCTCGTCAAAAAAGGCTACAAAGGCAAAATTTACTGCACCGACGCTACAGCCGATTTATGCAAAATAATGTTTCAGGATTGCGCCCGAATTCAGATTCACGATGTTAAATTCGTCAATAAAAGAAGAGCAAATCAGGGCAAAAATCTTTTTGAACCGCTTTATACAACCGAAGATGCCGATATCGCATCGCGGCATCTTGAGCCTGTTCCGTATTCAGTGCCATTCAAAATTTTTGACAATGTCGAGGTTACTTTTCACGATGCAGGCCATATTCTCGGCTCCGCCTTTACGGAAATAAATTTTAAAGAAAACGGCAGCACAAAAAAACTGATGTTCACCGGCGACATCGGCCGCCGTGATATACCGATTCTCAAGGACCCTGTCGTTATCAAAGACATTGATTATCTTATTACCGAAAGCACCTATGGCGACCGCAGGCACCCGCCCGCCTCGGATGTCAAGGACGCTCTCAAAAAAGTTGTCGATGAAATTTGTTCTACAAAAGGAAAACTGATAATCCCGGCGTTCAGCGTCGGCAGAACACAATACGTTGTTTATCTTCTGAACAAATTATACAGCGAAGGCCAAATCTGTCCGCTGCCGATTTTTGTTGATTCGCCGCTGTCCAGTGCCGCCACTGATATTTACGCAAAGCACAGGGAATGCTGGGACTCTGCCGCGGTGGAATTCCTGATTAACGGCCAAAAGCCTTTTGATTTTAAGCATCTGCGATACACTGAAAGCGTAGAGGAATCCAAATCTTTGAACGATATGTCCGGCCCGATGATTATTATTTCCGCTTCGGGAATGTGCGAAGCCGGTCGAATCCTTCATCATTTAAAGAACAACATAGACAATCCAAAAAACATCGTATTGATTGTCGGCTATATGGCCGAAAATACACTCGGCCGCAGGATTGCCGAACACCGCAAAGAGGTAAAAATTCTCGGCACTGTCCTGCCGCTCAAAGCGGAAGTTGAGGAAATCGCCGCCTTAAGCGCCCACGCCGACGAGTTTGAAATGCTCGATTATTTCAACAGGTGTGGTGCATCCCATATTGAGCATGTTTTCTGTGTCCACGGCGAACAAAACGCCCTTGAATTCTTCTCCGAAAGGCTCCTCGAAGCGGGTATGAAAAACGCCCATATTCCCTCCCCCGGCCAGACCTTTGAACTGTAGCATTGTCTTATTTTACTTGCTAAAAAGACCCTCATTTTGTAAACTTTCTTATCAATTTGCCAACGTAGCTCAACGGTAGAGCTCCGGTTTTGTAAACCGGGGGTTATCGGTTCGAATCCGATCGTTGGCTTTAAGGAAAACATTTCCGTAAAAAGGCCGATAAAAGAGCAAATCTCTCTTGACCCCCTCGGATTAAAATCCTGTTTCGCGGTAAAACCGTTGTTGTAAAGCTTGGCGGAAGCGTTCTTGACGACCCGCAGCTCCAGAAAAAGCTGCTGACCGACGTTGTTTTTATGGCGACTGTCGGCATTCAGCCCATCCTGGTCCATGGCGGCGGCAAAGCCATAACAAAGGCGATGAACGAGTCCGGCCTTGAGCCGCAGTGGGTCAACGGCAGACGATACACCGACGAGCGGACAATGACTATCGTCGAGCACGTGCTCATTCACGACATAAACGCCTCCATTTGCGAGACTATAAAGCAGCTTGGCTGTGACGCTATGGGTCTGCACTCGCTCAGCAGTTGTGTCCTTTTCGCGGAGCCGCTCCGCTATACCGACCCGCAGGGCAGAAAAATAGACCTTGGCCTTGTCGGCGAGGTCAAAACCGTCAACAGCGTTTTGCTTAAGACCCTCGGTGCGAACGGGACTATTCCGGTTATCGCGCCTGTGGCAATCGACCGCAGCGGCGGAAAATTAAACGTTAATGCCGACAGCGCAGCCGGTAAAGTCGCCGCCGCCGTCGAAGCCGAAAAATTCGTCTCCGTCAGCGATACCAACGGAATACTCAAAGACGTAAACGACCCCGACAGCGGTATCGAAAGTGTAACCGAAGCGGAAATAAAGAAAATGATTACCGCCGGCATAATAACCGAAGGTATGCTGCCAAAGGTGGATGCCTGTCTTATCGCCATTGATGGCGGCGTAAAGAAGGCGCACATAATCGACGGCAGAATCCAGCATTCCCTCCTGCTGGAAATATACACTGAAGAAGGCATAGGCACTCAAATAATTAAATGAAAATAAATTCCAGGTTTAGCCCCCACCTGCCGTAAGGCATCCCTTAGCGGACCTGCGGTGGGGGGAGAAAAAACAAAAATGACGACACAGGAAGTAATAAATTTGTTCGACAAATACGTAATCGGCAATTACAGCCGCCTGCCGAAGGTTATAACCCGCGGCAAAGGCTGCTATATATATGATACGGACGGCGGAAAAATCCTCGATATGTTCCCCGGCTGGGCCGTCAGCGGAATTGGCCACTGTCATCCCAAGGTCGTAAAAGCCATACAAAAGCAGGCCAAAATCCTGTTGCATATGGATAATACTTTTTATACTGAGCTGCAGGGCCGCCTTGCTCAGTTGCTCAGCGACCGCGCCTTCGGCGGCAAATGCTTTTTCTGCAACAGCGGCGCAGAGGCAAACGAAGCGGCTATGAAACTCGCCAGAATCTATACCGCAAAGGGAAAATATAAATACATTACCGCCCTTGGCAGCTTTCACGGCCGAACGTTCGCCGCTATGACAGCCACGGCTCAACCTAAAAAACACGCCGGCTTCGAGCCCGTGCTGCCGGGCTTTATTTATGTCCCGTTTAACGATGTCGATGCCCTGCAAAAGGCCTTTGATAACGAAGTCGCCGCCGTGATGATTGAACCTATTCAGGGCGAAGGCGGCATTAACGTCGCGACGCCTGAATATATGTCCGCGATACGTCACCTCTGCGATAAAAATCAGGCTGTGATGATTCTCGATGAAGTCCAGACCGGAATGGGCCGCACAGGAAAATGGTTTGGCTACCAGCATTACAACGTCGAGCCGGACATTATCACATTGGCCAAAACACTTGGCGGCGGTGTCGCTATCGGCGCTATGATGGCTAAGCCGAATATCGCTGCTTCGTTTACGCCCGGCACGCACGCCTCTACTTTCGGCGGCAATTGTATCGCCTGCGCCGCAGGCATTGCGGTTATCGAGGCGATTGAAGAAGAAAATATGCTTCAAAATACTCAGGAAATTGGACAATACGCAGCCGACAAGCTCAATCAGTTGAAAACTAAGTATAGTATTATTGACCATATTCGCGGCAAAGGCCTGATGATTGGCATTCAGCTCAAATCGCCCGGTGTCGAAATTGTAAAAAACTGTCTCGCCGCCGGCCTGCGTATAAATTGCACTCAGGATACAGTTCTGCGTTTTATGCCGCCTATGAATATTACCGCAAAACAGATTGACTCGGCGATTAAAATTCTTGATAATGTTTTAAAAGATATTTGATATTCTTGTTTAGCCGTCGCCGGCACGGCGACGTGTCATTCCCGCGAAAGCGGGAATCCAGTATATTTAGCCGCCGGTTTTACCGGCGGTTAGTTATTTTTTAAGTAAAACAGGTGTCTAATGAAGGATTTTCTTTCCGTAAGCAGTTGTTCGACTGATGAACTTCTTGAATTGCTCGATTTGAGCGATACGCTCAAGAAATTCTACAAAAAGGGCAATCGGGACCTCTGCCTTGCCGGCAAGAGTCTGGTTATGCTCTTTGAAAAACCCAGCCTGCGGACGCGGATGAGTTTTCAGATTGCGATGGCTCAGCTTGGCGGCCATCCTATTTATGTTAAACCCGAAGACATCGGCGGCATCGGAAAACGCGAGCCTTTAAAAGATATGGCGCGCGTCTTGTCTCGTTATGCCAACGGCATTATGGCAAGAACCTTTGCCCACGAAACCGTCTTAGAGCTTGCAAAATACGCTGATGTCCCCGTGATAAATGCCCTTACAGATTGGTCGCATCCCTGCCAGGCTATGGCCGACATTATGACAATCCGTGAGCACTTTGGAAAATTAAATGGAATTAAAATCGCTTATATCGGCGATGGCAATAATGTCGCGCGTTCGCTTGCCTTTGGCTGCGCAAAATTGGGAATGAAAATTGTTATCGCTTCGCCCAGGGGTTACGAACTGGATGAAAAATCTATAACCCGCACAAACGAAATCGCCGCCGGCACAACCGTCCAGACAAATAATCCTCACGATGCCGTCCAAGGTGCGGACATAATTTACACCGATACATGGGTAAGTATGGGTCAGGAGGATGAAAAGCAGAAGCGGATTGCTGATTTTAAAGGTTTCGCTGTGGATAGCGCGCTTGTTTCAGCGGCGCCGAAGGCAAAGATTATGCACTGTCTGCCTGCCTATCGCGGCTATGAAATAACCGATGAGGTTATGGAATCGCAAAATTCTATCGTCTTCGATGAGGCCGAAAATCGCCTTCACTTCCAGCGGGCATTACTTAAAAAACTTTTAAGTTAATGAGGAACTAATTTTAATTCACCACAGAGGCACAGAGGAATGATAGATCGTATATATTATTAGAAGAGTGAATATGAAAGATTATGATGAACTGTCCGGCAAGGTTATTGGTTGTGCCATAGAAGTCCATCGTGCTCTTGGACCCGGCCTTTTGGAATCTGCCTATGAAAGATGTCTTTCTTTTGAATTATCGGCTAATAATATTCATCATTTAGTTCAAAAAGAATTGCCGGTAAAATATAAGAATATTGAACTTGACTGCAATTACAGAATTGATTTCCTTATTGAGGACAAATTAATCGTCGAATTAAAGTCTGTTGATGCAATTTTGCCGATTTATGAAGCTCAGATTTTAACGTATATGAAACTGGCCGGTGTTAGAACAGGCCTTTTAATAAATTTTAATGTTCGTCTTTTGAGAGACGGCATACAAAGATTCGTTTTATAAATTTCTCTGAGTTCTTAATTATACGCTGGTATAACTTCTGACTTTAACTAATGTGAGTCTCGTTTTTTTATGAAATGGCTTTAAAAAATTCGTTTTATATCTCATTTTTCTCTGTGTCGGAGTTTACCCCGTGAGATGTCGCAGTTATCTCATCGGGGTGGTGAAAAATATTTTCTAATTTCTCTGAGTTCTTAATTATACGCCGGCATAACTCCTGGCTTTAATTAATATAAGTCTCGTTTTATTATGAAATGGCTTAAAAAAAATTCGTTTTATATCTCATTTCCCTCTGTGTCTCTGTGGTGAATAATATAAAAAAAATTCTCGTTGCGACAACAAATCCCGGCAAACTGAAAGAAATTTCAGAAATGCTGGATTTCGATATTACCTGGTTAAGTCTCAAAGACTTTCCTGGCATCAAAGAAATCGAAGAGGACGGTAAAACCTTCGCTGAAAACGCTCGGAAAAAAGCTCTCGGCTACGCAAAACAAACAAATCTCTGGACGCTCGCCGATGATTCAGGTTTGGTTATCGATGCCCTCGGCGGCGCGCCCGGCGTAACAAGCGCAAGATTCAGTTTAGCCCCCACCCCTGTGGTGGGGGTTAGCCCCGCCAACACTTTGGCGGGGTCACAATCTAAAAATAGAACTCTCCTTGACCACAAGAATATGGCCAAGGTTTTAACTCTGCTCAAAGATGTTCCCAAACAAAAAAGAACAGCCAGGTTTGTCTGCTGTTTATGTCTTGCCTGCCCTGAGCCTGTCGAAGGGGCAAGTCCCCAAAAAGTTTTGATTGAAACAGAAGGAAAACTCCAGGGTATTATCGCTGAAAATCCTGCCGGCAGCAATGGTTTTGGTTATGACCCGATTTTCTTTGTCCCGCAGCTTAAAAAAACCGTCGCGCAGCTCCAATCTGCTGAAAAAAACAATATTTCGCATCGCGGCCAGGCCATAAAAAAACTCAAACCACTTCTTCAAAAACTGCTTGAAACAAATTAATCGTCTTACTTAACTTACGATTCCACAAAAACTTACACCATTTATAAATCTAAACCCTCTGTGTCCGGCGCCTGTCCGCCATAGCCTTTGGCGACGGCGGATGAGCTCTGTGGCTAAAAGAAATAATATTATAACTCTGTGGCTGAATTTTTTTTGTCCTTGACATCATATTTGATTATCTGTATTTGTCCTTATCTTATGGCAAAAAAAACTGTTTCAAAAAAATCGCCCGCCCCCGCAAGGACGGGAAAAAATCTTGTTATCGTTGAATCCCCGGCAAAGGCAAAATCTGGCCACAGACCTTGACAGGGAAGGCGAAGCCATCGCCTGGCATCTCTCGCAGGTGCTCGGCGTGCCGGAAGATGAAACATATCGCGTAATTTTTAACGAGATAACAAAAAAAGCTATCGAGCAGGCCTTCGCAAATCCCGGCAAAATAGATATGGACAAGGTAATGGCTCAGCAGGCAAGAAGAATCCTCGACCGCATCGTCGGTTATCAGATTAGTCCCCTGCTGTGGAAAAAAGTCGCACGGGGTTTATCGGCCGGCAGAGTCCAGTCCGTTACCGTCAAAATGATTGTCCAGCGCGAAAGAGAAATTCGCGCATTTAAACCCGTTGAATACTGGCTCATTCCCGCCGTCTTTACAAACCAGCTTGATAAACAAAATGAATACAAACAGCAATGGCAGCAGTTTCAGAGCCCAAGCGAAAGCGCAGGGAGTATTAACCCCCCCACACTTGCCCAGCAGAACGACTGGCTCGCCGAGCACAGTGCTTTCAAGGCTGAACTTTCCACAATAGCCGGCAAAACCTTTGCCGCGGATAATGCTCAGCAGACACAAAAAATATATGATGCGGTTAAGAATGCTGATTTTGTCGTCAGCGCCGTTCAGGTTAAAGATTCTGCTTCCCGCCCCGCCCCGCCGTTTATTACTTCGACCCTTCAGCAGGCCGCCGCCAATCGCCTCGGCTTCCCGACCAAGCGCACAATGCGCGTCGCTCAGCAGTTATACGAAGGTATCGACCTCGGCTCGATGGGCGCTTTAGGTTTGATTACGTATATGCGAACAGACAGCACACATCTTTCGCCTGAAGCGATTAGCGAAGCAAGAAAATATATCGGCAGCAATATCGGCGGCAAATATGTTCCTGAAAAACCAAATTATTATTCCTCAGGCAAAAATGCTCAGCAGGCTCACGAAGCTATAAGGCCTACCGATGTTGACATTGTGCCGGAGCAGATAAAGGATTTGCTCACTGATGAGCAGTATAAACTTTATCAGCTTATATGGCGAAGATTCGTCGCTTCGCAGATGACCGCGGCACAATGGAACACAACAACGCTCGAAATTTCAGCCGATACTTCTTTGGGCAAATGCTGTTATAAGGCTCAGGGAAGAACGCTTATATTTGACGGCTTCACTAAAATCTGGCCGACAGGTTCTGCCGACCAGCAGTTGCCTCAGTTCAAGCAAGGCGGCAAGGTAGCCGCGATTGACATAAAGGCCGACCAGCATTTTACAAAACCACCTGCTCGTTTCAACGAGGCTTCGCTCGTAAAGGCTCTCGAAAAGGAAGGAATCGGCAGGCCCAGCACTTACGCGTCGATTATCAGCACTATACAGGACAGGGGTTATGTCGAGCAGCTCGACCGGCAGTTTCATTCCACTGACATAGGCGAGGTTGTAACCGAAAAACTCGATGAGTTTTTCCCCAAGATTATGGATATGGCTTTTACGAGGTATATGGAAGAGCAGCTTGACAAGATCGAGGAGCAGCATCTTGACTGGGTCACTGTCTTGAATGAATTTTACGGTCCTTTCAGCAAAGACCTTAAAACGGCCGGCAAGGAAATGGAGCACGCAAAGGCCGAGACAAAGCCGAGCGAATATACCTGTCCCAAGTGCAGCAAGCCCTTGGTTTACAGGTTTGGCAAAAACGGAAGGTTTTTAAGTTGTTCCGGCTATCCCGACTGCAAAGTTACATCTCCCTGTGACAGAGACGGAAAGATGCTTGTCGATGAAGTTACTGAGCATAAATGTCCGAATTGCGGCAAGCCGATGGTCAAGAAGCGAAGCAGGTTTGGCATATTCCTGGGTTGTTCTGATTATCCGACTTGTAAGACGGCGTTGAGGATTGATAAGACTGGTAATATTGTTCCGCCCAAGCCTCCGCCGCAGCCGACAGGTTTGAAATGTTACAAATGTTCGGCCGGCGAGCTTGTTATAAGGCAGAGCAAAAAAGGTCCTTTCCTCGGCTGCAATAAATTTCCTCGGTGCAGAACCATAGTAAGCTACAAAAAGCTTGAGGAGTTAAAAGAGCTGCAAAGTAAAGGTCAATGGCCTCCGGCCAGCAGGGAAAAAGCCGATGAGCTTCTCGGCCGTCAGAAAAAGTCTTCTCCAAAAGCTGATGAACAATCTCTAAAACCGAAACCGGACGCCCCCTCCGCCAAAAACAAAAAGTCCTCAACAAAATCGAAGAAGAAGACATCAAAAGGGTCAGCAGAAAAAATAGCAGAAACAGTTGAAGAAAAATAGTTGGAAAAAAGCAGCTGCAGCAGCAGAAGAAAAATAGTAAAAGAAAAAACAACTGAAGAATAATAGCAAAAAAAGCAGAAGAAGAAAAAATCTTTGAATCTCCCGCAAGCCGATAACTAAAAATCCTTAGAAAAATAAATAAAAAAAACGAGCAGTCGCGCCCGGTGAAGAAACGCTAACTGCTCGCAGGAGGAGGAAGAAGAAGATTTCAGTTTTATATATTCACTTTTCTATCTATGCTCCTTATCGGCAAAATGTTCAAATTTTCATTAAAGTTTACGAATAAATCAGCCATAAAATCAATACATAATACTTTTTTAAGAAAAATGACTGTTAAAACAGGGAATTTAAGACTGGACAAACATTTTTAACAATTGTATCGTATTATATTAAAAGAAGTTATGACAAGAGCTAAAAGCAAGCATTCCGGTAACATTTGTCTGGAATAATAGCCGAAAAAGTTTAATATATAACAAAAAAGCTGTGAAAAAAGGGGATTGAAGATATAAGATATCCAACTGTAGCCACAAAGACACGAAGAAGTAAGGATGTAAAGAAATAGGGAAGCAAAGAAGATTTTTATGAGCCAAGATAAAGAAACAAAAAAAATTGAACCTAGTTCAATAGAAATCGTCGAACCAGTCGGCAAAAGAGTCCTCATCCGTAAAGATGAAGATAAAAAAATAACCCGCGGCGGTATCAAACTGCCGGATAATATAGAAATACCCACCATCACCGGCAGAATAGTCGCAGTCTCCGCTGAAGTAGAAACTATGCCGGAGATGCCATTGAAAAAATACGACAAAGTCCTGTTTAACCCCAAAGGGGCAATACCAGTAGATTTCGAAGGCGATAATCGTTTGTTTGTCGTTGAAGTCGAAAACATAGTGGCGGTGTTTAGGAAAGCGTAGCGGTAATTACAACTTCTTTTTATTTGCCGCTGGTTTTGTGAAAGAGGGCGCCTTCGGTATCATTCGAGAGGTGACGCTCAGCATTCTGCCTGTAAAAGACAATCTCAAATCCGCGGCCCACCTGAGGCGGGCAGGCTTTTATCATATCCTGATAATTATCACCTGTTGCGATAATCCAGGCGCCTTCTTCGTATCTATTACGAACATCGTTAAGGTCATATATTTCAGGAATGTTTCTGCCTGCGTAATGCACCATCCGCGCAGAAACATAATTGTATGCGATAAGCTCTTTATCAGGCGGAACAATTCTGCCAATTTCCGATGAAAAAATTCTCGAGGGATTGTTGAAGTCGAGAGGGCCGGTAAAATAAACAAAAGTTATCATTACTATTGCACAGTAACCTGCAAAAAAGAAAACTATCGCAGCAACTCTACAATTTTGCTGAAATAGAAAAATCACAAGCCCAAGGACAATAAAAATCATCATCGCCATATGAATTGAAGGCCAGAGGAGTGATTTTTCTCTGGTAAAAACCCAATATAAAAGTCCTGCTGTCCCTGCAACAGCCGCGATTATATGACCGACAAGAAGCGATTTAATCTGTTTTTGTTTAAACGCCTTAAGCTCGAAAATCATATCATAAAGGCAGATACCCACCAAAATGCTGAATGCGGGAAACGCCGAGAGGATATAATGCTGACGTTTTCCGCCGGAGATAGTCATAACGGCAATCTGAACAATAAACCAGAGCCAAAGATACCACATTGCCGGTCTTTTCTTTTCCCAGACCGAATAGAAAGGCGCGGCAACTGTATAAGGCACAAACGCTGAAAACGGCGCAGCAAACAAAAAGACAACCATAAGATAATACCAGAAGGGCTTGCGGCCTGAGGCATAATCGCCGGCGAACCTGTCGATGAATTCTCTTTTCCAGAATGCCAGACTGCCGGATATTTTTTCAACAGCCATTATCGGCCAGGGAAGAACGATAAGCAGAAATAAAATTGTTCCGATTATCGGCAAAGTGATTTTTATTTTCCTCCACTGCCGAAAAGCGGCGAAATACAAGAAAATCGGCGGTATAATAAGCGCCAGCGGCGCCGGGCCTTTTGCAAGCATCGCAAGAGCAAAACTAATCCAGAAAAGGAGCATATACGAGATTCGATGCCGTTTTGATTGCGTCAGCAATCCGGAATAAAAGCTGAGCATTGATATAGTAACCAGCGAACAGAGCGCCATTTCAGGCCTGGCGGAATGTGAGTATTTGAGAAAAGCCAGTGAAGATATCCAGACTGCCGCCGAGAGAATCGCGATTTCGATACCCAGCCATTGCGAGACGAAATAAAGAATCGCTGCAACTGAAAGAACCGCAAAACAGGCACTCGGCAGACGAGCAGAAAATTCATCGACTTTGCCCGTAACTTTCGCAACAGAAGCAACGAGCCAGTAGCAAAGCGGGGTTTTCTGGAGGCGGACTTGGCCGTCAAATTTCGGCAGGAGCCAATCGCCAGTTTGAAGCATTTCCCTTGCCGTTACCGATACAAGACATTCATGGTCATCCAGCGGCTCGCCTAAGAGCGACCAATACGAAACAATAACCGCAAACGCCAAACAAGCGATTATCAGAAGAGCGTCTGATTTTTTCGTATGTCCTGTTTCTATCATATTACTTTCCCGAATTTCCTTTCGCCGCCAGGATTGCGGCAAACGCGATTGTCGCCGTTTCAATTCTCAATATTGTATCTGTAAACCTGACGGCGGCCAAGTTTTAAAAAGAAGCAGCAAGTGCACTTTATACGAACGGCAGATGCATATATATGCTGAACAAATCGTTTGAGGCCTCGGCTCGAATTTTTCCGCCCAGCAGTTCGACAAGCTGTTTAACCAATGCCAGACCAAGACCGAAGTGAACACCTGTGCCGCTGCGTGATGCATCGCCTCGCCAGAAATAGTCAAACACAGTTTGCCCCTGCTGGCTGGTAAGCTGATTGCCGGTGTTTTCGAAAATTATCTCGATACCAGTATCGATTTCCCGAGAGGTTATCCGTATCCTGCCGCTGCGATTTGTGTATTCAGCGGCGTTATTAAGAATGTTTGAAAATATTATCGACAATCCCGCTTCATCCGATTTCCATACAAGATTTTTGTCGATGAGATTATCAAAAACAATTTCCGCGGCAGCAGCCTTATCAGAAAAAGGCCGCCAGCATTCATCAGCCAGTTCGGCCAATTTTATCTGTTCCATACCGGCAATCATCCGGCCATTTTCAATTCTTGCCAGCTCAAGCAGTTTGGCGACCATTGTCTGCATATTATTGACTACCTCAAGAGTCTCGGACAACGCAGAGCGATATTCGGCGGAGTCGCGGTTGCGCGTAAGTGTTACATCAATGATTGACCGTATGCCTGCCAATGGCGTTCTCAGTTCATGCGCCACATTTGCGTTGAATGCTCTTTCACGTTCAAAAGAGGCTTCGAGGCGTTCCAATAAACTGTTAAGCTTTCTTTGTATCGGTAAAATTTCTTCAGGCAGATTTTCGCCGGCAATACGGCTTTTCAGATTATCTTCTCTAATGTTGTCGATTTGTGCCGCGACCGCGGAAAGCGGCGAAAGACCCTGCCTTACCACAACCTGTGCAACAGCATAAGCGAGAACGAGGATGCCTGCCGAAACAATCGACAGAAGATATTTCAGAAACCGCAGCTGCGCCAGCAATTTGCCGGCATCCCGGGCTACTGACAGAACAAGCGATTGTGATACATACGCCGAGTTTGAGTCCTTTTCAATTTTCGGCAGAAAATTCACTGTAACGGCACGGACAGGCCGGCCATTTTTCATCACAAATGAATTGAAAGCATGGGATTTATTCGCAGGGGCGAACCTGATAAGGTCATCGTCGCCGAGAGAAGGGGATTTTCTAATCACAGTCCCATCATCCCTCCAGAGTTCGTAATAGGCCGGCCTTTTACCGCCGGCAAATTCGGGCATTATTTCAACATCAAACTCAAAATCAAACTTATTATCTTTGTCATCCCGTTCCACCAAAGCGGACATCATATTTGCCGCGGATTCAAGCGATGAGTCAAAAACTGTAAACATCGCGTGGCTGATTGTATGATAAACAATAAGGTCGAAACCAATCAGCAGCACCGTTATGCCGCTAATCATACCATACATTAATCTTGATTTGAGCGACCACATCAATATTATGTTCCTAAAATATAACCCTGCCCCCGTATCGTGCGAAGCAGCGGAGGCATTGATTCCTTTTCTATTTTTTTTCGCAAATAGCCGATATAAACATCCACGACATTGCTTGATGCCTCCGAGTTAAATTCATAAATATGCTCCCATATATCCGTGCGTGAAACGACCTGGCCGGCCCGCCTTGCAAGATATTCGAGAAGCATATATTCGCGCGATGTGAGAATAATTTCATCATCCCCCCGCCATACTCTGCGGGAAGCGGTGTCTATATGCAGGTCTGCTATGTTTATATCCGGACACTTATGCTCATATCTGCGGCGAACCAGCGCTCTGAGTCTTGCCATAAGTTCTTCAAACGCGAAAGGTTTAACCAGATAATCATCCGCGCCGAGGTCGAGCCCTTTTATGCGGTCTTCAACCGTGTCTTTGGCGGTAAGAATTATTATATGATTATTTTTATTTTTCACCCTGAGCTGCTTTAGAACGCTCAAACCATCCAGTTTTGGAAGCATTATATCAAGGATTATCACGTCATAATCGTTCGACATCGCATACCAGAGGCCCTCCTGTCCGTCACCGCTGACATCGACGGCAAAATCAGCCTCTCGCAGCCCTTTTGCCAGCGATTTCTGCAAAGGCAGGTAATCTTC
Source organism: Phycisphaerae bacterium (assembly GCA_026386845.1). Classification (GTDB taxonomy): domain Bacteria; phylum Planctomycetota; class Phycisphaerae; order Sedimentisphaerales; family UBA12454; genus JAPLMW01. The sequence goes on from JAPLMW010000039.1 coordinate 31,338, forward strand.
GATAAGTAATATTCGCATTATGATAATCCAAAAAAGACGCCGTCGATATATTGTATATTTCGGCGGCGTCTGAAGCAATTTAAAAAATCAGCCAATAGCGTTTTTAGTCTTTATCTTTATCTTTATCTTTGTCTTTATCTTTATCATCGTCATCTTTTCCATTATCGTCGCCTTTTTCCTTGTCGCATTTCTTCTCTTGCTGCTCTATTATTTTACCATCCGCAGCAATCTCAATCTCTATTTTCTTGCCGTCCTTGACAATGTCTGCTGAATAGGTAGTTATTGGTTTATCGAGTTTAACCACCTGCACTTTGGCGTATTCGACTTCTTTTGAGACTTCATTCACTTCTGCGTTTTGCGCCTTGATGGCCGCAGCGACTTCGTTCGGCACAGTATCTATAGTCGCCTCTGATTCAACCTCTATAACTGTCCCGTCTTCGGCAACCTTTACATCAGTTTCACTGTTGCCGTCTTTTACTTCGACTTTAAACACTTTTATCTCTTCTTCTTCCTGTTTGCTTTCGCTAATCGCTCCGGTTGGGAAAAGCGCCTTTACGGCCGCTTCAATCGCCGCCGGCAGCGAGTCTTTCTCGTCCTTCTCGGCATACGTTACCGCGCATACCATCGCAACGAGCGCAACACAACAAACAATCACAACCCAAGTTTTTCTGGTCATTTTAATTTCCCTTTCTAAAACATTTCTACAATTGCTCCGTCTGTCACCATAACAGCCGAAATCGACCCGCCCATATTATAGAGATGATTATGAGAATATTATGAGAATATATAATTATATCGAAAAATACGGTTGTCTTTAAAAACGCTGTTTTTTATAGGACTCAATCCCGATAAATCGGGCCTCGGAACGACATTATTCGAAATCCAATGCGGAGAATCTGCCCCGGAACTATCTCGCGGCCCTGTTAGCCGCAAGGATTGAGGCGAAGGCAATCGCAGCCGTTTCAATCCTTAATATTGTATCCGTCAGCCTGAGGGGCTTTGCGCCGACTTTCAGAAGCAAATTTTCCTCAACTTCTGTCAAGCCGCCTTCGGGGCCGATAAAGGCAATCACGTCCGCTTCAAAATCAAAATTTATAATCGAGCCGGCGTTTTCTTCCAGTGAACCGAAAATAATTTCTGCTTTCGGGAAATCTGTCCGCAAATTTTCGAGCGCTTTTTCAAAACTTAACGGTTTGTCTATGAGGGGGAGAAAGATTCTGCCGCACTGCTTTGCCGATTCAACAGCAATAGCTTCAAATCGTCGAGCGGACATTTCGCTATCGGCCTGTTTTACAGTCCGCTGGAAAATAACCGGAATAATTCTGTCGATTCCAAGCTCGGTGCATTTTGCAATAATCAGCTCGAATTTGTGGGCCTTGGCGATACTGGCGGCAATAATAATTTTCCGCCTGTTTTCAGAGTCAAATATTTTTTTGTCCTGCACTTTCAACAGTGCGCTGTCTTTTGCGATTTTTTCTATAATCGCCTGCGCGACAGTTCCTTTGCCGTCGAACAATTCTACCATATCACCTTGTTTTAGTCTTAAAACCCTGGCAATGTGGCGGAACTGGATATCAGAAATAATAACGGCGCCGTTTTGATTGATAGTATCGCAGAAAAATCTTGCCGTTCTCATAATAAAATTATCCTGAATTAAACAACCCGCCGTGAAACGGCGGGCTAAATATAACCCCGCCAAAGTATTGGCGGGGCTAACCGGTATTGCCGATGGTTTTGCCGTTTAGGTGCCGGGCAATTAAACGGTAGTCTTCTGCGCCGTGGCAGGAGGGCTCATATTCGAAAATTGTTTTGCCGTAGCTGGGGGCTTCGGCGAGTTTGATATTTCTTCGCACAAAGGTCGGTATGATTTGCGCGTTGCTCCAGGGACAATCGGAATCACGGGCGCTATCGAGAAACTTGTTGATATCGCTCTTGATTTCTTCCGACAGAGACGTTCTGCTGTCAAACATACATAACAATACGCCGCTTACCTTAAGAGAGGGATTAATTCTCCTGCTGACGAGCGTAATTGTCTGGAGCAGTTTTCCCAGACCCTGGAGGGCGAGAAAGTGCGGCTGAAGCGGGATAATGACTTCCTGAGCCGCCGCGAGGGCATTTAGCGTTAAAAGGCCGAGCGAAGGAGGACAATCTATCAGCAGATAATCGAAATTCTGCTTTGTTTTCGCTATGGCTTCGCGGAAGATTATTTCCCTGCCGACGACGCTGACCAGCTCGCTTTCGGCGCCGACGAGATGGATATTTGCGCCGAGGAGAAAAAGATTCGGCCTTGCTTCGATAAGCGCATCGTCAAACTGAGATGCACCTGTGAGAACTTTATATGTTCCGGCTTCGACTTTGTCGGGTTCGATTCCGAGATGTATGGTAAGATGTGCCTGCGGGTCGAAATCGGCGGCGACGACTTTTGCGCCGTCCTGCGCCAGAGCGGCGGCGATATTGACAACCGAAGTCGTCTTGCCCACGCCCCCTTTCTGGTTGAGCATTACTATTTTACGCATCCCTGCCCGTTTCCGCTTTTAGGGTTCTGTAAATTGCATCGAGCACACCATTAACGAAACCCGGCGACGATTCGCCGCTGTATTTTTTGGCCAGCTCGATAGCCTCGTTTATAACCACTTTCGCCGGTATATCGTCGCAATATTTCAACTGGTACGTTCCAAGCCGCAGGATGCTCCTGTCAACCTGGCTTAGCCTTGAAAGCTCCCATTTGGCGGCGGCGGTGGTAATCAGTCCGTCGCATTCCGCCATCGTCTTCCACAGACCCTGCGTCCATTTTTCGGCGAGCTTTCGCACCGTATCGTCATCGGAGTTTTCCGCGAAAAATCTGCCGAGTATCTGGAGGGCATCTGCGCCCTGCACATCGAGCTGACAGGCAGCCTGCATCACGAGTTCTCTTGCCCTGGTTCTTTTATCCATTTATAGTGAGCTTGTCGAACTATCAGACTAATTTGTAAAAAAGCCGTCGATGCCGAATCATATCTGATTCAGGACATCGACCATTTCCATCGCATTTGCGGCGGCAGCGGCGCCTGCGTTGCCCGCCTTTGTGCCGGCTCTTTCGATGGCCTGCTCTATTGTCTCGCAGGTCAGAACGCCAAAAATTGTCGGCACGCCGGTATCGTAGTTAATCTGACTGATGCCCCTGCTGACCTGCTGACAGACATAATCGTAATGGCCGGTCTGGCCGCGAATGATGGTGCCGATGCAGATTATGGCATCGAACTTTTTGGCGGCAGCGAGCTTTTTGGCCGCGACGGTTATCTCAATCGAACCGGGGACCCATACAACTGTAATCTGTTCTTCGGCTGCGCCGTGTCTTTGCAAAGCGTCAATCGCGCCGTCGAGAAGCTTTGAAGTGATAAAGTCGTTAAATCTGCTCACGACTATCGCGAACTTCGCCTTGCCGGCACTTAATTTACCCTTTACCTGCTTAATCATAATTCATTTACTCCTTATATTTTATATTCAACATTATAAGACCAAAGGCGGCTTTTTTCCAGAAAAAGGGCGAAGACTCGATGTTTTCCGGATTACGCCATAAAGTGCTCTTTTCATAACCATTTTTATTTTAAGGGGTTAAAGGCGATATTTCCACACAATTTATGTTTTTTTGTGATTTTTTCTCGTGCCCTGTTTTCGTGCAAAACCACCGGCCTTTTTATACCGAATTTTAGAAGTGGGACATTGCCCTATTTAACGGAGAAACTATGAATTTGGATGATGGACTTGAGTCGTTTGAGCATAACGCGGAATTCAATCCGTGGGACCGTGCGGAACAAAATGCGGTCAAGGCATTTGAACTTTACGACAACGGCCGAATGAACGAAGCGCTTATCGCAATAAATGAGGCGCTGAATATCAATCCTGCCAATGACAGGTGGCACTTCAACAAGGCCCTTACCCTTGATGCGATGGACAGATTCGACGAGGCAATCGAAGAGTTCCGGCTGGCACTGGAACTGAATCCCAACGACATAGAGATTCTTAACAGCCTTGCCGTCGATTACACTCGCACGGGGCAGTACGACCTGTCTCTGAGCATATTCGAACAGATAGAAAAAATAAATTCCGACTTTGAGCCGTGCTACTGCAACCGGATAATCACCTATACCGAGATGGGCGACCACGAAACGGCTGAGCAAATGTTTTATTTAGCACAGCAGATAAACGAACGCTGCCCGCTGTGCTTTTACAATATAGGCAATTCGTTTTTCATTCGCGGCAATTATAAAAAAGCGGTGTGGTGCTGGGAGAGAACGGCGATACTGGAACCGAACCATCCGCAGATAAATTACCGCATCGCCCAGAGCTACTGGAATCTCGGCGATAATAAGATGGCGTGGCAATATTTCATTGAGGAGCTGAGGAATAACCCCGGCGACAAGGACGTTATTTTCGATTTCGGTTTGTTTCATCTCCACAGCGGCAATATCGCCTGTGCCGAGGAGAAGTTCAACCGGATACTGGAGACGGAGCCTGACAATGGCGGTGCGGTGTTCTATCTGGGCGAAATAGAACTGAACCGCGGCAATCCGAAGAATGCCGAAAAACATTATCGCAAAGCTATGCATTTCAATCACGACCTGGCGGGACCCAGATTCAGACTCGGCCAACTGGCTTTGCAGCAAGGCAGAAAGGAAGAGGCGTTCGGTTTTCTCGCATCCGAACTCGAACTTGATATCCAGCAGAGCAGAATTCTGCTTTCAATCGGCCTGATGATGGCGGAACTCGGCCGGCTTGACCATGCGGTACACTGTTTTTTAAGGGTCTCGGAACTTGAGCCGTCAAACGGCGTCAACTATCTGTACCTGGCAAAGTCGCTGGCGCTTCGCGGCGAATATGACGAATCGGAGCAGTTTCTGGATTATGCAATCGAACTTGAGCCGAAAAATCCGGCACTTGCCGTCGAGGCCGCAAGGACACATCTTTCAATGGGAAACTTACAAAAAGCACATTTGGTTTTATCTATAGCCCGGCAGGAAAATAAAGATTTCTCCTGCGGTATGCTGGGATTTTCAATCAGGTTCAAAACATTCCTGTCGAGGGCGAGAGAGAAAATCCGGTATTTGCTGAAACGGTTTTTCCGCTGATAAGCTATTCTGTTTTATGTTTTGCGGCTTTTGACTTTTTATCTCCTCTATTTCCAAAGCACGCAAAGGAAATTACAACCAATCCCGCCCCTGCCGAAAAGAGTATAATTCGATTCTCGGCTGTAGTGCATCTTTGGAGCCACTTCGGCACCTGGCTGTCATCTGAATTTTCCTGCGACTGCTGTTCGAAAATGGCTTTTGTGCGCGAAAGCGTGTCGGCGGTTATCTTCACAACCGGCTGATTAGGCTCACAAGGCTCAACTCCCAGCGTTACAGACGCAATTTTCCTGAGGATATTGGCATCGGAGTTAATTTGTGCCGTTAGTATCTGATGGTCTTTTATAATATCCTCAATCTTTTGATTGTTCCGCTCTGTCTGTTTTACCGCCGCGTTCAACTGATAAAGCTTTTTCCATTCCGGACCGAGAACCGCCATCGAGACAGCACAAACGCCTATGGCGGAAAAAACCATAAATAAAAACAGTCTGAAAATATTTTCCAGCTTACGCATTTACCGGCTCTACATATTCAGTTCTCTTAAGTAACGCCCGACGAATTTTAACTTCTTTGCGGGAAAATTAAAAGAAAATAAAAAGGTTGCCTTGTGGATGAGCAAATGGTCTTTGCCCTTAAAGCAACCTTTTAAGTTTCCATGTTTATTCAACTATCCTAATGCCTGAGGAAAAACCTGTCAACAGCTAATTATCCTTCTGCTGCGATTTTGTATTACTTTCCTGTTTGCTGTTTTTTTCACTCAGGATGCCTGTCTTTTTATATTTCTGCTTTGCTTTTTCCTTCAGAGAATTAATAAGGTCCTTTACGGCCTTTTCCTTAGCCTGATTTTCGAGGTTTGTCTTTATCACCTGCTGAACTTTTTCAAAATCTTTTACTTTCGAAGCCCTTTTCCCCTCGTGCCTTGCAATTTCGTAATTTCCATCCTTATCTTTAATCGGCCCAATTAACTGACCTTCCGTCGCATTAAGCAGGGCCGCCAGAAATTCGTCTCCGAACCGGCTTTTTACCGTATTTTCCTGAAATTTATTCGCCTTTCCGCCTTTTTGGGCATCTGACGCCGTTGATAATTCCCTTGCGAGCTGATTAATATCGTTTCCTTCATTGATTTTTTTCAGCACAGCTTCGGCTTCCGGCAGGCTGCTGACGGTAATATGAGAAAAGCTCAGGAATGTCGGCTCTCTGAGGGCCGGATCGGTTTCCTTGTTTTGCTCATAGTATTTGCGAACATCCTCGTCGGTTACCCTCGCATCATTTCTGACTTTTGCCAGCAGCTCCGAGGAAACAGTCTTTTTATGGCCGATATCGGAGATAAATTTGACCTTTTCGTCCTTGTCAATATTTCGCTTTACGGCCTCCTCATAAAGAAGCTGAGTGTCAAGCCAGAAATTGGCTATATCTTCCACAACCGCATAATTGAGGCTGGGAGCCAGATACTCTATCTGCTTTAAAGTAAGCTCCTTTCCGTCAAAAATCATAACGGCCTGATTGGTATCCTGTGGCAGGTTTGGCTCGGCTGCCTGCTCGGCATAAACATATTCACAGACAAATAACATCCCGATAACAATCAATAAAATCAATCCCGCTTTTCTCATAGTGTCCCCTTTTTAATCTGGATTATCTTCTACGACAATGCTATTATTAAAATATAAAAATCCAAATTGTCAATAACTCATTAAAATAAGGATTTTAAAGAGAGCCGATGAATCCCGCACCTTCAGATATTCAAATAATAATTTTGAAGGGTCGCAAGAGTAACCGGCTGAAGATACAATAATATGAAACATATATCAAAAGAATGTAAAGAAGGTGCGGGATGAATAAAATTCATCCCAATAGATTTTATCTCGAAGACTATAGGAAGAAACATCACAGATATTCGCGGGACGGTTTCTTCGGGAATCTGAAACGCATCCGCACCTGGTCGTCCCTGATACAGTTTATACTGAGGGCGACAGGTCTTGAGCGGCGAGGCCTTGCCAACGCGATGAATATCAGAGTCAACCAGACAGTCGCAGAGTTTGATAATCTGCCGAGTGGTTTTGAGAACAGCCGCATACTCTTCATTTCTGACTTTCATATCGAACTTATGGCCGGCCTCGTCGATAAAATAATCGAGCTGATAAAAAATCTCGAATATGACTACTGTTTTCTCGGCGGCGATTACAGTACCTTCGACAAATTCGATATGGACAAGACAAAACAGGGAATGAAAAAAATTGCGGAACATCTCAAAACCAATCGGACTTACGGAGTAATCGGCAATCATGATTATTACGAAACGGCCGTCTTTCTTCAAAGTCTCGGCGTAACAATGCTCATAAATGAAAATACAGTGATTGAACGCGATGGCGCAGCGATTTATCTTGCAGGCGTCGATGACGGCTATATTTTTGATTCAGCCGATATAGGCCGGGCATCTGCCGGCATTCCGGCAGGAGCTTTTAAAATTCTCCTGTCGCACAGCCCGCAGATTTACAGGCAGGCCCAGAAGGCGGGTTTTAACTTTTTTATGGCCGGCCATACACACGGCGGCCAGATTTGTCTGCCGGGCGGAATACCATTATTCAAGTCCGCTAAGGCACCGGGAAAAATCGCAAAAGGCCTGTGGCAATATAAAACCATGACCGGTTTTACGTCCACCGGCGCCGGCTGCTGTAATGCCGCGGCAAGGTTCTTTTGCCCGCCGGAAATCGCTGTTTTGACCCTCAAAATGAAAAAATCATAGCCGATATAACTGTCAAAAGAAGGTTTTCACAAGAGCCGCAGCCTGTTATAATAGCCGGTTATATTTTTCGAAAGGTAAACAATTGGTAGATATGACGCTTCTCGAAACGCACGGTCTGGTAAAGAAGTACTCCGGCAGAACGGTAGTCAACGAGGTCTCAATCACTGTAGAGCAGCGGACTATAGTCGGGCTTCTGGGCAGAAACGGAGCCGGCAAGACCACGACATTTCGAATGGTAATGGGTATGATTACTCCCAATACCGGCACAGTAGTCTTTGAGGGAATGGATATTACAAATCTGCCGATGTATAAACGGGCAAGGCTCGGTGTGGGTTACCTTTCGCAGGAGCCGAGCGTCTTTCAGCGGTTGACCGTCCGTGATAACCTGCTTGCTATTCTCGAAACAATGTCGATTATACCTCACGAGCGAAATAAAAAGGCTGATGAGCTGATACAGAGATTCGCCCTGGACGAGGTGGCCGAAAGCCAGGCGAGGTTTTTATCCGGCGGCGAACGCAGGAAACTCGAAATCGCACGCGCTATGGTTACCAATCCTTCCCTGATTCTTTTAGATGAGCCATTCAGCGGCGTTGACCCGATTGCAGTCGAGGAGCTTCAGGCGGAAATCCGGAGACTTGTCGCTTCAGGAGTCAGCATCCTCATAACAGACCATAATGTTGAAAGAACGCTTGAAGTTTCCGACAAGGCATATATTATCGACCACGGCAAGGTTATTGCCGCAGGCCATCCTGCAGAAATAGTCAAAAACGAACTTGTGAAGAAAAGCTATCTTGGTCACACTTTTGATGGCGACGAATTTGACGAAAAACCAACGGGAACCCCTAATGCTTGACGTCGGCAAATGCTGTATAACCCGCTTTCCTTCGCCGGTCCTTGGGCAGAAGGCAAAACCTGTCGAGAAGATTGATGACTCTATCCGCGCGCTTGCCGATAAAATGATAGATATGATGGTTCAGCACAAAGGCGTCGGTCTTGCCGGGCCGCAGGCGGGAGTGGACCTGCGAATCTTTGTCGCTTCGCCTGACGGCACAAAAGAAAACGCAAAGGTTTACATCAATCCTGTAATTACTCCATCGGGCAAACTTGTGGCTTCCGAGGAAGGCTGCCTATCTTTGCCGGGCATTTACGGCAAAATCCGCAGGTATTCGAAATGCTTGATTAAGGCTCAAGGCCTTGACGGCAAAGAATTCAGCGAAGACGCTGAAGGGTTTCCGGCAAGGATTTTCCAACACGAATGCGACCATCTTGACGGCACGCTGGTAGCCGATAAACTCTCTACCGTAGCAAAAATCGGCGCCAGAAAGAAGCTCAAGCGGCTTCGTGAAAATTACGAGCAGCAAAACAAATGAGAATTGTTTATTGTGGTTGCGGTCGGTTCGGAATTGAATCTCTCAATGCCCTGAAGGCATCGAATCATCAGCTTTTGCATATCATTACTCACCCCGAAAAACAGGCAGGCAGAGGAAGAAAATTACACGCTAATGATGTTGAACAGTGGGCACAGCAAAATGATGTGCAGTTTACCGCTATTGAGGACATAAACAGCCCCCAGGGTATTGAGCTTATAAAAAAACTTGCTCCTGATTTGCTTGTGGTCATTGCATTCGGCCAGAAGATTCCGGCTGAAATTATAAATATACCTCCCAAAGGAGCAATAAATGTTCACGGCTCACTGCTTCCCAAGTATCGAGGGGCCGCACCGATTAACTGGGCGATTATCAACGGCGAAATCCAGACGGGTATAAGCATTATTACACTTGCCGATAAAATGGACAGCGGCGAGATACTGGCTCAGGCAAAAATGAAAATTGCCGCCGATGATACGGCCGATGTTGTTCACGATGCCCTTGCGAAACTTGCCGCCCCGCTGCTGATTGCGACAATCGACCAAATCGCCGCCGGCACAGCAACTTATACAAAACAGGATAATTCAAAGGCAACCAAAGCCCCAAAACTTAAAAAAGGCGATGGCATTATTGATTTTGCGATGTTTGCGCAACAGATTCATAATAAGGTAAGAGGTCTTTGGCCGTGGCCGGGAGCGGCTGCCTGTTTTGTCTCCGCACGAACCGGCAAAAAATATCCTGTCGCAATCGCAAAAACTCAGGTCGCAAATCCTGCCGGCAAAAACGACAAACCCGGCATAATTGATGAGAATTTTAATATCCTGTGCGGCATCGGCAGTATAAAAGTTTTAGAACTTAAACCTCACGGCGGAAAAATGATGGACTTCAAATCATTTCTCAACGGCAGAGGCTCCGGATGCGGCGATTATTTTATATCATTTGAGGCTAAATCCTGATGTCGTCTTCGCTGACGGACTACCGCTACGCAGCGTGGCTTGTCTTAAAAAACTTTGAACCCGACAGACACGATACCGCCGAACTTATTGAAAAATACGGCAGCAAAACACAAAACCGCGCCGCTATTGTCGAAATCGCCTTCGGTGTCATAAGAAATCTGACTTTTATCGACGCTCTAATCCGGCAAATTTCCACCCAATCCGTAAACAGAATTTCAGAAAAAATTCTCAATTGCCTGAGAATCGCCGTTTATGAACTTATTTTTTCCAGTCAGCCTGATTATGCCGTTGTCAGCGAAGCGGTTAATCTGGCAAACAAAACAGGTTCGAAAAAATCGGCGGGTTTTGTCAATGCCGTTCTGCGAAAAATCTGTGCCTCGATAAAAAACAGAACAGCCGATTTAAAAAATGCCGACCCGCGAAAAATCCTGCCGCTTACGCTAAAGCTGGGCTGTGAATTTGATATTGATATCCTGCCCGACCCGGCTCGACAGCCTGCCGAATATTTCAGCAATGCCTTTTCGCTGCCGCTGTGGCTCATCGAACAATGGATTATTCAGTTCGGCAATAAAAAAACTGCCGATATCTGTTTCGCATCAAATCGCAGACCCGGAATTTATGCCAGAGCGAATAAACTCAAATTAACTCCTAAGGAGCTTTTTGAAATCCTCAAAGGTCAGGACATAGATTGCGACTACATCGAAAAATATAAACCTGTGGTGAGCTTGCCGAATCCAATGGTCAGATTAAAAAAAATCGGCAATATTTCGGAATTAAAAGCCTTCAAAGAAGGTCTTTTTACTATTCAGGATATAACTTCATCTTCAGTTGTGCCTTTACTAAATCCGCAGAGCGGCTGGAAAATTTTTGATATTTGCGCAGCGCCCGGCACAAAGACAACACAGATTGCCGAACTCATAAGCGACAAAGGGGTTATAATCGCAACCGACAAAAACAACTTAAGGCTGAAAAAAATCGATGAAAACATCCGCAGGCTCGGTATAACATCAATCAGGATAATGGATTATGAAACTTTTCTAAAAGATTCATCTTGTGGTGAGCCTGCCTGCCCCGAGCGCAGTCGAGGGGTCGAAGCCACTTGTAAATCCTGTGCTGATGCTGTTTTGCTTGATGTGCCCTGCTCGAACAGCGGTGTGCTTGCCAGACGGCCCGAGGTGAGATTCAGAATAACCCCTAAAAAAATCTGTGAACTTGCGCAAATTCAAACACAGCTTTTAAATCTTGCGGCATCCTTAGTTAAACCCGGCGGCAGAATATGTTACAGCACCTGCAGCATCTTAAGTCAGGAAAATAATGAAGTTGTAATCGCTTTTATAAAAAAATATCCCAACTTCTCACTTGAAAATGAAAATTTAATTCTTCCTTCGGCCTGCGGTGAGCCTGCCTGCCCCGAGCGCAGTCGAGGGGTCGAATCCGCCGAAATTTGTGATTTCGATGGCGGCTATGCGGCGATTATCGTAAAAAAATAATTTTAATTCTTAAATTTTAAATTTTAAATTCTTTTAATCCACATCTTTTCCACAAAAATATTTTCCGGCGGTGCAAAACCTGTTCAAAACAAATTTTTTCTTCCGCAACGTTATGTAAATCAAAATTTTTCAGCCTGTAGAAAAGAATTTTTCCAAAACGTTGTTGATTTAGCTTCAACATATCAATATATTCTATTTGTTCTCGTTTCTCGAAGAAGAAGTTAATACTGCATTGGAAAAAAGTAACCTCATGGCAGCGCAGACGATAATCACGGATGAAATCAGCGCGATCAATCAGACGCTTGCGGACAGGATAGGTCAGCAGAAGTTTCGCATCTGGTTTAAGAATTCCACGAGGTTTACTCTTTCCGATGATTATCTGAAAGTCGGCGTGCCGAACCCGTTCGTTGGCAGCTGGATAGAGAATCATTTTTTGACCGAGATAACGGCAGCGGTTACAGCGGTTACCGGCTCTGCGAAGAAAATAACATTTAATATAGAGCCGGAACTCAGCGGCAATCAGCGCCGCAGTCAGCTTGACTGCCAGGCTCAGCTTGTTCAAAAGGCTCAGAACAAGACTGTTCGCAGCAGGACTGTTGAGCAGCCGTCGAGACCGGTAAAAATGACGCTTGATACTTTTGTGGTAGGCCCATCGAATCAATTAGCCTACAACGCCGCGATGAGTATGATATCTGAAGAGGTAAGTCCGTTTAATCCGCTCTTTATACACGGAGGGCACGGCCTGGGCAAAACGCATCTGTTGCAAGGGATTTGCCGGATGATGAGCAGAACTCAGCCGCAGGCCCGTTGGCTTTATGTCTCAGCGGAGGACTTTACCAATCAGTTTGTGCTGGCCTTGAAGACCAAAAAGCTGGACGCTTTTCGGAGGCGATACCGACAAACGGATGTGTTGGCTATTGACGATATTCACTTCCTGGCCAGCAAGCCTTCTACGCAGGAGGAATTCCTGCATACTTTTAATACGATAAATCTTGCGGGCAAAAAAGTGGTTCTCGCTTCGGATGCGCATCCGAAGATGATAGGCCAACTCTGCGAAAGCCTGGTAAACCGGTTTGTCTCCGGTATGGTAGTCAAGATAGAACAGCCGGATTTCAAGACCCGATGCAGAATATGCGCCCGCTGGGCCGAGTCAATCAACTATCATATCGATGAAAAGGTCATAGCGTATATCGCCGAGAACATCCGTTCGAATGTCCGCGAACTTGAAGGCGCGATTTTAAAGCTCGTCGCCTATGCCTCGCTGTGCAATGAGGAAATCTCCCTGGCAACGGCCAAACAGGTCCTCGCAGAACATATCTCAAGAACCGACCCGATAGTTCACATTTCGGACATCGAATCTACCGTGACGACATTTTTCGGCATAACCCCTGCCGACGTTCATTCGTCGAAGAAGGACAGGACCGTAAGCCTTGCCCGTTCGTTCAGTATGTATCTTGCCAGAAAATATACAAAGATGTCTTACCCTGAGATTGGCAGACTGATGGGCAATAAAAATCACGCAACGGTGATTCTCGCCTGCCGCAAGATAGAGGAAATGCTGAAGAATAATTCAAACGCCAACTGGCTCAGCCCCAACGGCAACAAAGTCGCTCCAAGCCGCGAAATTCTCACCCAACTTGAACAAACTATAGCATAAATTTATCAGGCTCTTTTGCCTCACCGCATTTATAAGTAAAATTTGCAATTGCCTGTCGTTTGGTTTATTTTCCAGCTATGACGAATTCTCATCTTGTCATCTTAAAAAAATTTTATCTCGACAAAATTCTTGATGGCAGCAAGAAAGTTGAACTGCGTCTCACTAAAACCGCTGTCCCGCCGTTTGGTTGTATCTCTGTCGGCGATACATTGATTCTGAAAGAATCAAGCGGTCCCGTTTGTGCTGTTTCGCAAGTTGCCGCTGTAAAAGAATTTAGCAATCTTACGCCAGCCAAAATTGCTCAATTAAAAGCTCAATATAATCATCTAATCTGCGGCGCAGATGCCTACTGGCAGTTTAAATCTGACAGTAAATTTGCGGTTCTTTTATGGCTGAAAAACGTCAGAAGTATAAAGCCGATAAGGATTTATAAGAAGGATTGGCGAGCCTGGGTGGTATTGAAAAAGCCAAATGATTTTGGCCTGCTGGATAAGATAAATTAGCTCCTTCTGGCGATATTATTAAGTAATCCTACTGCCATAATATTAACCAAAAGGCTTGACCCGCCGTAACTTACGAACGGCAGCGTAATTCCGGTTATCGGCATAAGGCCTATCGTCATCCCTACATTTACGACTACCTGAATAGCGAAAACCGCAGTAAGTCCAGCCGCGATATAACAGCCGAATGAATCGGCGCTTGTGCCTGCTATTTCAACGCTGCAGGCTATTAACAGAGCATACAAAGCCATTACCAGCACCGCTCCCGCGAAACCCCATTGATGGCAGATAAGCGCAAAAATAAAATCGTTGTGTCTTTCCGGCAGAAATTTGTATTTGATAAACGGCCCTTCACGAAAACCCTGGCCGTAAAAACCGCCTGATGCTATTGCGAGTTTGGAACGTATAAGCTGATAACCTTCGCCGACTTCCCAGTTTCTTATTCTCTCTGTTCCGACGCCGAGAGCTTTCGCAAGCCAGAGATGCTTTTCGGCCTCCTGCTTGAACCAGCTTTCGCTGCCGTCAATTTTGTCCTGCAAAAGCACCGAACTTATCCGCATCCGCTGATAATCGTGCATCTGAAACCAGAGAACCGGAAAGGCAAGAACGGCAAGAATAATTATCGCAAACAGATGCTTTGTTTTTGCGCCGGCAATGAACAGCATTGTTAAAAATACCGGCATAATCAATAAAACTGTTCCCAAATCCGGCTCAAGCAAAATCAACATCATCGGCAGAAAGGTAAGAATAAACGGCGGCAGAAGCGCTGAAAAATTACGATAGTTGCTTCTGTATCGTAAATGCCAGCCGAGCGCTATTACGTAAATCAATTTAAAAAACTCGGACGGCTGAAACTGCGGTAATGAGCCAATCACAATCCACCGGCGAGAGCCTTTCTTTAACGGCACAAAAGGGAGGTCGATGATTCTATCCAATAATAAAATCGCCAATAATATAATTATCGCGGCATAAAGCCAGAAACTCGCGGGGCCGAGTTTTCTGTAACTGAAGGAGTTCATAATAATAAAGCCGATGAAACCGATTGCGGCAAAAATTAACTGTTTTTGCCAAAGGCCGGCGGCTGCACTTAATTGTTCATCCGCCTTCGGCGAGACCTCGCCATTTGGCGGGCTGTCGGATACGGCAGGGTTGCCGGAGGCGTAAATCATCATTACGCCGATAACGACGAGACCGGCCGCGGAGGCTAACAACAAAAGCCTTGTTACAAGCAGCCTGCCTTTCAAAAATTCAAAAATGTCAAACATAGAAGAAATGATAACAAAAGAATTAGAAAAGTCGATAGTTGATAGTTGCTGGTCGCTGGTGAAAGGAAGCAAGGAAATAAGGAGGTAAGGAAGCAAAGAAATAAGGAAAAGAAAGGCCGAGGCAAACAGACTCGGCCCTGTTTGAATTGACTAATTTTTATATGCGTTTTTTTCTCAAAGCCAAACCACCAAAGCCGGGCAGTAAGAGCGTGGCGGCAATAAAGTCGGAGTTTATTTGCTTAAGTTTTATGGTTTCCCTAACAATTCACCGTCGTCAATATTATCGCATTCAATCCGATCTTCTAATTACACTGTAGCCACTCACCTGCCATAATGGCAAAGTCCCTAAAATCTACGAAGCAATTGTTGTCTATGTCGCCGATGGGACATACCTTGTTAAATATATACGCCGATCCGGAATCGGTGCCGTTGGCGTGATCTAAATAAGACCCCACAATGGCATAATCGCCGCTGATAGAAGCACCAAGGCCAAAGCAGTCATAGGGGGCGGCACCATCTGAGGCAATCAGCTTTTTTCTCTGCACCCAGGTTTGACCGTCGCGCTGGAAAATATATGCCGAGCCGGTAAAGCTGTTTTCGTAAGAAGCGCTCACGATGGCATAATCGCCGCTAATTGAAACCGTGTGTCCAAAGCCATCTCTACTGTCGGTGCCATCTAACTTTTGCTGCTCAAGCCAGCTCGTCCCATCCCACTTGAATATATACGCCTTGCCGGATTCGGTTCCATTGTCATAGAATATAGCTCCCACGATGGCGTAATCGCCGCTGATAGAAACACCATGGCCAAAGTTATCACCCGCAGCGCCATCTGAGGCGGTTAGCTTGGCAATCTGGTCCCAGTTGTTGGGGTCGACATCATTGGGTTCAAATATATACGCCGAGCCGGAATTGGTTCCATTGTCATCATCCCTCAACGCACCTACAATAGCACGGTCGCCACTGATAGAAACAAGGCCAAATTGGTCTCCGGCGGCGGCATCTGAGGCGGTCAGCTTGCACTGCTGGTACCAGTTGGGATCGCCCGGTGTAACGCTTTTCTTAAATATATATGCAGAACCGGAGTCACTTCCATTGTCATCATCGTAATTCGCCCCCACGATTGCCAAATCACCACTGATAGAAACCCGTACGCCAAATTGGTCTCCGGCGGCGCCATCTGAGGCGGTTAATTTGTCCTGCTGGACCCAGCTCGTCCCATTCCACTTGAATATATATGCCTTGCCGGCGCCACCGTTGTAATGCTGATACGCCCCCACAATAGCATAGTCACCGCTGATAGAAACAGAAGTTCCAAAGTGGTCATCGGAGGCGCCATCTGAGGCGGTTAGCTTGGCAATCTGGTCCCAGTTGTTGGGGTCGACATCATTGGGTTCAAATATATACGCCGCGCCAGAATCGCTTCCATTGTCATCATCCCCATACGCACTCACAATAGCACGGTCACCACTGATAGAAACGGAAGCTCCAAAGTGGTCATCGGAGGCGCCATCTGAGGCGACCAACTTATCCTGTTCGGGCCAGTGAGCTTGAGCTTCATTCAAAAAAACAAAAGACACAATAACCATCGACATTATCAACACCATCTTTTTCATTTTCTTCTCCTTGTAAAAAAATAATTAATGTTTTTTTCTCAAAAGCAAACCGCCGAGAGTTAATAAAAGAATCGTTGCCGGTTCGGGGACAAGATTCACATTATCAATGTAACCTTCTGCTACCGCCGAGGACGAAATGCCGCGATATTGGCCATCATCTCCTATCCCACTGCTCGAGCTTCCCAAATACATGAGGTCATTAGTGAAGCCCCCCGGCACTGCCATCGGAACGGATGACCAAACACTGCTGCCACTCTCCCACACATCGAAACTTGCCATATATGTACTGGCGTCGTAAGAAAGCTCGCATGTGTACAAAGTATCGAAATTCCACGTCCCGCCGGCCGCTCCGGCATCTCCATCTTCTCCACTTACGATTAAAGACCAAATATGGCCTGCATCTGGATTGGCAACTAGTCCCAGAACATACTGACCCAGAGGATCCGGATCAATCGCATAGCGAGTCAAGCTACTATCGTAAATACCAAAGGGAATACTGATAGACCAGTCGCATCGTGTTACATTGACATCCCACTGGAGTTCAAAACTTCCTACAGCTTCCGACAGTTCTTTGTAAGTATATCTGCTTGGCGAATAACCGGGATACTGATGCTCAGGTTGGACATAATATCTTTGGGTTGGTTCATCCCAATAGTATTTTGATGTCTGGTCTGTAACCCAGCCCGGATCGGTTGAAAAATCTGTTGAATAAGGTATCGTTGCGGCTGGACTGAAACTACACAGTCCGATTGCCAAAACCATCATAAAAAAGAATTGCTTTTTCATTTTCTTCCCTTCCAAAAAATTATTGTTTAGATTTTCTCAAGGCAACAATTCCCCTGAGAAATGACGAAAAACATAGTTGCAGTAAATTTATGGTGAATTAAAGGTATGTTTCATTTTCTCTTCCTCCAAATCTTAATAATAAAATTCCTGCCGAATTTGCTCCATTTTATCCTAACACTAAACTCGTGTCAAGACATTTCTGCCATAAAATTATGTTTATGGCTACCAAGTCGCAACATAACTTAATGTATAAAAAAATACCTGTTTTTCTAAGAGAAATGAGGGAAAAGGCAGGTCTTACCCAAAGAGACATAGGAAGAATCATAAATAAGCCTCAATCATACATTTATAACTGTGAAACAGCCAACAGAAGGGTTGATATAACTGAGTTTATTGTATGGTCTAAAGCCTGTGGAGTGGATGCAAAAACTGCCTTTGCAAGACTACTTAAAGAACTATAAGCCAAATTAGATTGCCACGTCCCTTAGGGACTCGCAATGACCCCGATGAGATAGCCGAAGCGGCATCTCACGGGGCAAGCAAACCCCTAAACCTCGAATAATTTTATTTTACAAACAGATAATACAGCCGGCCTTCCTGATAAGTCCGGCCCGCCAGTGTTCCGGCCTTGTCGCCCTGACCCATATAAACATCACATCTGCCAGCTGCCCTAATTGCGCCGCCGGTGTCCTGGTCAAGTGCAAAACCGGTATAAGGTCTTTCCGCAATAACGCCACCTGTTTCATAAGGCAGTCTTGTCGAAATAAATACCAGATTTGCAGGCGGGAAAATAGATTTATCCGTCGCGATGCTCCGCAGCTTTGTTACCTCCTCGTTCAAACTGCCGCGAGGCTCGCCCTTTTCCGCCATAAAGAACACGAAGCGAGGATTAAGCTGCGTGCAGGGACCAACTTCCTCGGGATGTTTTTTGAAATAAGCAATCATCGCTGATAAGCTCATCTGCTCGGCGCTGATTTTGCCCTGTTCGACCATTGCCTTGGACAAACTCTTGTAATCATGGCCGTTACTTGCAGCGTAGCCGACGCCGAAAAGTTTGCCGTCAGGAAGTCTAATCTTTGCAGAACCCTGAACGTGAGCGATATAGACCTCAAACGCATCGCCGAGCCAGACCAATTCCTGTCCTCTAAGCGAATCAGAAACTTCAAGAATCTTTCTTGAAGGATATGGCTCTATTTGACCATCGGCTCCCTTTCTGCCAATAATTTCACCCTTTGGGCCTTTTACAATGTCCGGCGGCTGCTTGTAAAGAGGATACTGAAACTTTTCCGTCCGTTTAAGAGAGCCGTCAAAAATCGGCGTATAATAACCCGTAAACAGAACCGTCCCCATATCATCACAGCCGACAGAGATGTAAACATCGAATTTCTGACGTATAGTCTCGTTTAACTGACTGCCTCGCTGGCCGCTGTCAAGTAATTCGATAAACGCCTTGAGGCTCGCAACTGCTTTGTCGTGAGTAATCTCGCCATAGGGATAAAATTGCTTACTTGACGGTTTGGACAGGTAATTAAGACTTTTTTGTGCCGCTTTTTTAAGGTTCATCAGGTCGTGGCAGGCAAACGTAAAGTCTGGAATATCAGCGGGGTTAGTTATCTTTCTCAGCGCAAGTTGGCCCGGCGGCAGGGGTCTATCATACTGAGGTTTTTCCTCCAGACGCTTGACCTTTTTGGGTTTTTGACAACTGGCTGAAAATAATGCAATTAGAACGAGTTCCAAAATAAGTATTGTCTTTTTCATAAACAGTATCAACTTTCAAAATGAGGAATAAACCCTGAAATTATAACTACATTCCTTCCCGACGCCACAAAATTTTGTCTGGTGTAGTCATTTCGAGCGGAGGCCTCGAAGAGGCCGAAGCCGAGAAATCTATTAAAAAACGTTCTTTACGAATATTATTCATACCAGCCATCGCTTAAGTCTTTCCAGTCGGGATTCATCGAGTCAATAATCGCAACCTTTTTCTCCCGTCTCCATTTTTTGATTTGTTTTTCCCGACTAATGGCTGAAATCGGGTCTGATACCCTTTCTACATAAAGTAATCGGTCAATATTGTATTTATTTGTGAAACCCGGCATTAGATGATTTTTATGCTGATAAACCCTTTTTTTAATGTCATTAGTCATTCCGATATATAAAGTGCCGGTTTTGCTTGACATTATGTAAACATAATAGTTTTTCATAATCAAATTTTTTAATAGATTTCTCCACTCCGCTCCCCCTAAGGGGTCGCTTCGGTCGAAATGACGGTTTTCAATGGAGCAATTACCTGTTTAAGGTTTTCCCGGCGGACAATTGCTTTATGACATCAAACAGGGCCTGGGTGCCATCGGAGCCTCTGCCCTGAGTCTTTAATACGGATAACAATTCCTTTGCGAGCACAGTGCCCGGCAGGGGCTGATTTATCTTCTCGGCGTATTCGAGAACCAGTTTTAAATCCTTCAACTGCAAATCAACCGAAAAAGCAGGCTTAAAATCGCCCGCGATAATTTTGGGGCCGAGAGCTTTTAGTGAATGACTGCCCGCGGCACCGGCGGATGTGGCAGCCAATGTAGTATCAAGGTCAAGGCCGGCTCTTTGAGCAAAGGCAAGACCTTCAGCGACGCTCATAATCGTGTGAATTACCATAACCTGATTGGCAAGTTTCGTTATCTGGCCGAAACCCGATGGGCCGCAGTAGGTAATACTCCTGCCCATTACTTCAAAAATCGGCCTGACTTTTTCAACATATTCCTTTGGGCCGCCCGCCATAACTGAAAGCTTGGCCTGCTGGGCGCCGATTTGGCCGCCGCTGACAGGAGCATCTATCAAAATAATTTTCTTTTCAGCGAGAATTTTCGCCATCTGCTGAGTTTCAGACGGCGAAATGGTTGACATATCAATACAGATAAGGCCGGGATGAGCTGATTCAATCACGCCGGATTTACCGAGCAGAACCTGCCTTACATCAGGAGTATCGGGAACACAGGTTATAACCACATCCGCATCTTGGGCTGCGGCAGCGGGACTATCGGCCCATCTTGCTCCCGCTTTTATAATCTCTTGGGCTTTTGACTTTGTCCTTGAATGCACAGTCAGGGGAAAACCGGCCTTGAGCAGATTCAAAGCCATTGGTTTGCCCATTATGCCTGTGCCGATAAACGCTATGCGGAAAGCAGACACTTTAAAAACCTTACGCGATTATGCCGAGACGCTTTAGAGTGTTCTTCGACCATCGCATACTCTTAAGCTGCGCCCAGCAGAGAAGTATGATGACAACCAGCCACAAACCGGTAAAACGAAGAAACATTACCATATTTGCAATCACTCTGGTCTGGTCAAAACCCGTCCAGGCATCAAGCAGCTCGGTCGGAGTATATATCGCACCGGTTATCACGCCTTTGAAAATAATCTGCCACGGTAAAAGCAGAACAATCATAAAAAAGGAAACGAAAACCGCTTTGGTGATATGCCTTATTCCTCCGAGCCTGCCGACAAGCGAAATCTTCATACAAAACAGCAGTGTCAGCGAATAAATCACTGAACAGACGACAAGCAGATAATTGCAAAATCTTATCAGCCAGGACAACTGCGAAAACTTAATCTTAAGGGGAGGAATAGTAATAGTTTTCGCGGGCACCGGCGTGTTCGGCTCGTTTGGCTCGGTATTAACATCGGCTGCCAACTCTTGCGCAGCCTTTTCCGTTTTCTCGGTTTTCTTCTCAATCTTTATAGCTTTTTCTTTTTCGGCACGTGCGGCAAGCTGCGAAATTTCCACAACCGGCGAGGCATCTTGCTGAACTATTTCCTTACCGGGCTTTTCAACGTATTGTGTCGGCACAAGCCAGAAAATGCCCTGTAAAATCAGCAGGCAGAGAAAACAAACCAGGAAAAAGAAATTTTTATTGCTCTTGAGCGTGCCGATTGCCTCCAGGCAATCGGTGGTCTCGATAAGCTGGTCCTGTTTTTTTGCATCTTCAGCCATTTTTATATCCTTAAAATATCATAGTTTCGTTTTTCATCTTTTTTAAGGAAGTAAAGAGATAAAGAGGTAAGGAAGTAAGGAAAAACAATTGAATGCCTTCCTTGCTTCCTTGATTCCTTATTTCCTTATTTCCTTTATACTATTCTGTGCAGCTTTGACTGTTTTTTCAATATCCTTTTTCGAATGTGCTGCGGAAATAAACATCGCCTCGAACGGACTGGGGGCAAGATATATGCCGTTTTTGAGCATTTGGGCGAAAAACGCCGCAAAAAGCCTTGCATCCGCTGATTTTGCATCGGCGAAGTCGAAAACAGGCTTTTCAGTGAAAAAACAGCTTAAAAGCGAACCGATACGGTTTATAGTCAATGGAATTGACGCCTGTTTGCCGGCATCGAGCAAACCTGTATGAAGCATTTGTGATTTTTCTTCAAGCCGATTATAAAAATTTTTATTTTTCAATAATTTAAGCGTTGCAAGAGCCGCGGCAGTAGCCAGTGGATTGCCGCTCAGGGTGCCGGCCTGATAAACGCCCCCTGCCGGCGCCAGCAGGTTCATAATCTCCGCCCTGCCGCCGACGGCTGCGCACGGAAGACCGCCGCCGATAATCTTTCCCAGGCAGGTCAAATCGGGTTTAACTTTAAATAACTTTTGAGCTCCGCCGAAACAAAGTCTGAAACCGGTTATCACCTCATCAAAAATCAAAAGAGATTTATTGTCGCTGCAAAGTTTTCTGAGAGTTTTAAGATAGCCCGGCTTCGGCAAAACAACTCCCATATTCGCGGCAACCGGTTCGATTATGCACGCGGCAATTTTATTTTTGTATTTCTCAAAAACCTTTGCCGTCGAATCAATATCATTGTAATCAGCGACAATCGTAAGGGCACAAAGAGATTTCGGCACACCGGGGCATAAAGGTTTTGAATATTGAGCTGAACCTGAGCCGCTGGAAACGAGCATCGAATCGCTGTGGCCGTGATAACAGCCGGACATTTTTAAAATATAATCTTTGCCCGTAAAAGCTCTGGCAAGTCGCACGGCGGTCATTACCGCCTCTGTGCCGCTGCTGACAAGACGAACTTTCTCAATCGAATCGAAAGCATTACAAATAATTTCCGCAACTTCGGTTTCCGCAGCAGTGGGGGCGCCGAAAGACGTTCCCTTCTGTGCCGCTTTTTTTACCGCGGCGATTACCTGCGGATGACAGTGGCCGAGTATTAAAGCACCCCATGAACATACATAGTCAATATACTCGTTGCCGTCGATGTCGTAAATTTTCGAGCCGCTGCCTTTTGCAATAAAAACAGGACTGCCGCCGACGTTTTTAAACGCCCTTACAGGCGAATTAACCCCGCCGGGGATAAAACGAGCGGCTTTCGTAAACTGCTTTTTGGATTTCGTAAATTCCATATTCAATGGACAATATGATAATCTTTAACTGTAAAAAGTGCAAATAGTTGCGCTAAAATGGCTTGTGTTTTTTCTATTGCAAAGCAGCTGGGATTGCTTATACTGTGATGTTTTAAAACAAAGTCTTTATGCGTTTACAAGCTCTTTTAGCATTTGACTTTACAGCCGGACGAGTAATTTTTGGAAAGTTTTTCGGAGTATTATATGAATCCAATTAAGTGGATAAGACAGAATCAAACAAAGCTGATGGCCGTATTTGTAATCATCATTATGATAGCCTTCGTTATGCCGACCCTGCTGAGCCAGTTGGCAAAGCCCCGCATGAAAGGCCCTGAGCAGGCAATGTGGCTATTCAACAAGGACAAGAAAATCAACCTTAATGATATCAGAGCGGCATCGAGCGAACTTTCCGCGATGAAAATACTTTATATTGATAAATTTCTTGTCAGTCAGCAGGATTTAAGGTTTGTGCTGCTCGGCCATTTGATATTCCCGGAAGCTGTCCCGCCGGCGGCATTAAGCGATGAAATAAAAAACATTGTCGCGCAAAATCGCCTCCGCGTAAGCTCGGTGAGAGTAAACGACTTATTCGAACAGACAAGAGGAAGAGCGGAGCTTTTCTGGATACTTTTAAAAGCGGAGGCAAAAAACGCAGGGTTCACCGTCCCGCCGCAGCGTGCCGGAGAAATACTCAGCGAGCTTATACCTAAAATCACCAACAATCAGATTGACGCTCAAACGCTCGTAAGAAACGCAGGACAAGTCAATGGGATGACGGATGACGGTGTGCTTTCGACCTTCGCAAATATTCTTGCCATTATCGCTTATGCCAGAGCAATTACCGATATGGAAGATGTTACGGAAGGACAAATGGCAAATCTGGCAGTAAGAGCAAACGAAACCATAAACGCCGAGTTCGTGGATTTCAGCAGTGAAACATTCATAGATAAAACAAGCGAACCTGACGAGGCCGAAATCGCCGGGCAGTTTGAAAAATATAAAAATTATTATGCGGATACAATAACAGAAGAAAATCCCTGCGGTTTCGGATACAAACAAAAACCGAGAGTCGCACTTGAATATATCATAATAAAACTCGAAGATATAAAAAAACTTGTAACGCCGCCGACCCAGGAAGAAACTGAAGAGTATTATCAGCAGAATATCGGGCGTTTCACCGAGGAGGTTCCCGAAGACGCAAACGACCCCAATTCCAAATTCATCAAAAAACAGAGAAGCTACGCCGAAGTTGCCGATATCATCAGAGATTTGCTGCTTAACGGAAAGGCAGGCACAAAGGCAAGAAACATTCTCGATGATGTTGTTGAACAGGCACAGGCCGGTTTTGAATCGCTCAGTTTTGAAACTGCTGCGGCCCGGCAGTTTAAGGAAAAAATGACGGACTACGCCGCCCCGGCTGAAAAAATCGCACAACAGAACAACATAAAAATATATACGGGAAAAACTGCTCCTCTGGCCGCAGAGGAAATGCAGCAGGACCGCTGTCTCGGCTCACTTATGATGCAGACTCAAAGCAAAGTGCCGACAAGTCTGACAAGACTGGCCTTTGCAGCAGAACAGCTCGGCAGCGAGGCTGCCAAACTCGGACCCTTTGACCCGCCAAAACCTAAAATGTATGTCAGCTTCGGACCTCTTATAGATAGTATGGGAACCATTATCGCTATGGTTCGCGTTATCGAAGCCGGAAATTCGGCTGTGCTGACAGATATAAACTTCAGTTACGAAAAGAATCTGCCTGCAGTTTTTGAAGACAAGCAGCAAAAGGAAAAAACTTTTGTCCTGAAGGACAAAGTCAAACAGGATTGCAGAAAACTGGCGGCTTTTGAGACCGCCCGCCAAAAGGCAAACGAGTTTGCCGAACTGGCCAAAAATAAGGGATGGGATGTCGCTATTGAAAAATTCAATTCGCTCTACCCATCTCGATTAAGTCCGCCGAAGTCGGCCAAAGACGGCAACGAAACCCAAAAAACCTTTGAAATACAGAAATGGGACCAAAAAACAAGAGTTTCCCGGACGGATGTCGAAATAGCAAAAACATGGGCGGCACAACTGCCCGGCATTGAACACCTCATCAATCAGCGTGCAATCCAGGCAAAACTGATGGATAAATTTTATTCGCTTCTTCAACAACCAAATAAAGTCCGGCTTGAAGATGCAAATGTGCCGGCAGTTATTGAATTCCAGCCGCTGCTCAGCTGCTATGTAATAAAGAGTCTTAGCCGAAACCCTGTAACAACCGATGAATACGAAGCATCAAGGCAGCAAATCGCATACAAGGAAAATTTTATATTGGCACAGAGTATGACGATTGAGCATTTTATGCCGGATAATATCATCAAGCGATTAAACTTCAGACCCGCCGCTGCCGAACCAAATGAACCGAATAATCCGGCCAAACAAAACGACGCAAACGGAGCCAAACTGTGAAAGAAATAACTGCCGGAAAATCAGGATTGCCGGCCGTCGCGTACCTTTTTCTGGTCGGAATTGCCGGCTGGTGGATACCCGGCGCAGGACACTGGCTTATCGGCCGGCCCAAAAGAGCCGCGATAATATTCTTTTCAATCGCGTTTGCGTTTGTGCTGGGAATCTGGTTCGGCTCAATCGCTGTTATTGACGCAAGCACGCCGTGGTATTGGGCACAAATGCTTAATTCGCCGGCGGTTGCGTATCTTGCGCACCTTTCCGGCAGTGTATATCATCTTGAATCTTACGGAAAACCAAGAGAAATGGGCGAAATTTACACTGGCATCGCGGGAATGCTTAACCTCCTGTGCATCGTAAACGCCGTGTATGTGGCTCACTGTAAAAACATAAAAGAGCAAAGCTAATGATAAACAGTTTAAATTTATGCCAGTACGTTCTCGCCGGATTTATGTCGCCTATGGATATCGGCACGACCGCAAAGGGCCTGCTTCTTGCACTGCCGCTGATTGCGGTCATAGCAATAGTCTACAAAGCTATAAAACTCGAAGAGATTAAATTCGTCTCTTTCCTAAAGGAAGTTTTTCTCCTCTTCGGTTCAATCCTCGTCTTTATGATTATAACGGCAATAGTTCTCTTCGTGATTATGAAGGCCGTTGTAGGATAATTAGAAGCGTTTTCTGAATCTCGTTGTTGGGATGTTCATTATCTTGCGGTATTTGGCAACCGTTCTGCGGGCAATATCCTTTACGCCCATTTGCTCGAGTTTCTTTTTTATAGCATCATCGCTGAGCGGTTTTGACTTGTCCTCTGAATCTATTATCTGCTGCATCTTGGCGCGGATTGCCTCAAAACTTTCAGATTCGCCGCTGTCGGTTTCCATTCCGCCGCCGAAAAGGTCTCGCAGCGGCATAATACCCTGCGGCGACTGAATATATTTGCCCGCGACCGCACGCGAAACCGTCGCAACGTGAACGCCGACCATCTTGGCTATTTCCGACATCGGCAAGGGCTTCAAATACATCGTGCCCTTTTCAAAAAATTCCCTCTGGCGGCCGACAACAGCCTGACTTACACGCAGCAAAGTCTGTTTTCTCTGTTCAATCGCATCCAGCAGCCATCTTGCGGAGAGTATATTGGTCTTTAAAAAATCGCGGGTCTTGGTATCGAGCTTTTTGTCTTTGGCCATACCCGCGTAATTTTCGTTTATTCGAAGAGCAGGAACGCTTTTGTCGGCAAGATAAACTTTAAAATTGCCGCCTGTGGTGAGCTCTGTCGAACCATCCTCGGCGCCAACAACGATAATATCAGGTCTTATAGGGAAACTTTGTTCCTTGCTTATAACAAGGCCGGGAGATGTATCGAGTTTGCGCATACGCAAAAGAGCCTCTTTGACCCGCTCGATGGAACAATTCATCTTCTTTGCGATTTCCGGCAGCTTGTTCTCAAGAAGTTTATCAAGATACTTTGAAACAAGCTCCATTTCAAAGCTCATATCCTCGGAAGATTGAGCCATCTGTATCAACAAACATTCCTTTGCGTCGCGGGCGCCTACGCCGGCTGGCTCAAGCTGCTGAATAAGCTGCAATGCTTGTTCAAGATGCTCCATAGCAAAATCTTTTCTGTCCTTGTTATGAAGCTGCTCAAGCCTGACCTTCAGATAACCCTTCTCGTCGATATAATCTATAATTGCCTGCCCTGCCTTTTTGGTCTTTTCATCGGTATCCGCAAGCTGCCATTGTTCGGTAAGATAATCGTGCAAAGACCGTCCCCTGTCGGGGGTGTTGTTCATCGCCTCAAGTTTTCTGTCAGACTCTTCGCTATCACCAGTCCGTTTTGAAACTTCCGTCCGATGCAGGTAATCGTCCGTCCGTTCTGCAAAATCGTTCAGGCGTTCAAAACCATCGGCCTTATCCTGGTCGCTCTTGATTATCAGGTCTTTTTCGCCTGTCTCAACCTCGCCAGGCTGACCGACTGTTTGCTCCATCGTGGAATCCGCCGTCGTATCAGATTCGCCCTGCTCGGCAACTTCCAGAACAGGATTGCTGTTAAGCTCAGCCTCGATTTTTTCCAGAAGCGCAAGAGTCGTAAGCTGCAATATCTCCATCGACTGAATCATCCGCGGTGCAAGCTTCATCCGCTGCTCAAGACGCATTTGATGTGACATATCCATCTTCATATTTATCCCGCCTCAGGGACCGCTTCCAAGAAAAATCCGTACCTACTACGCAAATTCCATTCCAGTTCAGTTAAATATAGCAAATTGGGGTAAAAAAAGCAACCTGATGTGTAAAAATGATGAAAAACCGGCAAAAATCAGCCTAAAACGCTATTCCAGCTCGCATCTGCCGAGGATTGCATCGGTTAGGACTGCGCCGCCGGCGTATTCAATCTGGCTTCCGCCGGGAAGACCCCTTGCAAGACGGGTAACCTTTATGCCCAAAGGCTTTATCAGCGAACCGATATACAAAGCTGTGCCGTCGCCTTCAACGGTTGGGTTTGTCGCCATTACAACTTCAGTAATTTTTTCGCTGCGAAGACGGCTCAATAAATGTTCGATTGTCAAATCTTCCGGCTCGATATTTTCCAGCGGTGCGATATGCCCGCCGAGAACGTGATAGACCCATTTGCAAAGTCCGGTCTTTTCCAAAGCGATAAGGTCTTGGAACTGCTCGACAACGCAAATAATACTTTTATCGCGCCTGTCGTCTGTGCAAATCGAGCACAAATCTCCCTCTGAAAGATTGTGGCATTGTTTGCATTGACGAATACTGCTTTTTAATTTCATTATCGCATCGGCAAGAGCAATGGCTTCGTTTTTGTCAGCTTTCAATATATGAAAAGCAAGCCTCTCAGCCGTCTTGGGTCCTATCCCCGGCAGCTTTGCCAGTTCTTCTATCAGTTTATTCAAACTTTGTGTATATGCCGAATTCATCCCGCACCTATTCAATATTCAATTACATCCGCCCCGCAGCACGTTGCAGCGGGGTTCTATTCAACTTTATATATAATAAATAGGTGCGGTGGTTCATCCCACACCTTCTTTCTATTCTTATTTTATCGCTTTTTCAAAATAATGCAATCTTCAATTTTTCGGTTAGCCCCCGGACCTGCCTGTCCGACGAAGTCTTTACGAAGGCGGATGCCGGGGGGCAGACGCCGCTTGCGGCGTCTTTTATGATGACGGGGTTTTCAGGGAAATTCAAAACTGCGAATTCTCCATAGTATTTCTTTGCCGCCTCGTCATAGGCCCTTGCCGCTTCTTCTTCGGTATCGAATGAGCCTAATCGTATGGCTGTTCCGTTATATTTTATGCCTGCGCGCCATTTTCTATCACAGTTTCTTTTGCTTACCCCTTTATATTTTGAGCTTGCAGGCCTTTTTCTTTTTTTACAGTTCATATTATTTTGTTGGATTGTCCCGATTCGCAGGTTCTGTTTTATATTATTTAGTCCTTCTCCGTCTATATGGTCAACGACGAGCCTTACCCCGCCCTGAGCGCGGTCGAAGGGGGGAGCGTTCATAATTACACGGTGCATCGAGATAATTTGTCTTCCTTCAAGGCGCACCACATAGCGTCCTCTTTCTTTGTCGTATAGTTGCCAGTTATATTCGGCCAATTTTTGATAATCGTCCGGGTCAACGATGGTATAGCGGTATTTGGAAATTGTTTCTTTATCTTTGATTAGTTTGATGCGTCTGAATGCTATTCCGTAGCGTTTTGTTCTATAGCGCAGGAGAAAATAGACAATGATGTTTTCTATAAAAGCCGGCACTTTAATTTGAAATTTTAAATACATTGGATTCCTTAACTCAAAACTAAGAACTCAAAACTCAAAACTATGTTGCCTCCGGCAACATAGCCCCTCCGTATTACCTGAGAAGTTGCGCGTTTTTGTCGAAATTTGAGCAAATTTTCCGAGGGTCGTTTTTGTAAATGCTTGTGGATTATGGAGATAAATTTTTTTATTTTTTCAAAGCGCGCAACTTTTTTGTTGCGCATTTTTGCTTATCTGGACAAGATTGGTATGGTTATTTAGCCCCTCGGCCTTTATCCTGCGTAGCCTTGGCGAAGCAGGATGCCGAGGGGTTCGTCTCAAATTTTCAATCTTCAATTTTAAATCGTATTCCCCTTGACAAACCCGACTAAAATGGTATAATATCTGCCATAAAATCTAAATGGGAGATAAAGGAGCAAACTCGAAATTGAGAGTATACGAGTTTAGACTCGTGCACGTAATTTTTGTTTCTTTTGGTCTAACAACTTAAAGATCAAAATTTTTAAAGAAAAGAGAAACAAAACCATGAGCAGGATGAGAGATAATACTGTCGGCAAGGTTGCTTTCCAATTTCTAAGGCACACAATTGCATCAATCTTTTTAATCACATTGTTTGCGGAGACTGCGTTTTGCAATGACTTCAACATCGGCCCCATTGGGATCAACGACACATGGCAACTCACAGACATTGACATCGGCTGGAGCCCGGTTGGCGGTATCAGCGTGACCGGATACATTGGGTCGTTCGCTCTTCCGGTGAATGACGTTTACTCGGGAAATTGGAGCGATCCAACAACATGGTCATTGTCGAACATCGTTGTCCTATACGACAGAGCTAAGGCATGGCAGGACTTCCTTACAGGCCAATCGGGGGTAGAGTACTCAAACGGCAACGTATCGTTCGCTTGGCAGGGCCTCACGCAGGGGCTTGGTCCAACGGAGCAATCGGTCACGTTTCCGATACCACTCTTGGATTATTCGCCAATAGTGAATGTCAACATTGGCACGAAGCTCGAATACAACGTCACACTGTCGCATAATATCCTGCTCGACCAAGATGCGACCCTAAATTTCCTTTCCGTTCAACCTGGTGCTCGGCTCGATTTTCAAGCTGGCAAGTCCATGGTTCTTCGGACG
Source organism: Phycisphaerae bacterium (assembly GCA_026386845.1). Lineage (GTDB taxonomy): Bacteria > Planctomycetota > Phycisphaerae > Sedimentisphaerales > UBA12454 > JAPLMW01. The sequence continues at coordinate 61,570 of JAPLMW010000039.1, forward strand.
GGCATTTCGGAAAATGCCGGAACGATCACGGGGGCCGTACTGTCGATTCAAGATGGTGGAACGCTGACCAACCAGGGGAGTTTCGAGTGGAAGGGCGGAAGTATAGGAGGCAGTGGCGGTCTGACGAATCAGGGGAGCTTCACGATCAGCGGCAACGGCGGGCAGACTGTTGGGTATTGCATTGACGCTGGCTGGGGATATTTCGCTCCAGGGGCCTTAACGAACTCGGGGACAATCACCCATGCGGCGGACGGCGTACTGCACATGGTCAAGGATTCAACGCTGAACAATCTCGCCGGTGCGGTGTATGAC
>JAPLMW010000061.1 GCA_026386845.1 Phycisphaerae bacterium
CCTGCCACAGTTCATATAATGAACTTCACCCCCTAATCTTTCATTAGACTGAATACTCGATGCGAACAACCTTGCATAGGACTCATTCTGCACAAGGAACGCAAGACCCAAACCAAGTTTATAGTCGTAATTCATCCAGGCTTTTTTATTGAAAAGCGGAGAAACTATATATTCTTCATTCACTTCTGCAATTGAACTGATTTTCCCCCGCAAGTCTGTGTTTACTCCAGAACTATTAGATACTGCAACATCTGGATACAAAAGCCAATAAATTAAGTTAGCCCTCACTAAACTGTATTTCTTTTCTTCCTCAGCAACAGGCACTCGACTTTCAGTCTTCTCGTTAAACTGCATCAAACTATCAAATGATGTCATTGCAATATAAGCGTATTCGTTTCCAACCATAATTTTAGTATTTATATCAACGGCATCACTATTTACTAAGTTGTCCCCCTTAACTGAAAGTACAAAATTTTGCGTAAATGGAACTAATATAGAATTATAAAAACCATTTATCCACAGTAAATAATCATCAACACTGCTCGGGGCTCTAATAAGTCCTTTACCTTTCGAGGTGCAATTTAACACTTTTTGTTCACACAATAGATCAATTTTATTACTTATATTTTTGTAAAACAATTGCGAGTCTTTAGCATCTGTTGCAACTTTTGCGTTGAATATTGCATCCTTTATCCATATTAAATTATGGCTGTCCGGCCATTGATCATAGACCCCATACCTTTTATAGAAATAACTGTTCTTACCTGGGGGGGCAGGATAAACGTTCAAAACCGGCCTCATCTCCGGTATATATTTTGCTACTTTCTCAAGACTGCTCCTGGGGATAGATACATACCTACTTTGGTCTTCCGATTTGATCCTTCTTAGCGAGTTTATTAAGCTTGGAAATTCTCCGCCTGAAAAATCATTGTGTAAAAATATCCCATACATTTGATAATTCCCATATGTTAACATCAAACCAAATGTAACCACTATACACATACATGCAAATGGATATTTAAGACTATGGATATATTTACCTGAGAAACTGAAATCTTTATTAAATCTTTTCTGGTGGTATACAGAAAATACTGCCAACGATAGTAACAATATCAAAAATAACTTTCCCTCTTCACGTAAAAAAACCAGTATTGACAGTGAAACAGGGAACAGGAAATACCCTAATAACTTATTATTTTTATAATATATTTCTGTAAAAACATCCAGAAGAGATAAAAAGCAAATTACTGTTAATATTGGTGACAAACCATCTCGTCCAATTGCGAAAAAAGCATTGTCATATGTTGCCGGCAAAAACAGAATACCTGCTCCGATTATTAATGGCGCGTATTTTATTTGCAGTTTTTTGGCAACATATAATGCGTATACTGCCGCAGTCAACACTGTTAATTCAAGAAAAAAATGATACGGCAAAGATATTTGCCTGAATCCATACAGGATATACGATATTAGCGGATTTTTTAAAAACATTCTTGAATTATAACTTCCAAAAGTTCCTGTATTAACAAGATTAAATGCACGCTCTACATACAGTAATGCATCGTGTGGACCGTACGCTAGCACAGGCTCTTGCTCTGATGTTATTATCAGCCTTATCAGCCAGAGTAAAATTATTATCGCATACTGCACTTGTTAATACTCCTTAAACGAAAGCCTATTTCAAGTCGCACCAGCTTTTGTTTCACAGGCAACCTTATAAGCATACGGGATGCGACAACTGAGCTTTATGGGCGATGAGACTTGAAATCACTCTTACCATCAGCCTTTACGAAACTTTTCCAAAATAAATTGCAAATAATATGCCGCTCCCCACTTTAATACTTGCAGCTTCCTTTCTCCTCCTATCCTTGAGGGCTCATCTCCTGGAATTTCGGCAATCTTAAGCTTCTTTCTTGCCGCACGAGCAGACAGCAGCGGCTCCCAACTAATTTTGGTTCGAAACAACTTCTCTACAAAGGAACAGCTTTTGTCTCCGCACAACTCCAGATCATAAATAACCTGTTTCCGATAGGCTCTATATATAACCATTACATCCGTATATTTTCCACCATGAAGCACGTTAACGGTTTTGGTAAATAGCCAATTGCCAAAGGAAGTCACCCTATCATCATCTTCACTTTTAGCACCATCCAAATACCGAGAAACGATCACCATATCATATCCTTCCTTCATTTTAGCAATTAAGGCCGGTATCAGTGCCGACACAGAATTGCCGTCTGGACTAAAGGTGATAACCACATCCCCCTCAACATAAGGCAGAACCTCCTCATATGCATGGCGAAACCCTAACTGCTTTTGCACGTAGACAAAATATCCATTCTCCTTCGCCCACTCGATGGTACCGTCGGTAGAGCCGCCATCCACAACAATGATTTGATCTAACCAAGACCTGTCAATCTGCGGCATGATTGCCTTCATACCATCGATCTCATTTAGTGTCATTACCAGCAAGGTTGTTTTCATTTCTTTTATTCCTTTCCTTATATTTGGTTCGTTTTATCATAGTCACACCTTACTAAAACCGGTTATTTTGTCACTACAGTTTTATGTGCGTTGCGCACAAACTGCAAAGCACGGTCCATTCGGGTGATCTTTCGCCTCATGTGAAATGTCAATGCGGTTGTAACCGCTGGCATTGAGATATTTGACAATCGACTCGCGTGTCAGCCATCGGCTGGTGGGGGCAGAGCCGCCGCAAAACCCATTCCAGCTCAAAGCACTGTCATATGATTGCTCAATCCACTGATAGTGAGCACCGTCCTTTTCAACATCTTGCAGCACCCTGAATTTAGGACGCAGGTCGGCTCGCGCATTGATGATAGAGGCATCATAGTAATGCGTCCAAATATAAAGCTGATCAGAAACCTGAGACATTTGTTTGATGAGTTGAAGTGGGTCGAGCATATGGTACAGCACACCACTGGCAATAAGTATATCATAGTGATCACTATTTTCTACAAAGAAATTTCTGAAATCGCCATACCTGAATTCTACTTTGTTCAAATCAAAAATTTCTTTGATACACAAGCATTTAAGAAAAGCACGGCTATTGGCCTCAATAGCGATAATTTTTTTTGCCCCCATTTTCTGCATCATGTAGGAGTGCCCTCCCTCAAGCGAACCAAGTTCCAAGCAGATTTTCCCGACGAAACCTCCCAGTATCGCTGCGGCCCAATCAATTCGTGGATCCTCAAAAAGCGCGGCATGGCCTGGCGATGTTACAAGATTGTTACTAGCGGGAAGGCGCGACGACCACTCACCCGAAAAAATATCAAGTATATTTTGTGGACTGGGCGCTTTGGTTGTATAGGTATCGAGTATGTTCATGGCACCTCCCTTGTTAGCGAGTAATTAACCGGAAAAAGAGAAAGTCCAACCATTACCATCAATACAACTGTTAAAAAAAGAGCCGCTATCTTCTTCATGCTAAAGCTTTCTTGAAACATACTTCCTTTGAGACAATGGAGCTTACTACGTTTCATCAAACACTCGCTTTACAGCCAGGAGCCTATTTGCAAACTGATGGGATTTCGACTTGCCTAAGGTGACAAAGAACTCGCACCCATCCGTGTCAAATTCCGCTTTAATTCCGAATCCAGTCAAACCAAGCGATTGCAGATCGCCTAATATAACATGGAAGCTGGCGGGGATAAAACGCCAATTGTGCACATCAATGTATTCGTCTGAAACTTTCGCCTTATTCCATTGGGAACGTGCATCGTCAAAGCTATGAACAAATTCTATCACTCCACTTGTTCCCTGACCCCATGCGATTTGCCCATTACGCTTAGCGGCTCCGGCAAAATAATCAAAGACCTTGCCGGGGCTGGGACGCTTCCTCTTTTGCTCAAACGCATCAAGAAGCTCCCCTGTCGATGTAGGCGCATTGAAGTAATCGAAGCAATATCGCTTATCAGGAATGACTAAGGATAGCACCCCATTCGTTTTAAGCAGCCTCTCACATTCCATAAGAAATGTGATCAAATCTGGGGTATGTTCAATAACATGGCTTGCAATAATCCAGTCATAATATTGCTCGCGCCCAATTAATTCATGAAGCGGTTGGCCATGCCAAACAAAATCCACATCCTCGATGTTTTCAAGGTTGACGCCATGTTCCTTGTATTTCATCCGTAGTTCACCGGCAGTCGCGTGATCAAGGATATGAACATTGAACCCATGTTTCTTGGGAGCCAAAGGATTATGGCTTGGGCCGATTTCGAGGCCGAGCCCGTTTCTGTCAATCATAAACAGAGCTTTTTCATTACGATTTGCAGGAGATTGCTGAATCGTTGGCCCCGGAGAAGTCGAATCGAGTGACTGTACATGCGGCAGCCGTCCAGGAGGGAAAGGCTCAGGCAGCGGCTCAACTCGTGGTGGCCAAGCCAGGCTGAAGTCCTCACGGTCGAAAGTAAGATTCGGGCTGTAGGCGGGGTCATTCAATAGCGTATTGCCCCAGCGCCGTTTCATACATTGCATCTCTTTAGAGAAACGCGCCTTCTTTTCAGGCGTATCCTCGAACCCACGCGTAGCGGACTCGTAGTGATACAACTCGGCATAAGGCGTCCAAATATTGCGAAAGCCTGCCTCGCGAACACGCAGACAGAAATCAACGTCGTTGAATGCTATTTGAAAATCCAGTTCGTTAAACCCTCCCACTTTCTCATAGAGTGACTTTCGAATCACAAGACAAGCGGCGGTCACAGACGAAAAATTCTGGATGAGATTGCCACGGCAAAAATAACCATATTCATCACGCGGTAGATTTTTGTGCGCATGCCCTGCCACACCCCCCAAGCCCAACACAACTCCTCCGTGTTGGAGTGTTTCGTCGAGATACCACAATCTTGCTCCAACGGCCCCAACACCAGGCCGCAAGGCATGGCTAACCATTTCTGACAACCACTCAGGCGAAATAACTTCGAGATCGTTGTTGAGCAATCCCACAACCTCACCTATCGCCAATTTCACGGCGGCATTATTCAATGCCGAATAATTAAATGGACGGTCGTCTCGCACAACACGGACCCTTGGTTCAGATTGCAGCTCTTTTAAATATTGCAGCGTTGCAGGGTCATCCGAACCGTTATCAACGATCAAAATTTCATAGTTCGGATAAGTCGTCTTCTTTAAAATACTCTCAATACATTTTTGAAGTAGTCGCAGCCGGTTCCGGGTGGGAATGATCAGGCTGACCAACGGCAGCACCTCAGGTAAAGCATACCGAACTCGATACATCCCACGACCCAGCAACTCAGCAGCAGTTGCATTCACCTCTTGTCGCCTAAAATGCTCATTCAACGCTTTTTCCCCAGCGAGAAAGGCATAGGGCTTAATATTTGCCGTTTGCGCTGTGCTTTTGGCATGCATACGCCAGTGATAGAGCACCCGGGGGATGTGATGAATCTGGTTGGGGTTTATGTGCTCAATGCAGCGTAAGGCCAGGTCATAGTCTTGGGCGCCTTCCAGCCCCAACCTAAACCCGCCGACTTCACGCAAGATTGAGGTGTGATAAACGCCGAGGTGGGTGATCAAATTGTGCGAGTAGAACAAATCCACATTCCAGTCACACTTGAAATAAGGATCGAACCTCTTGCCGCTCTCATTGACCTTGTCTTCATCAGAATAAATTAGACGGACATCGGGTTTTCTATTAATAGCATCGGCTACCCAGAATAAGGCGTGTTCTGCTAAAAGATCGTCGTGGTCCAGTAGGGCAACCCACTCTCCCGTGGCGAGTTTAATCGCGCTGTTGGATGCCGCAGAGATATGACCGTTTTGCTCACGGAATACAACCTTGATGCGCGTATCTTCCCTGGCATAACGCTCCAGAATCGCGCGAATCGCTTTGTCTGTTGAAGCATCATCAGCAATGCACAGTTCCCAATGGGGATAAATCTGCTGCCGAACCGACTTAATCGCATTTTTCAACCAAACGGGCTTTGGATTATATACCGGCATCACCACAGAGATGAGCGGTTTGGTCGGCAGCGTCTCGATATGCGCACGCATCTTGGTACGCATCTTATTCGTCAGCGTGTCGTAACGGCGAATCCATTTGGCATAGTTATTATGTGTTACCTGAGAATAGAGAAAAATCACTTTGCGCTTTACTCCCTCCCATCCTTCCCGCTTAAACACAGAGCAGACTTTTCTTATGGCCTGTCTGATACCACCACTGCGATTTAACGCTACAGGCAGGACAGTGAGCATTATAGCTCGCTTGATACCTCGCACAAAAAAAGAGTCAGGTGCAGGCAGGCGACCTTCTGCTTTGCCATAGGCCACATAGTGTTTATAGGGATCCATACCGCTCATCGCAACATCAGGATTCTGCTTTAGATACCACTTAGCATTGAAATTTCGCTGCTGTGCCGATTGCCGCCAGCGTTTGACCCGTTTTTTCATCTTTGATATCCCTGCCTTCGCGAGCGATACAGGTACGGCAGCTTTTATGATCAGCTTCCATTTCTTGGAAGAGTAAATACTATGCAATTCACTGCGGATCACGCTAAGCTTAAAATCGCGTTCCGCCACAGCTTGATTGAGATTGACGATCTGCCCATCGCGTTTAACCACGGCCTGGTTGAGGTTGGCAATCTGCACATCACGCTCAGCCACAGCTTGATTGAGATTGACGATCTGCCCATCGCGTTCAACCACGGCCTGATTGAGATTGACAATCTGCACATCACGCTCAGCCACGGCTTGGTTGAGGTTGGCAATCTGCGCATCACGCTCAGCCACAGCTTGGTTGAGGTTGGCAATCTGCGCATCGCGCTCAGCCACGGCCTGATTGAGGTTGGCGATCTGCACATCGCGCTCAGCCACGGCTTGATTGAGATTGACAATCTGCGCATCGCGCTCAGCCACGGTTTGATTGAGATTGACAATCTGCTGCTGTGTATTGGCGAGCGCCAGCTCCGTATGTTGAATCACCTCGTCGGGTGGTATTGTCCTTGCAGTCCACGGATTGCTGGACTGGTCAAAAACCGGGTCCAGCAAATCCCGGAGATCTGGGACCACCAGTTCCGTTGAGCCTGAGATAACGCGGCGGCCCAGGCCATTGTCGGCGGCTGGCGCCTTGCGCACCACGCACATAGAATTGATGAACTCCACTGAATGCACTTGGGTCAGAGCCTCTGCATCAATCTCACAGCCGTATTTCGTAAAAATGCCGCGCAGGATATCAGTCCGCGTCTTGGTTATACCCCAATGCTCGTGGTTGATGATATCAGCAAGACGCTTGAAGAAAGAGATCGAGGAGTAGGGATCGAACAGTCCGCCTTCCCATTTGTCCCTATAGCTGCAATGCAGATCCTCGGCGATAAAGACGCCATCTTTCACTACACGGGGGAAATACAGCGCGAACGACTTGATGATGTCGCTCGAAAGATGAGAGCCATCATCGATAACAATATCGAATTGTGGACAGCGGTTGAATACTTGCTCGCTTGTATCGCGCGCGTTGGCATCGCCGACGATAACGCCAATGCGCGGATCGTCGTAGCTGAGCCGTGCGCAGTCCGGATCGATGTCGCAACCGATCAAGGCAGATGCATTGCTGAAGTACTTTGACCAGATCTCGAGCGAGCCACCATTCTGTACGCCGATCTCAAGCAAGCATACTGGCTTGTTGCGGTAGTCATCAAACAAGCGGTCATATTCGGTCAGATACAAGGACCACTTATCGGATACCTTTCCAGTGTGTTCAGCGCACAGTTGATGGAGCGTCTTTTTACTCATTAATTACCTCTAACTTCACCTGCTTAAATGGAATACCGACTAGTCCCCATCGAACTTTGCTGGAGGACACGTTAATGATTAGCGCGTCATGCATCCAGTGGTGCTGTACATGGTCGTGAAGATCACCATCGGCGACAGACGCCATTACTGCATATTGCCCATTGGGAAGCATGGGCAATTTGAACTCGAAAACGCCCTTGAATGTCATGCCCGCCCCAATCGGGGTTGACACACGATTGGTAAAGGGCAACGTATTTTCACCAAATAAATCCTGCCCCAGACGGTCGCGCACCAGGAAGCCGAGAATCGGGTTTGGCAGCGGTTCATGGGCTTTGGCGAGCACTGTCATTCGCACGTGCTCGCCGCCTTCAAATACGCCTTCCCGCCCGGAAGACAGCTGCGTAAGAGAAACGGAAAGTATTTCCGCCCGGCCGGTTCTCCAGCCATTGGCCGCAGTGAGGTTGTTGCGCACCGATGCGATCGCTCCATATTCGATTGCTGGCGGAGCCTCCGTGTCGGGATTGGGTTCCTCAGGAGATGTTTCATTGCCGATAGCAGCAGGCGCTATCGAATTCAGCTTTGCCTCGTCGCCGTAGATCTCCTGCAACGTGTACTGCAAATACGCTTCGGCGATGTCCTTTGCCGTGCCGACCTGCTCAATCCTGCCATTCTTGAGCCAGATGCCAGACTTGCAGAGGTTCTGCACCGCTGCGGTGTCGTGACTGACAAAGATCAGCGTGCCATTCTCCTGAAAGCTTCGGATGAAGCGCATGCATTTCTGTGTGAACACCGCATCGCCGACGGACAGTGCTTCATCGATCACCAAAATGTCCGCATCCACATGCGCAATCACGGCAAAGGCAAGGCGAACATACATACCGTTGGAGTAGGTCTTAACAGGCTGCCCGATGAACTGCCCAATATCGGCGAACGCAGCGATATCGTCAAAGCGCGCGTCGATTTCTTCCTTATTCAAACCTAGCACCGAGGCATTCATATACACATTTTCACGCCCTGTGAACTCAGGGTTGAAGCCGCTGCCGAGTTCCAGAAGCGCGGCAACCTTGCCATTCACACTTGCGCTTCCGGTGGTCGGGGCAAGTGTCCCGGCAATGATCTGGAGGAGTGTGCTTTTGCCGCTGCCGTTCCGGCCGATAATGCCAAGGCACTCGCCTTTTCTGACTTCGAATGAAACGTCCTTAAGCGCCCAGAATTCCTTGTAGAATTGCCGCCGGCCGCGCAAAAGCGTCTGCAAAAGCCTGTGATGCGGCGCCTCATAGATCTCGTAGCACTTGCCGACATTCTGGATCTTCAAGACAACCTCAGAGGACATCGGCAAATCCCCGCTTAGTTTTCATAAACCAAACATATCCTAATTGAAATATAACTAAAGACAGTAGTGTGACAATAGCTAACTCTGACCAACTTGGCCACTTATTGTATATTAAAATATGCCTTGTCATCTGAACAATAGTAGTCAATGGATTTAAAAGTAGAATCGCTCTTAATGATTGCGGAACCATCTCAACGCTGTAGAAGATCGGTGTCATAAAGAATAAGATTTGAATCCCAATTCCGATAATATGTGCTAAGTCTCGCACATATACTCCGAGCGAGGCAACAAACAATGAGATGCCACAACTCAATAAAGATAGTGGTACAAACACCAACGGCAGGCAAATAATAACTAAACTAAACCTATGCATAAACAAAACAACTCCTGCCACAAGTATTATTAGCGAAACCATACCGAAAAAAAAGGCGCTAACCACTGCGGATACCGGCAGGATTTCCAAAGGAAATACCACTTTTTTTACATAATTGGGATTTCCGACAATCACTCCCACAGAACCGGTAACACTTTCAGCAAAGATATTGAACACTGCCATACCGCAAAACATAATAAGCGCAAAAGCAACCTTGGAATCGCCAAAATCCGCTCCCCACCGGGCCTTAAAAACAACACTGAAAACAAAGGTATAAACCGCTAACATTATAAGCGGTGTTATTACCATCCACACCAAGCCCATAATCGTCCCCTTATAACGAACTTGAATGTTCCGCCGCACAAGCTGCCAGAGTAAATCCCGGCATTTCCAGATGCCAGATATAGCCCTGATAGGATTAAAAAATATCCAAATAGGATACCGTTGACTTGATTCTCTCGTATTCATTATGCCTCTTAAAGTATTCTATAGCAACGTTTTTAATTGGTCTTTCATTAGTATGGGAACAATCCCTGCAATCCTTTAGACTCCGTCCCTGTGGGTGACAATCATCACCTATTATCCTCATATTTTCAATAATCAACCTGAAATTTGTCTTAATCGCGAAAGCCGCGTTTTATTTCGTTGCGATTAAGGAAGGAATTATATCTTCATTATGTCGAGCATCATCTTATCAATGCATTTTTTAAAATCCCAGCTATCTGTATCACCGCTAACATTGTAAACATACAGTTTAGCATCCAATTTGTGAGAAGTTAAAGAGTTTTTAAGAGCAGTGAAAAGTTTCTAATTGGTGCACCTTGGTGAACATGCTGTTTTAGGCAGTTTGACTCCAAAAATAAAACCTTATAAGTCATTAACTTATAAGGTTTTATCAAACGAGGCCGAAGGGGCTCGAACCCTCAACCTTCGGATCGACAGTCCGATGCTCTAGCCAATTGAGCTACGGCCCCGAAACCAACTCTTAAAGAGCCGTATATCATTAATACATAAAACTACTTTGTCAAGCCCTTTAACCCTATTTTCCACCAAAAACAATATAACTCCCAATATTTATTCTTGTTTATATAAAATTAAATATCAAAACAAACACTGTCCACATTTGCTCAATATCTCACCCCCTTCTTGTTTTACCCATTACCACAATATGTTGTAGTTTGCCAATTTTGCCTCGGAGTATTCAAATTATATATGAGTAGCTAAAACAGAAAGAAGGCAAAATACAGCAACAAAAAGACCTATAAACTAATCCCCTGAGCCGCTAAACCAATCAAAATATCCAAAATAAAAACATAAACTTTTTTAAAGTTTTCCTTTTTACACTGTCGATATCAGTAGTAGAAGCAGCGATATTCAACCGCAAGGGAATAGCGGTAACACAATATATAGGGGTTCGACAGGAATCTAAACCTTCGATCCTTGGGTTTTAGCTGGAAAAGAGGATTTTTCATACTAAGACCAAATAGGAAAGGTAAAAAAGTTATGAATCGAGTCAAAACTCAACCTCGTATCAACGGACTAACTTCGCAGGTTAATGTCCGCCATACTCTGAGTCCCGAAGATGACCGTAAAACCGAAGAACTTCTCGATGCCGGCGCCAAAACTCCCCTTGGACAACTACTCGAAAAAATGGCAAAACTGCCGGAGGTCAGATTTGAGAAGGTCTTGAATCTCCGAAGGCAAATCTGCCGGGGGCAATACAACCTCAACGAAAAACTCGATGCGGCAGCAGACAAGATAATCGAAGAATTATTGATCGAGCATTAACCTTTGCTAATGTGCCGGAACCGCACTTGGCAGCCATTTTATAAACAATCATCTCCGCTACCAAACACACCGGTGTTTTGAAAAACTGTTAAACCAAAAAATCAACAGCAAGCAGAAAATTTTAAGAATGCTCGGCCATCTCATCAGGAACATCGTCATCAGGCTCATCGAACTCGACAGGCTTATAGCCGGGCTGTGCTGCCTTTTCAAGCTCTTCTTTAAAAGCCTTGACAATTTTGTCCTGAATAGTCTGTCTGCACTGGGCATTGATTGGATGAGCTATATCGGCATGTAATTTCATTCTGCCCTTGATGTCTTTTCTTGCCCTGTCTTCACCCAATGACGCACTGCAGTTGTTGCAGAACTTTGCCCTGAGATGATTCTTGCCGCCGCATTTGGGACAGTGATCGCTCATCTTCCTTGAGGGCATCGCAACAAAGTAGCCGTTCGTACCCTCAATAACCTTGATATCACGGATTACAAAGTCATTGTCCAGGGTCATCGAACAAAACGCTTTCAGTCTCTCATCCTTGTTGTTAATCAGCTTTACTCTTACTTCAGTAATTTCCATAACACTTGCCTTACAAAACTACCATTGGTTGTTGAAAACTATAATACAATTGCAGTCAAGCAAACTTTCTATTTCGCGCCGTAAATATTCCGCTTTACGGTAGTCTTTGCCGGCAAGCAGCACGAATAAGGCTGAACCACTTCCGCTTAACGATGCCGGAAGATGGCATATATTTTCTATTTCAGTCTTTAATAGAGCCAGTTCATTATTTATCGCAAAACATGTTTTGGCAAGCATATTTGCGCACATTTTTTGCACTAAATCAACTCTGTTTTTAGAAAGAAGCGGTTTTATCTGCTCTTTTAAGACCTCAAACAGCTCTAAATCAACCTTAAAATTGTCATAAATCGTTTTGGTAGAAACACTTAAATTCGATAATATCACAATCGCCAAAAAAGGTGAAATATTGTCCTTTTTTAATATTTTTTCTCCTCTGCCGGTGCATAAAGCCTGGGGACCATCCAAAAAAAACGGCACATCGCTGCCAAGCTGCTCAGCAAGTTTATGAAGCTGACTGTTACTCAGCAACTGGTTGTGCAGCTTATTTAATGCCAAAAGTGTCGCAGCGGCATCACTGCTTGCCCCGCCGAGACCTGAACCGGCCGGAATATTTTTTGTTAATGTTATTCTGATTTGAGTCTCTTTTTTTATTGATTCATAGAAAAGTTTGGCGGCTTTGTAAACAAGGTTATCTTCGCCGACGGGAGACCAAAGACCATTACAAACAAGTTCGATATCTTCTGCTTTATCAACTTCGAAAAGCAACTCATCATAAAACGTAATCTTCGCCATCAGGGTTTCTATATTGTGGAAACTATCCGGCCTCTTATCCGCGACCAAGAGGTAAAGATTGATTTTCGCAGGTGCTCTTGTGAGCAAAGCACCATTTGCAAATTCAAATTGTGATTTCGAATATTTTTCTGCCATACTGTCTATTTATCCTGCTGAGGCAGGAAATGAATTAATAGTTCCTTGTTCTGAACGGTTATTTTATCAATTCGAAGTTTTCGATGATTAAGTGAAAATACAGGTTCTATTTTACGGCCGTCAAACACTGCCATAGCTGAATCTGCAATATCCAAATTGTTTAAAAAGCCGGCAAGTTCCTGAAGAATTCTTGCCTTCGCCGCTGAAACAGCAAATGGGATGCGGCTTCGCCCTGCCTGTATTTTCGGCACTTTAAGGAAAAAATATCCTTCTTTGCTTATGTACGGTTTTAAAACAATCGTTACTATGAAATCAAGGCCGCAGTAAACTGTTTTGCCTGTCAGTAATATCCTGCCTTTTTTAAAAGTAACGCTTAAATTTGACAGATTCCACTGCCGCAAACTATTAACATCAATGTGCCTTACGATGATGTCATTGATGCCGGTTTCAGAAATAACAAGGTCAAACGGCTGGTTATACTGCGACTTATTGAGCAACTGGGGCAGAATATAATTGGTAAGATACCGGCTGGCATACGCATCATCCGGAGGCCTGATTATCCTGTAATGGGCGGGGGTTAGGAAAAGTCCAGCGAACCAAAATATAACCGCCAAGCCGATTATCAGGGCAATGGTTTTCCTGACTTTGCGATTTTCCAGAAGCCGTTTTATCTCGTTAAAATAATTTTCCATTACTTTCTTGCCAAAATGCTTTTTGTGTTTATAGTGTTCTATTCTATATAATATAAACAGTATCTTATATGAAAGGATTATAATGGCAAGTCATTTTGCGGACCGGCTTTGTCAGGCTGTTAAAGACAAAAAGACTGCTCTGACTGTCGGACTTGACCCTGTTTACAGTCATTTGCCTGCCGCGATACGTCAGAAAAAAAGTATGAACGATGAAAATAACGCCAATGCGGCGGTTGACGCAATATTTGAATTCTGCACGAAGGTTTTGCGAATTGTCGCTCCGCTTGTTGGCGCGGTTAAACTGAATATCGCTTTCTTCGAAAAATATTTATGGGAAGGCGTTGAATGCTATTATTCGCTTATCACTGAGGCAAATGAGCTTGGCATTGAAATAATCGGTGATGTCAAGCGCGGCGATATAGGTCATACCGCCCAAAGCTACGCACAGGCTCATCTGCAAAATTCTGAACTTGTTGGGCTGGAAGATATGCTTGCGCCTGACGCGATTACCATAAACGGATTCGCCGGCTCCGAAGGAATTTTACCTTTTGCGGATGTCGCAGACAAACAGGGCAAAGGTGTTTTCGTCTGGGTCCGCGCAAGTAATCCTTCGGCAGCGGTCATACAGGATTTTGCGGATTCAAATGGAATAAAAATGTATGAAAAACTTGCGGAAGTCGTCGCTGAAATCGCAAATCAAAAACAAAGAATCGGCAAAAGCGGCTACAGCAATGTTGGAATGGTTATCGGCGGCACAAGCGGCGAGCAGGCAAGCGCACTTCGCAAAAAATACGGCAAAATCATTTTCCTTGTGCCGGGCTTCGGCTCACAAGGCGCAACGGCCGCTGATTGCCTGCGATTCTGCAAACCGGACGGCAGCGGCGCTTTGATTGCCGCTTCGAGGTCTATAATTTATGCTTATGAAAATGAAAAATATTCTCAGCAGTTCCCCGACAATTGGGAAAAATGTATAGAGCAGGCTGTAATTGACGCGAAGATTGAACTGGCCAAAGCGGCACAGTAAAAAAAATGAATCCCGCACCTATTTGTAACAATAAAAAATTCGCTATAATGAATAATAAGTTTCGATTGTTGTTAATTTTGGCACATCTTAAATAGGTGCGGGATGAATGTCGATTTTTTCAAAGGTAAATCCATTGTTATAATGGGGCTTGGAGTATTCGGCGGCGGCGTTGATTCCGCAAAATTTGCCGCCCGATTCGCAAAGAAAGTTATTGTAACCGACAAGGCAGACGAAAAAAAACTTGCTGATTTCATAAAAGAACTCGGCGGATTCAAAAATATCGAGTTTCACATCGCAGGCCACAGGATAGAGGATTTTGCAGAAGCTGATGTTATCATTGTCAATCCTGCCGTCGATGAAGCAAATCAATATATTGACGCAGCAAAAAGCAAACCCGCCAACGGGCGAGGTCTCGCCAAAGGCGGAAACAAACTTATAACTTCGCAGATGGAGATTTTCTTTCAGCTTTGTCCTGCGAAAATCGTTGCTATCACCGGCTCAAACGGCAAAAGCACAACAACTGCCCTGACAGCACATCTGCTTGGAAAAATAAAAAGCGGCAAGGTCTGGCTTAGCGGCAACATAGGCAATCGCCCGCTGCTTGAAACTCTCGATAAAATTAAGAGTAAGGATATTGTGGTCCTGGAGATTTCAAGTTTTCAGCTCGAGCAATTAGCCCGCATAAAAAAATCCCCTTTCATCGGCTGTATAACCAATATCGCTCCAAATCATCTCGACAGACATAAAACGATGGAGAACTACTGCAACGCAAAAGAAAATGTTTTCCGATTCCAAAACAGCGGTGATATTGCGGTTCTAAATGCTTATGATAAGAAATGCCTTGAATGGTACGAAAAGTATAAAAAGACAGACCGTAATTGTTTCTTATTCGACAGGGAAAAACTCGACAGCAGATTGACAGCGGTTTTTAAGCTGCCCGGCAAAGCAAACCGGGAAAATCTCGCTGCAGCGGTAACAATAGCCCATCATTTTGGTTTAACTGATGAACAATTAATTGAACCGGCAGGCAGTTTTGTTTCATTGCCGCACAGACTTGAGCTTGTCGGGACTGTCAAAAGCGTAAGATATTACAACGATTCGATTGCGACAACGCCTGAAAGCACAGTGGTCGGCGTTGAGGCTTTTAATGAGCCTAAAATTCTTATAGCCGGCGGTTATGACAAGGGTCTGCCGTTTGACGAGATGGCTAAAGCAATCAGCGGAAAGCTGAAAGCATTGATTTTGATAGGCGTAACAGCGGATAAAATTGAGCAGTCAATCCGAAAGACCGGCATAGTTCCGCCGATTTATCGGGCCTGTTCGCTTGCTGAGGCGGTAAAAAAGGCACACGACATTTCTACAAGCGGAGATGTCGTTTTATTAAGTCCTGCCTGTGCAAGTTATGATATGTTTGTAAATTTTGTACAAAGGGGAAATCAATTCAGCGAACTCGTTAAGCAGCTTTAAACGAGCGCAAAAAAAGAGGGGCAAGTTACACCTTGCCCCCGCTGGAATTTGCACTTTAAATTAATTTTTGCATCTGCGCCAAACCCAGCTACCTTAAATATAACAAAAAACATACCCTCAAGTCAAGAAAAAAAGAGGATATTCAGCCTTGAGCAACTTGTAAAAATATCCGATTATCGGACATTCGCTTTTTGCGGCTTTCCCATCGCAAAATTTCGCCGCAATCAAAACTGTGTTTTTGAAACACTATCAAGGCTTCCAAAAAAAGATAACTTTTTCACCTCTGCCGCCGTTAAGGCTCGTCAGATTTTTGACGAATTTTAACTATGCAAAGTTAAATATGATGGAGATAGAGATGAACAAACAAACAGCCGAGCGACGCAGGGAGAAACGATTAAACTATCACTGGCCTGTCTGGTTTGCCGAGGATTTTGGAGACGTCTTATCACAGGGGCAGATGTTCGACCTTTCCAGCGGCGGGGTCGCCTTTACCTGTTATAGCGATACCTGTCCCTCTAAGGGGCAATATATCACCACAAGATTCAGCATACCCCGCTATGGTGAAGATAACTCATTCGACCTTGAAAACTGCATAAGAAGCGGTTTTGTTTGCAGAATAGAGAATATCAATCCCTATATGAGGAAAGTCGCCCTGCAGTTCGCAGAACCTCTGGATTTCAGGCCTGGTGAGCAGGAGACAAAACAACTCGCTGTCGAACAGGAAATCATAGAGGCATAACGTAAATATCCACCCGGAACGACAATATCCATACTGCCGCTCTAAAAACCATATAGTCCCATAACCTACCGCTGCGGTCCCAAGCTGCGGCTTTTCAATCACCAGCGGCGAACTTTTGATAGTCTGAAACATCACGTATTATTCATATTTAAGCCTTTCATCACCATTATCATCTTCAAAATAAATCGTCTGTTGTTTGGAATGGATACGGGTTATAATAGTTGGTATGGAAAATGTGGAAAATCAAAAATCAGCATCCAGATTTACCGGGACAAAATCATTTTTAACTGCCGGTCCTACT
This sequence comes from Phycisphaerae bacterium, assembly GCA_026386845.1. Taxonomy (GTDB): domain Bacteria; phylum Planctomycetota; class Phycisphaerae; order Sedimentisphaerales; family UBA12454; genus JAPLMW01. The sequence goes on from JAPLMW010000061.1 coordinate 16,983, forward strand.
CTGCATTACAGCCACGCAAATGTGAATAATTGTTACTTTCTCGCGGTTTGTGTTTATTATGCCGCTGCTGTTTTCTGCACCAAGCTCCTGACCGGTCAGCTTATCGCCTTCCGGGGGCCTTTTTACCTCGAAAAATTTGTTTTGACCCCTTTAAGCATTTTTGAATATCCTGCCCAGATACTTGTGCTGGGACTTCTCATCGGAATTTTTATCGCGGTGCCGATTCTCACCTCGCAGCTTATGAGCTTCAAATACAGCATTTTGTTTGTGCTGATATTGTTCTTTATAACAGGTCTGCCTGGTCTGGCAATCTGCGTCCTGATTGGCTCGCTGGCCGCGGCATTAAGGCCCCTGCGATTCAGGTCGCGATATATTGCGATTGTCCTGTGCACCTCGCCTGTATTTGTATACTTCGCTATTTTTGGCGGAGTAAAAAACACTGACAGCATCCGATGGGCATTGTCTTATGCGCCGTGGTTCGCCGGCCTTTTTAACGCTCTGATAATCGCCGCTATCGTTCTGGTGATAGGCCATTTCACCCGTTACAGACCCAGCCTGATATGGAGCACCGCTGCCTGTTTCCTTGTTGCAGTCCTAATCGTTTTTCATAACACAATCAATCTTGCCGAGCTTGACTATCAGCTTTATATCGCAAAAAACAATCCGGAAACAATCCAGGAATTTCAGGACCATAGCATAACCGATGCTCTCAACCTTACCGTAAAAGGTCGTGAAAGCAGAAGTTATTTTCAGCCGCCCTTTTACCCTGTGGAACCCATAGCCTTAAGGGCGGTATTGAAAAAAGAAATCCAGAACAGATTACTGCACGACCGCTGGCCGGAATGGTTTTATGTCACGCCTGAACTGAGATACCAGGGAAAAAAACAGCAGCTTCTGGAACTATACGACAACTTTATAAATCCTCCGAAACAATGGTGGAAGCCTGCCTTTGTTCACAGGGCATTTCTAAGAAGCAAAGTCAGAATAAAACGTATGCCGATAGCGCTTTACTATAAAGCGATGTTAAGCGAGTTGTCGCCGGAACTGAATATCCTTATCGAAAAGGAAACACTGCATTTCTATAACGACTATCCGCACAATGAAAACCTGCCAATCTGGCACAGACTCTTCTTCGAATATCCCGACAGTATAGAATCCCTCGAAGCCCGCTGGCGAAGAGCCGTCCACCTTGCCGGTATGGAACAATTTGATTCTGCCCGCCAGCTGATAGACCAGGGGCTTGCTATGATTAAAAACGAATCAATTAAAACAACCGATACATCGGCAGATGAACCTGAAAAAATCTTCCGAAAGCCTCCAACAACAGTTATTATGGAATTTGAACTAAAAAAAATTAAAAGAAAACTTCAATACCTGCGCAATTTAATCAGCAGTGAAAACCTCAGCGGCGATGAAAAAACACCGCGACTCCTGGCGCAGTTTGTCCTGCTCAATCCTCACGACCAGTTTTTCAAACAGAATCTCGATAATCTTCTTCAGCAGGCAGGAGAAAAAAGTCCTCTCGCCGATAATATATTACTTTCACAAATTATGCTTACACCAGATGCCGTCTTAAGAGAACAGCGTCTTGGTCAGCTTGCTAAAAATTACGCGGGCACTGACGGCGGGATACAGGCGGAATTTGAACAGGCTTGTCTGAAACTGGCCATCTGGAAAGAACACGGCCTGAGTGACACGGAAAAAGAAAAGTATCTGGCCGAAGCAAAAACCGACCTCAAAAATTTCCTCAAAACCCGCCCGGACAGCATCTTCGCCGAACAGGCCCGCGAAAAGCTCTCCACCTTACCCTCACATTAAAACCGACATTTACAAGTCTCTTTATTTTACCCAATTTGACTTTCCTTTGGAATTTTGGTATAATGAGATGTTATGCCAAATTCAGGTACATAGACAAAATGATAAGCAGAATAACGATAGACGCAGCCAATAAGGACGGAAAAATACTGCTGATAGGCCAGGTTGACAAAACGGCTGTCGCCACATCTGACTGCCCCGGTATTCGATTCCACACCAGCCGGAATATCCCTGACGCCATTGTTGCCGCATCAACAAACCAATTCGACATCATCGCTGTAATCACAGACGATTTCGACGAGGATTTCATATCGGCCCTTAAGACGCTTAGAAAAATAAATCCCAAATCAAAAATCTTTCTGCTCACACAAATGTGGCGGGAGCCGATAGTCGCAGAACTTATACGCTCATCATCTAATGGAAATAAACTTGCGGATGATTATTATATTCTGCCTGTCAGTTTCACGGTAAAAAAATCCAATGGGAAACAATTGGCAGAAAATCCGCCTGATACGGAGATGATAGAGGAGCAGAGACAGCGTATTGAAATACTTGAAAAACTTGTAATGGAAGACGAGCTTACCGGCGTCAAAAACAGAAGATTCGTCAGGGAATTTCTGCGGCAGATTACCGCCGGCGCCATTCAGGAATCCCTGCAGGTTACGCTGCTCATTTTCGATATAGATAATTTTAAGCAGTATAACGACCTTTACGGCCATCCTGTCGGCGACAGCATTCTCAAACAGGCTGCCGTTTTAATGCAGAAATGCTGCAGGAAACAGGACGTTGTCGGCAGAATAGGCGGAGATGAATTTGCCGTTGTCTTCTGGAATCTACCTTCCGGAAAATCAGTCTCTCTCGATACAGACCCGAAAGCGGAAAGAAGGCGCCTCGAAAGCGAACATCCCACGCAGGTAATAAACATCTGCGAAAGATTCAGAAGAGAGCTTAACAAAACCGACCTTCCCGCGCTTGGCGCAGAGGGTAAAGGCGTATTAGCAATAAGCGGCGGACTGGCAACTTTCCCTCGCGACGGCTCAACAGTAGAGGAGCTTTTCTTTCAGGCCGACAAAGCCCTGCTGGAGGCAAAACGCAACGGCAAAAACCGCGTTTACCTCATCGGCAGTGAAAACAACCATCCCCAGCAAGCCTAATAACCAACCACTAATCGCCGAAACTTTAATAACCTCTCATATCGGATATATGGGTATTTTTAACTTCTTTTATTTTGAATTCGTTTGAAATCTCGTATTCTGTGTTCTATTGAGGCTCCATGTGAACCACTATATCACTGATTTCAGGTATATTCTCTCGCAGTTCTCTCTCTATTTCATAACTTATCTTATGCGCATCGCTTAAATGAATATCCGGCGTCATCTGAACGTGAAGGTCAAGATTTATATCATCGGGTCTGCCCCTTGTGCGTATTTTATGACAGGACTTTACGCCGTTTATCTTAAGAACGATATCTTCAATCCTCTTCACATCCGTTATTACGATATTGTCGCAAAGCACACGGGAACTGTCTTTGATTATTCCATATGCCGCATATGCGATAAAGAGTGCTATGATTAAAGTAACCACAGCGTCCAATATGGGAAAACCAAGTTTAATGGCGATAAAAGAAATAATAACGGATATGGACGTAAGTATATCCGCCCTGGTATGCATAGAATCTGAAACGAGGATATCGCTCTGCAACATTTCACCCTTGCGGCGTTCGTAAGTCATAACAAGTATATTTACAAGCAGTGTAACCGCCATAACAGCGAAACTTAAAATAGTAATCTCCGGCAGCACCGGTTTCCGAAGTCTTTTAATGCCTTCCTGTAAAAGTTCAAAACATACTATGCCCAAAAGAAAGGCTATGCCCAAAGAGAAAAAAGTTTCAAACTTTTTGTGGCCGTAAGGATGCTCGGTGTCTTTTGGCCGAAAAGCAAGAGCGATACCCACAAGTCCGACAATATTAGAAGTACCGTCAGAAAAAGAGTGGAAGCCATCTGCCGTCATACCAGCGGATTTGCTTATAACTCCAACAAGGACCTTGGCGAAAGCAACAGCCCAGTTGAGCACCCATATCACATAAAGTACCCGCCTGATTTCCTTATAGTGTGATATACCGTCTTTTTGCATTATGACTATTCTTTAAATTTTTCCACAAACAACTTTACAATATGTTTGCTCTTTCGGCAAATAGTTTTTGTTCCATTGTATTATAACCTGATTACTTCTGTCGGGCCTGTAAGTTTGTACTTTACGCCGCGCCAGGTAATTATACTGCCGAAAGCCGAACTGAGAATACAGAAAAACAAAATCAACGACCATAACGACCCACCGATAATATCCGACCGGGTCTTTCCCGAGCGTAAGATGGGTCCCGTTTTTGTTAACGGCATATCTATACTTGCATAATCGTTTGTTTTAAATAAAACAGGAAAGTGGCGTAAGTAGAGTTTGCGACAAGAGTTAGAAAGAAAAAATATTAAAAAAATTAACAGAAAATTAACAGATTTTTGTTAAATTATCATTTGGAATTCTGATATAATACTATTGGATGAAAACTCACAGCGGAGATATTTAAAAATTTATAAAGGAGAAAGAAGTTATGAAAAAGAGGTTATGGAAAATTGCTTTTGCAATTCTGTTTTTACTACCAGTTTGCGCACTGGCGACTCTTGAAACTCGTGAGTATCTTTTAGGGGACGTAGATGGTTTTGTCTATAATGGCCCCGGCAGTATAGATGATGTTTATGTTGACCCTGATTGGCGAAATTATTGGCTTAGTCAGGATCCTCGGCCAATAAAAGGGTTTGATGTCATTACAAGCGAACAGATAGTACCATTTACTTTCTGTTATAATTTAGCTCCTAATGAATATGTTATGGCTGCAACGCTTACCCTCGGTTTACGGAGCACTGTTTCCGACGGGGTAGGTTGGCTTGTCTTTGAAGGTGGCTCTCCGCGTCCTTCTTTTGCTGACTTGAATTGGTATCCTATAAGCGAAACTGGTACTACCATTCGGACCGCTGACTTAGCACACTTACCTGATAATGTAATACCAAATCTACAGGACGGCTTGTTCAGTGTAGCAGTTAGGAGACATTTTGCAGTTGATTACGCTATTCTTACTTTGGAGATAATCCCTGAGCCGGCTACGATACTTCTATTAGCACTGGGCATAACTGTAATTCGCAGATGTCGTCAATTAACCAAATAACTTTATGAACACTTTTATTTGAGGAGGAATTTCAATGAATTCTAAGAGCGTATTAATTGCGGTCTATTTTTTTATCGTTTTTATTGGGACGTTCTGCACAGCGGGAATCGTTTATCAACCTGCTTATTTGGTATCAGGCGGCGAAGAACATACGCTTATTTTGACGCAGGCAAATAACGCCTATAGTTGCGGCGATAACTCTGTTTATCAGCTTGGTGACGGTACATACAACGACAGGATTATACCCGTCCCTGTTCATGGGGTTAATGATGTCAATTATTTGCAGGATATTATAGATATCTCCGCAGGTTGGCAGCATTCCCTGTTTCTTGGTCAGAATGGGCAGGTTTTTGCCTGCGGCTCTGACAGTTATGGTTGTCTTGGCAACGGTGATAATGGCGCGAGAATAAATAGGGGACGTTGAATAAATAGGTGAATAAATAGGGGACGTTGGGGCTGTTGAAAAAGTGGCATAAATTTTCTTCATATCCCAATTTTCCGGATTAAACAAATTTTCTGCTGCAAACCTCGAACGTGGCTAAAAATCAGTCTTAGTAAGTTCAAATTATTCCGGT
>JAPLMW010000044.1 GCA_026386845.1 Phycisphaerae bacterium
CGCCGGAACAATAATAACTTCATAAGGCGCAATGCTTATCGGCCAGACAATGCCGTCCTTGTCGTAGAGAGTTTCAATGGCCGAAGCGACAATTCGGTTTATGCCGATGCCGTAGCAGCCCATTATGCAGGGCTTTTCAACACTGTCTTTGTCTAAGAATTTCGCGCCAAGCTTTGTGCTGTATTTCGTGCCAAGTTTAAAGACCTGCCCGACTTCAATGCCGCGTTTAAAAACCAGTTTTTTGCCCTTGTATGTATCGCTTTCGACAGCGTTTCGTATATCTGCTATTATTACATTCTTGCCTTCGATTGGAAAATCCCGCCCCGGCACAACATTTTTAATATGATAATCCGTTTTATTTGCTCCTGTAACGCCGGTCTCAATTGTCAGAACTGAATGGTCAATGATGAATTTATTTACTTTTTCAGCAAGCCCGACCGGCCCGGCAAAGCCGACCTGGGCGCCGGTAAGTTTCTTAATTGTTTCTTCATCTGCAAGTTCAATGGATTTTCCAGCAGCGCCGCGTAATTTTTCCGGGTTTACTTCAAAATCTCCGCGGACAAGAACAAGAACAAACTCGCCGCCCGATTTGTAAACAAGTGATTTGATAAGCTCTCTTGCGTTTACCTTCAAAAATGCGCAGATTTCATCGATGGTTTTCTGGCCTGGCGTATGAATTTCCGCAACTTTGTCGTATTTTTTATCTCGTTTCGCTTTTGGCAGGGCATCGACCGGCGCCTTTTCAAGATTTGCCGCGTAGCCGCCGTCCTCAGTCTGAACGATTACGTCTTCGCCTGATTCGCAAGGCACGGTAAACTGATGAGAACCGCTGCCGCCCATCTCGCCGGACTCCGCCTCGACAATGGCGTATTTCAGACCACATCTGCTGAAAATTCTTTTATAAGTTTCATACATTACTTTATATGTCTCATCCAGACTCTTCTCATCAGCGTGAAAGCTGTAAGCATCTTTCATTATAAATTCTCTGCTCCGCAGCACACCGAACCTCGGCCGAAACTCATCCCTGAATTTAAAACTGATTTGGTAAAGATTTATTGGAAGCTGTTTGTAGGAATTTATCTCTCCTGCCGCGGTGCTTGTAACGACCTCTTCGGCGGTAGGGGCAAGGACGTTTTCTCTGCCGTGCCTGTCGGTAAATTTTGCCATAGTCGGCCCGTAATCGACATTGCGTCCTGTTTGCTGCCACAGTTCCATCGGCTGAACGGCCGGCATAAGGATTTCCTGTCCGCCGCTTTTATCCATCTCGTCGCGGACGATGTTCATAACCTTCAGCAGGACTCGCCAGCCCAGCGGCAGATAGGTATATGTCCCGCTGGCCAGTTTTCTCATCAGGCCTGCCCGAATCATAAGCTGATGACTTGGAATTTCCGCATCTGCCGGCACTTCCTTGACTGTCGGTATAAGAGCCTTGCTGTACCTCATTGGTTTTTCCTTATTTTATGCGACGTTTGACGCTTTTATATCCACAAAACAGGCCTTTTGCAAGAAGAACTTTATTTCTTAAAACCTTTTGACACCGGCTCTTAGTCTGGTATAATTTCACGAAACGGATTTTTTAACCGGACCGAAGTTTTCTGCTGAGAAAGGATTGACCAATGCCGGCTGCAGTCAAATTGGTTTTACGGGTAGGTATTGTCGTAGCAGTTCTTGTCTTCATTTCAGGCTGTGCTGAATCTGCGAAAAAGGATAATTCGGTTACTCTTTATGTCGATGCCATGTCGCTTGCCTCGTCGAACGACCCGAACCAGGCCGTTGACAAGCTCCAGCAGGCCATTAAAAAGAACCCCAATTTCGCGATAGCATATTCTCTTCTCGGCAGCATTTACCTTCAGCAGAACAAGCTTTCCGAAAGCGCCCAGGCTTACCAGAAAGCCACGGAGCTTAATCCCTGGTCTTATGAGGATTTTCGCGACCTTGGCAGGGTTTATAAAATGATGGATGATTTCAACTCCGCGGCGAAGGCCTATACGAAAGCCTGTCAGCTTGACCCGCAAAGCTCCGAGGCCTGGTGCGCGGCGGCGGATTCTTATTACCAGCTTGGCGATTACGAATCGGCTCTCCAATATGGTCAATCGGCTAAAGACATTGCCCCCGCTGACGGCGAAGTCGAGAAACTGCTCGGCGACATATACACCGCACGCCAGGACAACGAGCTGGCGGTCGAATCATACAAGCGGGCTATCGAATTGAGGGGCAGTGACCCTAATTTAACGCTTTCGCTCGCTGTTGTGTACCTGCGGGCCGAGCAGTATGACTCTGCGAAACAATTGCTCGAATCTGTCGCTGCCGTTGAGCCTTCGAATGCCGAGGTATATCGGCATCTCGGTTTTATTTATCTCAAGCTCAGCGAAACAGACCTTTCCATTGAAAAGTATTCCAAGGCTGTCCAGATTGCTCCTGATGACTGGCGAGGCCACAAGGGTATTGGTGTTGCCTATATGATGAAGTATAGAATCTTGAAAGGTCTCGAAGACCCTAACGCCGATGATTTCAAAACTAAGGCTATCAGTCACTGGAGCCGCTCTCTTGATTTGAATCCCGCTCAGGATAAACTCCTCAAGCTTTACAGAAAATACACATCCGCCTCTGGCGAGATTCCGCTTAAAAGCGAACGGTAGGGGGCATCTTGGCCGAAACTGCCGACAAATGCTGCTGCTCTGGGGCTCGAAGTTTTTTAAACAGGGAAATAAGTGCCTCTGCCGCGCATTTACTATTCTGGCCGGTCTTTCTTGTCGGCCTTGCCGCTGATTTATGGACGAAGTCTCTTGTTTTCAACTGGCTCACTTCTCGCGGCGGACAGCAGAGATATAGTATTGTTGACGGCTTTTTTGAGTTTGTGCTTGTCGAAAATCGCGGGGCGGCCTGGGGCATCGCATCTGACAGGACAATTCCGTTGATAGTAATTTCCGTTGTTGCGGTAATAATTGTTTTTGCGGTCTTTCTTCTTGCCGCGAGGCGACCGGGTCGCAACGGGTTTATGCGCAAGCCGCAGGCGATTGTTATTTTTTCGCTTGGATTATTCGCCGCCGGCATCTGCGGCAATTTATACGACAGGCTTTTCAACAACGGCAGGGTGCGCGATTTTCTCGATTTTTATTATGGCGATGTGCATTTCCCTGCTTTTAATATTGCCGATTCAATGTTGACCGTTGCGGTCTGTCTTTTAATTCTCGTTACTATTTTTTCCCCTAAACCGCAAACAAAAGATAATGTCTGCGAATAATGTCATTGCGAGGCCGCAAGGCCGTGGCAATCTTATTCAATGTTGGAAGTTCGACGTTCCTTATTTCCTTACTTCCTTATTTCTTTACATCCTTACTTCTTCGCGGCTACGCGCTCTCAAATACGTGTTCCGCGACAAAAAGCGGCACATTTGTCGCCACGCCGACTGCGATAGCATCGCTTGGCCGGGAGTCGACCTTGATGATTTTGCCGCCGCTATTTAGATGAATTGTTGCGTAGTATGTATGGTTTCCCAGGTCGCTTATTACGACTTTTTCGACTTTTGCCCCTAAAGCCCCGATTACATTGCCGAGCAAATCGTGTGTAAGGGGTCTGATTGTTGTTTTGCCTTTTAGTCGTCGGTCTATCGCCATTATTTCGACGATGCCGATAACTATTGGCAGGTTTCTGTTGCCGTTCTTTTCTTTCAGGACGATAATCTGCTGGTCGCTCGTTTCATCTATTATTATCCGCGACAATTCAACTTCAATATCCATAATGTCATTCCCGAGAACTACTTCTTTGAGACCGCAACAGGGAATCTACTTCTATTTCCATAATGTCATTCCCGAGCGTTGCTCCTTGGTTCGCTGCAGGAGACCGCTACAGGGAATCTACTTCAATATCCATAATTTTCTGCTTGCCCCGTGAGATGCCGCTTCGGCTATCTCATCGGGGTCATTCCCGAGAAGTAATGTCATCCCCGAGTGCTGCTCCTTGGTTTGCTGCAGGGGACTACTTCAATTTCCATATTTTCCTTAGTCCCGCACCTATTTAACATTCAATTATTCCTATATTGCTGCGATATAACAAATAGGTGCGGGGTTCTATTATACATCCCTATTCCTTTTTCTGCAAATACTTGTCTGATCGCTCTGCTTCAGCAGTTTGGACTACAATGGTACTATTTACCCTCATTTTTACTTTGACTAAACAAGTATCGCAACGCATTGCCTGCTGCGGCCTTATCTTCACTTAAAATAAGCTCGTAGAACCTAATTACAACATCGCAATATTGCTTATATTGTTTGCTGTTTTGTAGGTCTTGGGTCTCAATGTTAAGACAGTTGGCATCGTCTCCAAGTTTATTAGTCAGCTTAGTTAGTAATCGCTCCGCCGCCTTTGCATTTATCGCGGGATTGTGCTTTTTATATGCATCAACTATAACTTTATTCATTGCATCTATCATCTGATTTGGTTCATCAATATAATCAAATAAATTAATATATCCGTATTCTTCAGGACAAATACTTTTTAAACAAAGAAATGGATTTTCCTCTTCGAGTTTTTTGAGATTATCTAACAATTCTTTAGCATATCCAATTGCTGCTTCATTGCTTGTTCGATATAGATTATGTTCAGTGATTTTTTTCTTATAACTTGCCTCGAAATATTGCATATCATTTACATCAGCGCCATTTCTAATCCTTATGTTTAAATCTTTTGTTATATTTTGATATATCTCCGGCTCATATTTTCGGATTGCCTCGAAAGTGGCATCGTTCAACGATACCTCATTAAAATCGTTTGGATTTGTCTGATTTACTTCCGGTATTATGTCGGAGAATTTAACAATTTTATGAACAACACCGGCCTTTAATAATTCACTGTATTTCGGAAAATAAACGTCGTCATAAGGCGTATTAAACAGTTTATCTATAAATTCCTGTTTAACTCCTTGCCGTTGAAAAATAAGCATGTCCTTTGCTTCGCTTTTTTTTATATATTTATTAGAACTTTTATCATAGCGAGGCCTGTGGAACCCTAAATTTGCTCCTCTTACGAGAAAACGATTTTTGCCGGCTATGAATGCGGTTGTAGCGGCTGAATGACAACCTCTAATGGAATATGTGTCAAGGCCGTAAGTCGATATTAGTCTTGCTAATGCGCGTCCTTCATAAGGACGTCCGCCAAAACTATCCAGTATAATGCCTTTGACATTTGGATATTTTCTTAAAAAATTAGCAACATCCTTAGATATTCCATAGCGTAATTCGCCATCCAGACGAATAAGAGTATTGTTTTTTTTCAGTGTAATGGTGTAATCTTCGAGCTCGGTGTCTTTTCTAAAACCAGTTCGTAAATGCTCTTTATAACCTGGTAATGAACTTGTTAATTTCACTGACAAGACAATAAGAAAAAGAATAACAATTATCTGGCCTAAACGTGCCCAAAAGCGTCTGCCGGTTTTTTTTATATGATTATGGCAAGACCGCCATAAACCTATAATTTGCCACGGGTAAAAAATAAAAAACATAAAGATGCTGAAAAAGATGAATTCTCGAACGATGACCACAGGATTCTCGATTATGCCCTGCGTGTAGATGAAATATCTAATTGAGCCGATTACAAAATTGAGCAAAACAAAATTTATCCAGAATGATACTGCTAAAGGTAGTTTGCCTTGCCAGTGTTTATACATGTAATTCATAGAGTATTTTCTCTATTAAATTTTAAATAATCTTAGTGTCTTCGTGGCTATCCCAATTCCGCCAGATTTTTCTCTATCGCCTCCAACTGATTCTTTAACTCCGCCAGTCTCAATCAGTCGTAGCAAAGTTTCGACATTGGCAACATCGGTAAGGTATTTTTTACCATCAGCCGCTTCTAATTTCAACCGGTTACATTTTGTAACCGTTTCACTTCCTTCTTTGTTAAGCCTGTTTTTCAGGACTTTCCAGTAGTTTCTGGCAGCCTGGAAATCAGGCTGCTGTATCAGAACCTGTATTATATCTACCACCGAAAAAAACCAGGTTTCGGTGTTCTCGTCGTAATGTCGGCGTATTTTATAGCCTTCAAAAATCGCTAAATTGCTCTTCATAATAGCCTCTGGAAGAAATTCCTATTGCTTTATAATTACGCCATCTTACCCGAAAATCAAAACAAATCTTATTCTATTTTAACTGTCTTATATTTTCTTCTATTGCTGCCAATTGCTGTTTAAGTTCATTTAATCTTTCCCGCGTCTGCTGAACTATTTCGGGTTTTGCCCTCGATATAAAGTTTTCATTGGCAAGTTTTGCCTCATTTGCCTTCACGCCGGCAAGTATTTCTTCTTGCTGTTTTTCTAATCTCTTTCTTTCCGCCTCTGTGTCAATCAAACCTTCAACAAACACCTGAATCTGCTCGACAACAGCCGCGGCCGCGTTCTCGGGCTTAATCTCCTTCGGCGAAGCATTGAATTTATCAAGACCGGCTCTATCACAGATTAAATCGCCGTTTTCATTGAGAATTTTCGATAGTTTATCCGGTGCATTGGCTGATGCCGTCAGCTTCTTACCCGGCGGGACTGTATATTTATTCCTGATTTCCCGTATCGCCCGAACAACCTCCTGAACAATCGTTATTTCACTTTCTATTTTTTCCTCAACGAAGTTATCTAATTTACTCGGCCAATCAGCGATAATCAATGCATCTGTCGTTTTAAATTCGGCTCGACTGAGCTTGTCGAAGTCTATCAGGCCTTTCAGTCCTCTTTTTGGCGCGATTTCGTTTAATTTTTGGAATATACCTTCTGTTATAAATGGCACAAACGGATGCAGTAATCTCAGCGTCATATCCAGCACAAAGGCAAGAATATTCTGTGCGATGGCTTTGCCGCTTTCTTCTCTCATTCTTGCCTTCGACCATTCGAGATACCAGTCGCACAAATCGTTCCAGAAGAACCGGTATATTTCCATTAATGGTTCGCTGATTTGGAACTCATCGAGCATTTTTGTGACTTTTTTTGTGGTTTGTGCCAGTCTCGACAGAATCCATTTATCTGTGATTGTCATTTTCTTTGCGTCGAACGCGTCGAATTTGATACCTTCGAGGTTCATCATAGCGAATCTCGATGCGTTCCAGAGTTTATTGCAGAAGTTTCTGCCGATATCGAATTTATCGCTGATATTCCTACCTTTGTCGTCTTTTATCACAGGCAGTTTCAAATCCTGGCTTTCGGTCGTCATTTGGCAAAGGCTGAATCTCATCGCATCGGCTCCGTATGTATCGATAATATCCAGCGGGTCGATACCGTTGCCTTTGCTTTTGCTCATCCTTTCGCCGTTGCCGTCGAGTATTGTTGGGTGGATAAAGACATCCCTAAATGGGACTTCGTCCATATTTTCCAGTCCCATCATAACCATACGCGATACCCACAGCGTTATGATATCTCGTGCCGTAACGAGCGTATTAGTCGGATAGTAAAATTTCAGTTCTTCGGTTTCTTCCGGCCACCCTAACGTGCTATGCGGCCAAAGTGCCGACGAGAACCACGTATCAAGAACATCTTCGTCTTGCCGCAGGTCTTTTGATTTACATTTTTCGCATTGTGTCGGGTCTTCGATACCGGTATTTGTATGCCCGCAACTTTGACAATACCATATCGGAAGACGATGCCCCCACCAAAGCTGGCGACTTATGCACCAGTCACGGATGCCGTACAGCCAATCAAGATACGTTTTTGCAAATCTTTCCGGATGAAATTTTATCTTCCCATCCTCAACCGCTTTAATAGCCCTTTTCGCCAACGGCCCAACCTTCACAAACCATTGATCAGAGAGATAAGGTTCGATTATATCGCCGCTGCGGTCGGAGTGTCCTACCTCGTGCTCATGAGGCTCAACCTTTTCAAGCAAACCCTGAGCTTTCAAATCCTCGACAACGGCTTTTCTGGCGTCGTATCTGTCTAACCCTGCATATTTTCCGCCGTTTTCGTTAATTTTTCCGTCAGGTGTCAAAATATTTATCATTCCCAGCTTGTGCCGCAAGCCTATTTCATAGTCGTTAGGGTCATGGGCGGGCGTAACCTTCAGAAAACCTGTGCCTTCGCCCAGCTTAACATAGTCATCAGCAATTATCGGGATTTGCCTGCCTGTAAGCGGCAAATGGACCATCTTGCCAACCAATTTCTTCGCTCTCTTATCCTTCGGATTTACCGCAACGGCAGTATCGCCAAGCATCGTCTCCGGCCGGGTCGTCGCTACCGTTACAAATTCTCCGCCATCGACCAGCGGATAATGGATATACCAGAAATTGCCCTGGACTGTTTTATGAACGACTTCATCGTCCGAGACAGCAGTCTGCAGGATAGAATCCCAGTTGACTAATCTTTTGCCGCGATAAATTAAGCCTTTTTTAAAGAGATTTACGAATGTATAGCGAACAGCCTTAGCGCAGATTTCATCGAGGGTAAATCTTGTCCTTTGCCAGTCGCAGCTTGCGCCGATTCGTTTTAATTGCTCGAGTATTCTGTCGCCATACTGCTTTTTCCAGTCCCAAATCAATTCGACTAATTTTTCGCGTCCGATATCGTGTCTTGTTTGGCCTGTTTCGGCTTTGAGGTTTTTTTCAACTACCGATTGAGTTGCGATACCCGCGTGGTCGGTCCCCGGCAGCCAGAGCGTATTAAAGCCCTGCATACGTTTAAATCTGATAAGGACATCCTGCAGGGTATTATCAATCGCGTGTCCTAAATGCAGTGCGCCTGTAACATTCGGCGGAGGAATTACGATGGTATAAGCGGGGGACTTTCTGCCGCCTTTAGCGGGGGGTTCAGTATGAAAGAAATTACCTTTTTCCCAGATTTGCTCCGCAAGGCGTTCTATCTGATTCGGTTCGTAAACTTTTGATAATTCATCTGCCATAACTATTGTCCAATTGTGTATTTATACCCTTTATCCGTAAAGATTTAAAGAAATGATTTTAACAATCCCCAGCCTGTTTTGCTAATACTTTTTTAAACCACGGTTATATGGGTTTTAGGATACAACATTTTTCTCTTGCTTACGAAGCTGTTTTGGATATAAGTTTATATAAAATAGTATAGGTGAAATTTGAGGTCTGAATCGTGAGGAAAATATGATTTCATTCGATCACGTAAAGCTGAACGGTTTTTCTAAAGTTATCGGAAATTTTTTATTCGGCAAAGTATTCTTATTTGCCATTATCGCAGGTGTGTTTTTGACCGAACCTTGCCGGGCCAAAAGCTTCACGGTCGAAGAAAAATATAAGGCACAGAAGAAGTTATTGCAGTTGCAGACTTCTGTCGATAATGAAGATTATCTGAGGGCTCGACTTATTTTAGGCAGTTTCCAAAAGGACTTTTCCGACACAAATTGTTATGAGATGCATTCGAAGAGAATTGATGAACTTGCAAAGAAAATCAGGAAAGAGACCAAAAGTATTAAGTTTGAAGATAAGATTGAATATCTCTTTGTCCCCCCGCGTCTGAAAACGAACCTATGGAAGGAAGATATGGCGAGAGCGGAAACGCTAATCTCGCAAAACAAAGGCGTGATTGGAATAACGGTCCTGCGAGTAATCTTTGAAAATGAAGATATCGAGCAGCCTTCTGTAAAGGCCGACTGGAATTCAAGTAATGGATTAAATCTATATGTCGGCTACGGCGGATATTCTTGCGTGGATACTTTTCAAAGCGGGAAGGCGGCATTTATCGGCTCACAATTCTGGCGATGCGACCCAAACGATAAAAATGTTTCAACTACCGGCGATATAATAATAGGGGGAGTATATCATTACCCGACAAAACTTAAAATAAAAGTGCAAAGAGGAAAAGCGATTGCGTTTGGCGAGGTTATAGTTCGTTCTATTCCAAAAGAGTTCTGCGGCAATCTAATGGTAAAGGTCGAAGCTGAAGAAGGGTTAAAGTTAGCCGGTGGGGCAGCAAGGTTAAGTCCTTATGGTTTTTATTCGGGGAAAACCGAGCCAGTAAAGGATGGTTCCTGCCTGTTCAGTTCTGTCGGCCCGGGCAGTTACAGTATTGGAATACTATCGAACGATATTTTTAACGGGCCCAGCCGGTCCGCGGAGGTCGTTTCCGGGCAGACAACAGAGGTGACGATAAATGCTTACCGACATCGCACAATAGAATTTGACTGGCGTTTTCGCGACGTTAACGAGCCGAATAATTGGCTGAGCGGCCGGAAAATAATGAAAACAAAAGAGTCCTGGCAGCCGGATGAGGAATGGCCTGATGTGCATTATCCTGTGATTGCATTTGGCGACTGGGTAGAAAATACCTGTAATATAAGAAGTTCAAATGGCAATATTTGGCCCATCCAAACTAATGAATCTTTTGAAAAAACAGAATTCCCATTAAATTTCAGTTCTTCTTACTCTGATTCCTACCCTATTAAAGAAGGAGATGTTTTTGCCTGGCGCCGTGATGACCGGAAAGAAAGAGTTTTGGAAGCCCTTATTCACATAACTAAAATTACACCGGTTAAAATACCTGACATAAATACGAACCCCCACTAAAAGTGGGGGCTAATCAACATTATGGGAAATTCAACGAGGCGAAATCGCCGTGATATATTTTCGCTGCATTGTCATAGGCTTTCGCGGCATCTTCTTCATTTTCAAAATAACCGAGATATATGGCCTTGTTGTTATGATAGATGTCGGCACGCCATTTATTAATGCCTTTCATAAAATAGACGCCCTTATATTTTGAAGAGGTTTTTCTTCTACCTTTTAACCTGTTGCGGGAATTTTGAGCCGGGGTAGCGATTTTCAGATTAGCCTTGCGGTTATCAAGGCCATTGTGGTTTTGATGGTCAACAAAAAGGCCTGGAGGGGGGTTCATAATCTGACGATGCATTTTTATGGATTTGCCATTTCCGTTTCGCTGAGCGTAGAAAGTACGCAGGTCTTCTACCGCAAACCAGTTGTATCCAATCAGTTTTTCGTAATCTTCAGGGTCAACAATAGCGTATTGGCCTTTAGTCAGTTTTATTTTACGGAAGGGGTAGCCGTAGCGGTTTTTTCGGTAGCGGAGCAGAAAATAAACGACAATGCTTTCTATGATTGCCGGTACTTTAATGCGAAGGTTAAGATACATTTTATCTCCTGCGACAAATAAACTCTAAATCCTAAACCCTAAGCACTAAACAAATTCAAAATACTAAACTCAAATGTTCAAAACGACACCGTTTGGGTCATTTTTCGATTTTTGGTAATTAGGATTCGTTTAGGATTTAGATATTAGAAATTAGGATTTTTCTCATCTTTCATTTTTCACTGTTCACTTTTAGTTTTTCACTTGTTCGAGGACATATAAGTCCCTCCGTATTACCTGAAAAGTTGCGCGTTTTTGTCGAAATTTCGACAAATTTTCAGAGGGTCGATTTTGTAAGTGCTTGTGGAATAAGGAGATAAATTTTTTTATTTTTTCAAAGCGCGCAACAAAAAAGTTGCGCATTTGATGCTATCTGGACACAAGGTATCTGAATAACAAGCTTGATAGACGCTTATATGGCCTAAAGAACATAACGACGACGACCTAAGCAGGTCGGCAGAAGAGGATTCCCAATTCATATAAAATATACATCGGCACTGCTAATGCAATCTGACTTATCATATCAGCAGAGGGCGTGGCGACGGCTGCGATGATAAATATCGCCAGCAGGACATATTTTCTTGCCTTCTTAAGGTTTTCAACAGAAACAATTCCAATTCTGTTTACGGCGACAATCGCGACGGGCATCTGGAAACAGGCGCCGAAAACGAGCATCATTGAAAACATAAAATTTATATAGCTGGAAAGCGTTACCTGCGTCTGGATGGATTTTATGCCTGCGTCGAAACCGATGAAGAATCTTATCATAATTGGGGCAATGACGAACAGGAAAAACAACGCTCCGATTATGAACAGGGCGGCACAGACAGGCATTATGATATAGACAAATTTCCTTTCGCGGACGTAAAGGCCAGCGGAAATGAATTTCCATAACTGATAAAAGACCCACGGCGAAGAGAGGATGATGCCGAAAAGAAGGGCGGTTTTCATATAAACAAGGAACTTTTCCGACAGCGTTATTGCCAGGAGATTTCCCTCAAGACCGATTTGCTGCGAGGCGTAAAGATAAGGCTTTGCCAAAAGCGAAAGAAAATAACCTGAAAAGAACATACAGATAGCCAAACCGACGCCGATGCCCAGCAGGGCGAGAATAATCCTTGCCCGCAGCTCCTCAAGGTGGTCGCCAAAGGACATTTCAACAAATTTTTGCTCTTTTTCTTCAGACATTCGGGTTCGACAAACTCACCATAAACAGGTAACGAAAACATCATATCAATACTCTATATATATTGCAAAGCCTTAGAATAAGGCTTTGTGATTGATTTTGGCCGGCCAGGCGTTAAAATTATCATATTCAGCTTTGAAAGGGCGTGTTATGACACAGGAATATACCATAGGTGAGAAGGTTTATAAAACCGACGGGTTCGGCAGTTGGAGTATAGAGGATATGCTGATGTACTTCAAGAAGCACGGCGTTATGAGGGTGTCCGACCTGCACATAAAGGTCGGAGTTCCGCCGGCATTCCGGGTTGACGGCAATTTATCGAAAATAAAGGGGCAGGCTGTTACAAAGGAGATTGCTGAAAAGTTGATTTACCCGCTGCTGGATGAAAAAAAGCTTGCCGAATACAAGGCACATAACAATATCGACTGCTCATATCACTATGCGGATTTGCAGTTCAGAATAAATGTATTTGTGGACAATGACGGGCCTGTGGCGGCTATCAGGGCGCTGGGGTTCGATATACCAAAGCTTGAGGATATCGGGTTTCCAAACGATGTTTATAAAGATATTGTGAAATTACAGAACGGACTTGTTCTGCTTACAGGCATTACGGGTGCGGGAAAATCGACAACAATAGCATCGTTTCTCGACAGGATAAGCGAAGTAAAAGCCTGCCGGATAATTTCAGTCGAAGACCCCATAGAATATCTTCTCAAACAGAAGAACGCTGTCGTATCGCAGCGAGAAGTCGGCAGAGACGTGCCGTCGTTTGCCGCAGGATTAAAAGCTATGATGCGCGAAGACCCGGACATTATCTTTGTCGGCGAAATGAGAGATGCGGAAACGGTCGCAATGACGCTGATGGCCGCTGAGACGGGACATCTGGTTTTTTCGACGCTGCATACGCGCGATGTTACTGGGACTATAACAAGAATTCTGGATTATTTTCCATCTACCAGGCATGATGAAGTCAGTAATCAGCTTTCACTTGGGCTTGCTTATGTAATCAGTCAGAAACTTATTCCAAAGAAAGACGGCACAGGACGATTAGTTTGTATGGAGATACTCAATAATAGTTACGCCTGCGCAAATATCATCAGGACCGGCAAAATCGAACAGCTTTATTCGCAGCTCCAGACCAAGACAAAAAACAAGCCGGATGAGAAAATGGTAACTTTCGAGCATCACCTCGCAAAATTAGTCAAGACCGGCAAACTGGATTTGCTCGAAGCCCAGAAATGGGTCAATGATTCTAAGTGCTTCATTGACTCGATGAACACTATGACAATATAGTGAAGAGTGAAAAACGAAAAGTGAAAAGTTATGAAAGAATCTGTTTTAAAAGATAAAAGTTACGAGTTTGCAATTCGGATTGTGAAGCTGTCGCAATATCTGCAATCTGAGAAAAAAGAATTCATATTGGGTAAACAGATTTTACGAAGCGGAACAGCAATTGGGGCGTTAGTTAGAGAAGCACAATTTGGGCAGAGTAAAGCCGATTTTGCAGGTAAAATGAGTATTGCCCTGAAGGAGGCAAATGAAACGGATTATTGGCTTTGCCTGTTGAAAGATACGGAATTTATCAATAGCAAACTATTTGAAAGTATGCATGCAGATTGTAAGGAATTAATCGCAATGCTGGTGTCCACTGTCAAAACGAGCAAAAAATGAACAATAATTATTCACTTTTCACTATTAACTTTTCACTTTTAGCTTAAATGGCTACAATTACTTTTAACTGCCCCAAATGCAAGAGCTTATGTGCTTTTAAGGATGCTTATATAGGCCGCAGGGCAAGATGTCTGAACTGCAATCAAATCTTTATTGTTCCGGCGACCGAGAACGAAAAGATACAAACAATTAAACCGCCTAAGGAAGAATTCGATGAGCCGCTGCCGGGTTTTTACGAAGCAGTTTTCAAAAAATCATTGCCGGCCATCTTTAATAAACAAAGCCTGACGACACTTCTTTTCATATTTATTGTAACTACTCTGAAGTTTTTTACGGCACATCTTGATTATTCTTTCACGGTAATCGGCAGGGGCGGTCCAGCATTTACTGTCTTTTTGCCGATAGGCTCAGTAATTGCTGCTCTTGTCTGGGGAGGAATTTTCTGGTGCTATGCGGAAATTATCTATGCAACGGCATTCGATATTGAATCGTTGCCGCAGATTATTTTCGGCGGAGGAGCCGGCTATCTGTTTTCGGTTCTGCAGTCTTTATATTCTTTTTTTGTCGCACTTGTGGTTGTTTTATTGCCGGCAGTTGTCGCAAAAATAATTTTTATCGAAACAGGCATACGCTCAAACTGGCCGGTCTTTCCTTTTGTCGTTTTGGGAATGTTTTTGTTTCCAATGGCGGTGCTGGCAGTAAGCATCAGTAGAGCCCTGACGATGCTATTCAGGCTGGATTATTTTTTTGTGCCGATAAAAAATGCCTTCCGGCACTATCTGTTTGTAGCAGGACTTTTCATTCTTGTCTGGTATCTGCAGTATGTCAGTTTAAACTACGGTGATGTTGCAGGACGGTCGAATTTCATAATACGGCTGAACCTTCTATTTGTCCTGGCCATACAAATTCTTGCGATTTTTACAATGAGAGCTACGGGATTGTTTTACAGGCACTTTGCCTGCTATTTTAAATGGTAGTGTTTGTAAAAGCTTGAAATCAAAACACTTCTGGTATATAAATACTCTTGTATGGATAGTAAATCGACACGAAAAATCGAACATATCTTTGGTCCGGTGCCGTCAAGAAGACTGGGGCAGTCGCTGGGAATCGACCTTATACCATCCAAAACCTGCACTTATGACTGTCTCTATTGTCAGGTAGGACGCACAACTCGAAAAACAATAGAAAGAAAAAGCTGGATAAATATCGATGAAGTTATCGCCGAATTAAAAAATAAACTGTCAACGAAGCCGGATTATATTACGCTTTCCGGTTCAGGTGAGCCGACGTTATGCAGCGATTGCGGTCGGCTGATAGAAAAAATCAAACAGATTACCGATATACCCATCGCAGTCATAACCAACGGTTTACTTCTGTTCGACCCCGAAGTTCGTAAAGAATTGCTCGTTGCCGATGTCGTTATGCCTTCGCTCAACGGCGGTGATGAAGAAACATTTAAAAAAATAAATCGGCCCTGTCCCGAAATAACATTCGATAAGATGCTTCAGGGATTGATTGACTTCCGCAGGGAATTTAAAGGCAAATACTGGCTTGAGGTTTTTTTGATAGCGGGTTTAAACGACAGCGACGAGCAGATAGAAAAACTTGCCGCCTGTATTGAGAAAATCCGGCCTGATAAAGTGCAATTGAATACCGTAACAAGGCCGCCGGCTGAAGATGTGCAGGCGGTCAGCAAAGAACAACTGCAGCAGATTGCAAAAAGGATTTATAGAAATGCAGAGGTCATCGCTGATTTTAAATCCGCTAAGGGACGCCTAACGGCGGGCGATGACAAATCAGGCGACTTCAAAATCAAAAGCGATGATATTGTCGAAATGCTTAAGCGAAGACCCTGCTCGGCAGATGATATAGCGGCAGGTCTTAAAATATCAAAGATAGAAACCCTGAAGCATATCGAAGAATTAATTAAATCCGGCAGAATTGAAGCCGTAAGACAAAGTGGCAGTATTTATTATAAGAAGGTTTATGAATCAGCAGCAGATTAAAGTTACATTCCAGCCGCAGGGACAAGCAGTCTATGTTCTGCCAGGCACAAAGATAATAGAAGCTGCTGCTGTTGCGGGAATAATTATAAATACACCCTGCGGAGCGGCGGGGGTTTGCGGAAAGTGCAGGGTAAAAATCATATCTTCGCAAGGCCAGCCGACAGAGGCTGATAAAAAAATCTTCAGCGCCAAAGAACTAAAACAAGGCTGGCGATTAGCCTGTCAGAATACAATTGCTGAAGATACGGTAATTGAAGTGCCGGGGGAATCGCTCCTTTCAGGCATTGATAAAATTGTCATCGAGTCCGACATCCTCCAAACGATTATTCCCGACGAACGGCAAATCAGCGATGACAAGTATTTTGGAGTTGCGGTTGATATCGGCACGACGACGTTGGCCGCTTCGCTTATTAATCTTAAAAATGCCGGTGAAATTGCCGTAATGGGCGACGTTAATCCGCAGATTTCCTTAGGCGATGATGTTATCAGCAGAATAAAATATTCCACTTCGCATAAAAACGGTCTTGCCGAACTGCAAAAGGCGGTTATCAGGCAGATAAACGCTCTAATAGACAAACTTTGCCGACGGGGCGGCGTTGAGAAAGAGAATATTTATGAAATCACCATCGCGGGCAATACGACAATGGAGTATTTAGTTTGTGGTATAGACCCTTCGCCGCTCGGACAATTGCCTTTTGAGCCGATTTATCGGGGAGCAAATGTAATAAATGCATCGGAATTGAAAATTGGAATAAATCCGAAAGGTATCGTCTATATATTTCCGGTTATCGGCGGTTTTGTCGGAGGCGATATATCAGCGGGAATGCTGGCGATGGATTTATTAAATCAGCCGCAGCCGGCGTTGATGATTGATATCGGCACAAATGGCGAAATCGTGCTGGTGAAAGACAATAAGATTATGGCTGCCTCTACCGCGGCAGGGCCGGCGTTTGAAGGGGCGAGAATATCCTGCGGGATGAGGGCGGCAATCGGCGCGATTGAAAAAGTTAAATTGGAAAATGACTGCGTATATAACGTCATTGGAAATGTCAAACCGACAGGTATATGCGGCAGCGGGCTTATTGATGTTGCCGCAGAGCTTCTTAATGCCGGTATTGTTGACTCTACAGGCAGGATGAATCGGCCTGAGTTTGTAATTGCCGATAATGTTAAAATTACGCAAAAGGACATTCGGCAGATTCAGCTTGCCGTTGGAGCGATACGAGCGGGAATAAATATAATTCTCAAACAGGCCGGTATAAAAGCAGGCGACCTTAAAAAAGTGTTTATAGCAGGGGGGTTCGGCAGCTTTATCCGGAGAAATCACGCACAGCGTATAGGATTGCTGCCGGCGCAAATCGACCATAATAAAATTTCTTTCGTAGGCAATACTTCACTTGCGGGTGCAAAACTCGCTCTGCTGTCAATCAAAGCCAGAGAAAAGGCTGAAAGTTTCGCTAAACAGGCAAAACATATAGAATTATCCGCCGACAGCGACTTTCAGAATGAATTTGTTTCAGCAATGATTTTCCCTGCCTAATCGGTAGCTGTGTAGAGTCTGTGGGTCTTGATATAGTCCAGTACTTCCGGATGAAGATATTGTCCGGCCTCTTTACCATCGAGCAGTTTCTGACGAATGTCGGTGCTGCTAATCTCAATAAATTGTGTTTCAATTTGGTTTTGGCGAAGTTTTTCAACCGCTTCTTTGCCAAGTTTCGCGGTTAGACTGCCGCAATCAGGTTTGTCGAAACCGCCGCGATTCATCACGCAAATAGTACATTCCTTAAACAACTCGTTTATTTTATACCACCGCGGCAAATCTTTTAGCATATCAGCGCCTATGAGCCAGTAAAGCTGACAATCTGGTCCAAACTTCTGCCTGAAATGTCGGATAGTGTCAATAGTGTAGCTCGGTTCAGCCCTGTTAAGCTCCACGGGACTTATCTGGAAGATATTTTTGCCTGCGATGGCAAGTTTCAGCATAGCTATTCGGTCATTGTCCGGAGCAGCGGGCTTTTGCTCCTTGTGCGGAGAACGTCTGGCAGGTATCAAAATTACCTTCGATGCGCCGATAGCCCCGGCTGCGGACTGTGCGACCTCTATATGGCCAATATGAACGGGGTCGTATGTCCCACCGAATAAAATTATCTTTTCCGGCATCAACAACCTTTACTGAACTAAAGAATCAAAGAAAGTATTATAGAAAACATTACTGCAAATGCAAAAACTACTTTGTGAGCGAAAAATTTCACAAACAAACTGTTGCGTATTTCAGGAGAATTTCTGAAATTTTCCTCAGAAATTCCTTTGAAATGCAAATTTTAATAGTTTTTCCTGAAAATTTCAAAAAAAATTCTTGTCAGACAATTATTTTTTCAATCAGTAATATTGCTTTCGGTTTCGCATATTTTTGGCCGCTGAAGTAAAAACCACAATCTGTGCTTTAATCCCTGAAAAACGCCGATTTTCGCAAAATATTGAGCTTTTCAAGTTAATTTTAGATGTTGTTACGATTAAAAAAAAACTTCCATGGGATTTCTTCTGATTTGTGATTTTCTTATGCGGTTGATTAACTTGATGAGCCGCTGCTGCGGAAGTTACAAGAAATTGTGAAGAAATTTTGACTTATTTGACGATAAACTTGTATAATAGGCGAACTTATGACGGAAATTCGTTGAACAGGATTGCAAAGTAGTGTAAAAAAATATTGTTCGGAAATCCTTTTTATTGAAAGGAGGTGAACAATAATGGCTAAGAAGAAAAAAGCAGCAAAGAAGAAAAAATAGTTTTCAGTAAATGTCGTCGCAACAGTAGATTTCGCCACGGTTAAGTCTGGCGACGACTGAGTAAAACCGTGAGCCGTGACTCAAAATTTTGATTTCAGCTCACAAGGCTACGGAAGATTCTAATGCCACGACAGAATCTTCCGTTTTTTTATAGGCTTACCGCAACATAAAAAATTATTGACCCGCACAAAAAACGCCGATATAATCAAAAACCTTAAATGACAGAACTTCTTATTAAAGGGCAGGTTATGAAAAAGGCAGTTTGTGTTTTAGCAGTATCGTTGATTGTTATTTTTGCAGGCTGCCAGCCGTCACAGGAAAAACAAACTGCCGGCATTTCGAGAAAAGACAGGCTTTTAGCCAATGAAAATATAAACTTTAGGAATGAGCTGGCCCGCTGCCGGGACGAGATTGAGAAACAGAAAAAACTGCTTGAGCAGTGCCATCAGGAACTAAATTTGAAAAATAAGCCCCCTCAATGCCTGAACGAAGTAGAAAAACAAAAGAAATTGCTCCAGCAGTGCCGAGAGGAAAAGGAAAAAATAAACCAGCGGGCAGAAAAAGAGATAAGAAGGGACGAGATTGTCCGGCAGTGCGAAAAGGAAAAGGAAGAGATAGACCAGCAGGCTGGTGAAAACATGAAATGGCTTATGGATGAACTGCCGAAAGACCTGCTGGATGATGCCTCAAAACTTTCAGAAGAGAACGCAAATTTGACGGCAAAAATCGCGGAGCTTGAAAAAGCATTAGAAGAATCCAACTCGCAGCCGCAGCAGAAGTGATGCCGGTATAAATCAGCCGCAAACCTTTTCTACAGTCCGGAGAATCCCAGCGGCGTTCTTGTTATCTTTAGTTCCTGTCATTGCTGCCGCTACAAGACCAACAAACATCGGTTGTGGATGCAGCGGACGTGAAGTCAAACAGGGATGAGCCTGAGTAGCGATAAAATAGGGATGAGCGGGCAGTTCGAGGATTTGCATAATCGGCTGGTTCGGGGCCTTACCTGAAAAAAGCAAACCTGCCTTTTCGAGTGTTTCAATATAACGGGGGTCAACTTCATAACGGTGTCTGAATCTCATTCGAATAGTTGAACTGTTGCCGAAAAGTTTAAAAGCCATCGTGTCCGGTTTAGTTTCTATATCCCGACCGCCGAGACGCATATTTCCGCCGAGTCCTTCAATTTTTTTCTGTTCCGGCAGGATATCAATAACCGGCTCAGTGCAGGCCGGCTCTATTTCAGTGCTGTTGGCTTTTTTCAGGCCGCATACATTTCTCGCGAATTCTATAACCGCCATCTGGAAACCGAGACAAATCCCCAAAAATGGCATATTATTAGCTCTGGCATATTTGATACAGGCTATCTTCCCCTCCGTGCCGCGGACGCCGAACCCGCCCGGAACAATTATGCCGTCAACATCCTTCAAGTGTTCAGCAGCATTTTTGTCTGTTATAACGCTGGTATCTATCCACTCGATTTTGACCTTGCAGCCGAGGGCTATCCCGGAATGTTCCAGCGCATTTATAATTGAGGCGTAGCTGTCCCGAACGGAGGTATATTTGCCGGTGATGCCGATGGTAACTTCGTGCTTTTCTTTGCCGATTTTATCGGTGAAATCGCACCATTTCGCCCACTCAATCCGTTCCTTTCGCAAATCAATCCTGTCCTCTATGTGCAAAAGCCTTAGCACTTCAAAGTCCATTCCGCAGTCCCGCAGCATTGCAGGTATCTGGTATATACTTGCCGAATCCGCAAGACTGACAACTCTGCCGATAGGGACGTTGCTGTAAACGCTGATTTTCTGGCGGACTTTTTCGCTGACAGTATTTGCCGCCCGACAGGCGATAATATCAGGCTGGATACCGGATTGCATAAGTTGTTTTATGCCAAGCTGAGCGGCCTTTGATTTTTGTTCGCCAAGTGTTCTTGGCTCAAGTATATAAGTCAGCGCTACAAAACAGCAGCTATGAGCACCTTCTTCATAAGCCAGCTCACGCATTGCTTCAATGTAAAATGCGTTTTCGAGGTCGCCTGCCGTGCCGCCAATTTCAACAAATACAATGTCGGCATTGGATTTCATCGCCAGAGTTCTCAGCTTGAACTTCACTTCGCCGGTAACGTGTGGAATCATCTGAACGTCTCTGCCGAGGTAATCGCCGTGGCGTTCCTTATCGAGAATCGAACGATAAATCTGGCCGCTGGTCGAGAAGTTTTCCCTGCTTAAATTCTGGTCGAGCATCCGTTCATAAGTGCCTAAGTCCATATCGCATTCCATCCCGTCATCAAGCACAAAGACTTCGCCGTGACGGAATGGGTTTAATGTACCAGAGTCGATATTCAGGTAGCCTTCGAGTTTTATCGGCGCGACCTTCAGTCCCTTATCCTGCATAAGTTTTGCCAGGCAGGATGAGAAAATGCCTTTACCTAAGCCGCTCATTACCGTGCCCATTACGATGACGTATTTGGTTTTGCCTTTCTTGTAGCCGGCCGGTATCGGCGAAAAGAATTCGCTTTCTACCGAGGCCTCGCTTACGCCTGCAAGTAATTCGTTTTTGTCAGTCATTTCCAATCTTACTTGAAAGTTTGTATCTTCTTACAAATTCTGCATATTGCTGCGGCGTATCGATGCCCGGTGCAATATGTTTTACAAGACCGGTTAATATCTGAAAACCATACTCAAGGATACGAAGCTGCTCAAGTTGTTCGATTTGTTCCCATCTGCCGGCCGGAAGTTTTGTTATATTCAAAAGAAAGTCCTTTGTATAGGCATAAATGCCGAGATGTCTGTAATAATCGTTAATATTTCCCACGGGGCCGTTTTCTCTGCAGTAGGGGATTACAGACCTTGAAAAATATCTTGCGAATCGGTCTTTGCCGATAACGACTTTGACAATATTCGGGTCGGCAATCTGCTCTTTTCGCTCGAACCGGGCTATCAGTGTCGCCATTTTAGCGTTCGGATTGTCAATAAGCAGCTGCGCAAGCAAATCTATATTGGTCGGCTCTATTTCAGGCTCGTCTGCCTGCACATTTATTATGATATCGGTGTCGATTTTCCCAACCGCCTCGGCTATCCGGTCTGTGCCGCTCTGGTGTGTTGAGGCTGTTAAACAGCAGTCGGCGCCGAATGTTTTACAGGCATCCAGAACGATTTGGCTGTCTGTTGCGATAATGACTTTTTGGATAAGTCTCGCCTTGCGGACCTGCTCGAAGGTGTGCTGGATGAGATATTTACCGGTGTCTTTAGCGAGAACTTTCCCTGGAAATCTTGTTGATTCGTAGCGGGCAGGTATAACAGCTATGGTTTTCACAAATTTTCCGCAGCGATTTTAAGATTCTTTTGTTTCAACATCAACCACTGCCTGTTTATAGTATAGCCGAACTGAACGTTTGTCAACAACGGGCATAAAAAAACCGGGCGAAAATGCACCCGGTTTTGTATTTTTGTGAGAACTGAATTTTTTAGTATCTGGTTGAAAATTTGGCCGACCTCGCAGCTTTACGTCTTCTTCGGCGATTCTTCTCAGACGGCTTTTCATAGTAACTGACACGCTTCATATCGCGGATAACGCCTTCTTTTTCGCACATCTTCTTGAAGCGCTTAACCATCTGCTCAACGGACTCGCCCAGACGAGCTTTGACCTTAATCATATAATAACATCGCCTTTCCCTATAAAAAACACGATTTATACTAATAAAACAAAGACCCAGATGATATGGGTTTAACAGCCTTTTTCAAGTCAAAAATTGAACAAATATCTCTTATTTTTGACGCTGCCGCCGAAATCAAGGTATTTTGACGCCTTTAACAGCCTTGAACTTACCTTATCAATATCGTCAATGGAACTGATTTTTGATAGTTTTCTCTTATTTAATATAATTTCAACTGTGTTAGGCCCCATACCCGGCACTCGCAAAAGTTTGTATTTCGTTGCAGTGTTTACACTTACAGGAAAAAACTCAGGATGATTCTTTGCCCAGACTTCTTTCGGGTCTGTTTCAGACGATAGGAGACCTGAACCGTCGTATATAATATCGGATTGATTGAATCCATATTTACGGAACAGGAAATCGACCTGATATAATCTATGTTCGCGGATAAAAGACTGCTGAGGATTGGCACTTTGTCCTTTAGGCTCGTCTGACCCCGACTTCTGGTAGGCTGAAAAGTAAACCCTGTTTAGGCAAAGTCTGTCATATAGTGCCGCTGTGTAATTAACAATTTGCCTGTCGGTTTCTCCGGCAGCGCCGACGATAAACTGGGTTGTCTGTTTTACCCTTCGGCGGCTTAAGTTGGTAAGCCGGCTGATGAGTTTCATAGGTTCGACAATATCTTTTAAAAAATCTTTTTTATTCGATAACTTTTCGAGAAATTCCTTTCCCGGCGTTTCGATATTCAGCGAAACAGCATTGGCAACTGAGACTGCCTTTTCTATCGCGGCAGGGCTTGAGCCGGGCAGGACTTTTAAATGAATATAGCCTTTGAAACCGTACTTTCTGCGAAGAACCTCGGCAGGGGCAGTCAGCCTTTCCATCGTTGCGTCGGCTGAGCCGATTATGCCGCTGGAAAGAAATAGGCCGAAAACCTCGCCTTTATTGTAGTAATCCAAAAAAGTCCTGACAGTTTCCTCACAGTTGAGCGTGCAGCGGGGGACATCGGCATTCTGTCGGAGAGGGCAGTATTTACAATCGCTCGAACAGGCATTTGAAATAAGCGTTTTGAATAGGACGGTAGTGCCGCCGTTGGGTAGGGCTACCGGATATATCCATCTGCCGCTGCTGCCTTGCGTTCTGTGGCCTGATTTATCCGTTCCGCAGGCACAGGCAAGGTCATATTGTGAATCCCGGCTTAAAAGCTGAAGTTTCTGGAGTGTATCGGGTTTTGAACAGGTAACCATAAGCCAGAATATAAACCGCAAATTCAATTTGGCAAGAGGATTTGGCAAAAGATTGGCTGTAAATGGCTAATCGAAAATGGCGTAAAGCAAGCAGTTAGCAGCATTGAGTTTTTAGTTCCCGGCTTTTAGGTTTTATTTCTCAAATTAGAACTTATAGAAAAATTGAAAGTAAATCTGCCGCGGAATCAGTGCGCCCTGATCGCTGCTGCTGTTGCTGCTCTCGTTGTGCCAGGCATCTGTCAGATTCGTAGCTCCAATCGCGACTTCTGCGGTGTCTTTCCAGAACTTCCGGGATAAACGAAAATCAAATCGCAGATAAGGGGCTACCCTATTATTAGTACCATCGCTATTAAGGTATGAAGTTGTATAGAAAAGCTGCGTATTCAATGTCGTCGATTTATCTATATAAAACCTGTTTGTAAGCCCGAACTTGTGTTGTGGAGGCAGGAATACACTCACATCGCCTGACGTTAAGGTGTTACCTGATGATGGAGCAGGAGTATTCATTGCATTTCCATTAGTCTGGTGCTCATAAGCATGGCTGGCTCGAACTAACCACCAACTAAACGGCCTCCAATCAATCGACGTCTCAACTCCATAAGTGGTAACATCATACGAATTGCGCCATCTGTTGACGGGAGTTTTTCCGGGTCTGGGCACTCTCTGGATCCCTATCAGGTCTGAATGTTTGTTGACAAATCCCTCAATATTCAACTCAAAATTCTTCGCAAATATCCCGCGATATCCAACTTCATAAGAAACTAATGTTTCATTTCTGAGCTTGTCGTAGGGCTCCAGACTTTCGCTGCCGCCGCCCTGGCCCGTGCTATAATCCGTAGTATACATCTCAAGCATTACAGGTCTGCGGAACGATCTCGAAATACCGCCTCTAAGGAAATGGTTGGTCTTAAATTCCCATACCAGAGCAGTTCTTCCCGCCCAGTCAAAGTCCGTCAGTTCGTTAATATGACCGCGAAATCCCACGGTCCACCACAAATTTTTGGCAAGAGTTATCTCGTCCTCAATCCACAAACTACCCTGGTTGTTCGCGTTCGATAGCGGATAGGCCAGTCCAGCGTATGTATGCGCATTAGGTGATCCATTGGGTTTGGCCAGTGAATTGGGTTTAAACTCGTAAGAATCGCGAGTATAATCCCCGCCCCATACTATATTATGGTTTTCATAAGAAAATCGGTAGCTAAACTCAATCATATCTTCACGCGAATAGAACTTGTGAGTTTTGCTAATCTGTTCGTAAAAGTTCTCGCTCCACCTGACATTCACAACCTGCCCGTCCTGGAGCGTCTTCTCCCAATCCAGGTTCATATACTCCGTTTTGCGGATATATGGGACTGTTGATGCAACACCCTCTTTGCCAAACGTAGTTGTCTTTTGACCGCCGGAAAAAGTTAGAATCGAATCATCACGTAATTTATACTCTCCATAGCCGGTAGAAGTAAGACTATGAGAGTAATCATCATAGTCAGCGCCGCCGCCGGTTCCGAATCCGTTGGTGTGATACGTTCCAACCGTGCCGCGAGCAGCGAGATTGCCCTTAGTCCCGCCCCATCTGATAAAGCCTTCCTGAAGTCCTCTGGGACCGAAACCTCCATAAACCAAACCGCCCTGCGTGGCGGCGGCTTTTTTGCTGATAATATTTATCACGCCATTCATCGCATTGACGCCCCAGCTGACGCCTCCACTGCCGCGAATTACTTCTATCCTCTCGATGTCCTCAAGAAATATCGGATGCTCTATGAGCGGTGTTCCGCCTTTGTAGCCGTCATACAAAGGTCTTCCATCCAGCAGTATCTGCATCCGGCGCGATTGTACTTTCGCAAATCCGCGTGCACTCATCGCAACATCAAGATAAGAGCTACTCGTCCTAACTACATCCATACCAGGTACCAATCGAAGAATATCCTCTAATCTTGTTACGCCGGATTGATGAATATCTTCTGCGGTTATTACATACATCGCACTTGCGGCATGAGTTATCGGCTGAGGTCTTCGGCCGGAGGATGTAACTTCAACATTCATAAGCTGCTCGAGAGACAAGTTGAATAAGTCATTTGAATCTGAGCCATTAGCGCCAAGAGCATTTAATGAAACAGCAGAGAGAATCAGTAAAGATGCGATGACGTGCCGGAATCGCCACAAATTACAATCTCTGCTTTTCGCCTCGGACATTTCTTTTACCTTAAATCAATCAATTAAGACTCTAATATAAAACTATAACATTATGTCCTATATCGTCTTAGTTGACGGCTTTAGTTGACTGATTTTTATAAGAACTAAGGGGCAAAACGGAATATTTTTTTGGATGAATAAGTGCAAAATCGCCAGATGATACGAGAAGCTATTTTTACACTTCGAAGAAACCGCATTATCAGTACTGATAATGCCGTTTATGGGAGGCTGTAAGATGGTTTTAAGGGGTCGTGTCATACAATTAAAGGGTATATGGGATTTTTATTAGTAAGTTTAACGTATGCTGCTTCACTGTGCCTGGAAACGGCCGATAACTTTTTGATGGGGGCATATCCTGTTTATTTTTACGTATAAAACGAATTATTTAGTCAACAGACCTCTTGTTTGAGCCGATTTTATTAAACAACAATTAAGCTTTATGGACTGTGAGCAAAAAAGTAGTGAAAATTAAGACTTATATCTTCGCAGTCGTATTTTTGGTTTTGTTGCTGGCGGCACAATCCCTCGCTGAATCTTTGTCCAGCCGTGAATATCAAATCAAGGCGGCATTTCTATATAACTTTTTAATGTTTGTCGATTGGCCCCCCGAAAAAATGGGCGGCAGCGCTGACCCGATAATTATAGGCATTATTGGTGACGACAATTTTGAAAATGCCTTTGAGCCTATTAAAGATAAACAGGTTAATAACAGGAGTGTTATTGTAAAGCGATTTAAGGGGCTTGAAGAACTAAAGAAAAGCAGTGAAGCCGAGCGGAACAAGGCAATGGAAGATATTAAAAAATGTCATTTATTGTATATTTGCCGTTCGGAACAAGCGGTGATGAAGGAAATTGCAGCATTGATTAAAGACAGCAATGTTCTGATAGTTGGGAGTATGGAAAAATTCCTTGAATCGGGCGGGATGATTAATTTTGTCCTGGAGGAAGACAAAGTCCGTTTTGAAATCAATTTAATTGCCGCCAAGCAAGCCAAACTTCAAATCAGGTCGCAGCTTTTAAGGCTGGCAAAGAAGGTAATCGGAGAAGAGCGGGAGGCGAAGAATTAGTTTATGGCTATTTTGCGAAACATGACGATAAAAAACAAGCTGATGATGATAGTCATGACAGCGTGCGCTACCGGTCTGGTGCTGGCAGGGGTGGCATTTCTCGGCTGGGAACAGAACTCGCTTCGTGAAAGTATGGTGAGAGTTTTGTCAACTCGAGCGGCGATAATAGCGGAAAACTGTAAAGCGGCTCTGGCCTTTCAGGATAACAAGGATGCCGAGAAAATACTGCAGGCCCTTCATGTGGATTCTTCTATCGTCTACGGCGGTATTTATGATAATAAAAATGAGCCCTTCGCAGCATATTATCGTGATGGCATCGAGAAGAAAAAAGTGCTTCCACTCGAGTTTAAGAAAAACAAGTCTACTTTCGATGCCGGTTCCCTGGAAGTTTCCAGCCCCATTATTCTTGACAAAGAAATAATCGGCACAATTTGTCTGCAGTCGGATTTGGAGGTTATGTACACAACGCTGAATCGCGGCGCCCAGATAATTATAGCTGTTATATTTATTTCCTTACTGGCAGTACTTCTGGTGTCAATGTGGCTTCAGGGAGTTATTTCCACACCGATTCTAAACCTGGCCGAGCTTGCAAAAACCGTTTCTGAGAAGAAAGATTATTCTGCCAGAGCCGTCAAGCAGGGTAATGATGAAGTGGGTTTGCTTATCGACGCATTCAATGAAATGCTCAGGCAAATTCAGCAGCGCGACTCGGAATTACTCGTTGCCAAAGAGGTATTGGAAGTAAAAGTTCAGGAGCGTACTTCAGAACTCAGCAAAATTACACAAATGCTGCAGATTGTTATGGACAATGTGCCTCAGTCCATATTCTGGAAGGACAGGAATTCGGTTTATCTTGGCTGCAACATCAATTTTGCAAAGAATGCAGGTCTTGCCAAGCCCGGCGATATTGTGGGAAAAACGGATTATGACCTGGCGTGGAAGAAAGAAGAATCGGACTTCTACCGCGAATGTGACAAAAAGGTTATGGATTCCGATACGCCGCAATATCATATCATTCAATCACAGCAGCAGGCCGACGGAAAACAGGCCTGGGTTGACGCAGGCAAGATTCCAATGCGCGATGTGAACGGCAAGGTAGTCGGCATCCTCGGCTCCTATGAGGATATTACCGAACGCAAGCAAGCGGATGAAGAAATGAAGAGGCTTAATCATGAGCTTGAGGAAGCCAACCAGGAAATGAAGAACTTCGTTTATATAGCTTCGCATGATTTGCGCGAGCCTCTGCGGAAGATTACCGCTTTCGGCTCTATGCTGCAGCAGTCCTTAAAGGATAAAATCGCCGGCGACGACATTGAGAATCTGAACTTTATGATAGACGGCGCAACTCGTATGACAAAAATGATTGAAGGTCTCCTGGTGTATTCAAGAGTAAGCTCAAAAGCACAGTCTGCCCAGACCGTTGACCTTAATGAGATAGTTAGGCAACTTCAGCAGTTCGAACTTGCCGTGGTGCTTGAGGAAAAACAGGCGATAGTAGAAATACCCCAGCCGCTGCCTTGTATTGAAGTTGACCCTGTGCAGGTACGTCAGCTTATGCAGAACTTTATCGCAAACGGCATCAAGTATCAGAAGAAGGGCAGTATTCCTCGTATAACTATAACCAGCAAACCTGCCGCTGACGGTATGGTAAGAGTAGATGTAACGGATAACGGCATAGGAATTGCCCCTGAGTATCAGGGAGCGATATTCGCGATGTTCAAGCGGCTGCATTCGAGAAGCGAATATGAAGGTACGGGTATCGGCCTTGCGGTCTGCAAGAAAATAGCGGAGCGGCACGGCGGCCAAATCGGCGTCGAATCC
>JAPLMW010000043.1 GCA_026386845.1 Phycisphaerae bacterium
GGGGACACGGGCGGGGTGGCGGAGTGAAGCTCGGCGGGCCGACTCGCGGCAGATTACGCGCCCCGAAAATGGAACCATTTGTGTTCCTGTGGGAAGTGACAATGTTCCTTTTGCCAATGCAATTGATAATCCGAAGCTATCAAGCATTTGTTGTCACACTGATATTGTTCCTGATCGGTTTGGCAGGGACGTACAAGTTCTGGTATAAAAATCTGCCGCCCGAACCCGGCAAAGATGAGCATAAAACCGTAGTGTTGCCAGAAATTTAGATAGTGTCTTCGAAGTGACCGCTGACGTTAAAGGAAGAAGTAAATGTTCATTAATTGGAGGCGCGATTGTTCGTAGAAGAGGCTGTATGTTGATTTTTCGAAATAAGTTAATGATGTCGCTCATAAGTACGTTAATAATTGCTTCTGTAGCGACGGCGAAAGTTTTGTACAATCCCCTGGGGGTTACCGTAATTGAAACAAATCCAGGCGTTTCAGTTGCGGGCAGGGGGCTGACTAATGATACGCTTCAGGCAGCATACAATGCAGGAGGCGGCCAGGTCAGCATATCAAGTGTAAACTGGGCGAATGCTCCGAACACAAGTACCGTAACGGCGTCAAATGGAAACAATCATGATTTTGTTTTTACAAGCGCTTATCAAGGAGGCCGGGCGTTAGATGAGATCCGGCTTTATACCCAACAGCAGACTGGAACGCAACGTTTTTACTATTTTGATTTGTACTACAGCACTGTTGATAACCCCAGCACATTTATCAAGTTTCTGACAATTCAGAGCGCAAAGGACAGCTCTACATTATTTCATGACTATGTTATTAAGGGCGCAGAAATCTTTATCCAGGACTTCAGAGGCCAAATACGGAATATAAATACTTTGAGAATGTCCACACAGAGCACAACCGGAACTGTTTGGTCTGAAATGGATATAAATCTAATAAGTGCTTATTGCGACAGCGTGCATTTGGGCGATTTCAGCGGCGATTTGCAGGTTGATTTTTCTGATTTTGCCACATTTGCTTCAGCCTGGTTACAAACGAACGAGTGCTGTGCGGATTTCGACCAGGACACGCAGGTAGGACTGGATGACATGATGACTTTTTCGGAAGGCTGGTTAAAAGATTATTCAGCTATCGTTTCAGTTGCACCTTCGTCGCTATCTGTGGGAAAGTTTGAGCCTGTCTTTATAGATATAGGCGTTCCATGTGCATTCAGCAACCCGTACAATCCTGATGACATACGAGTTGACATGCACATGCAAATTAATTCAACCGAAGTTAATTTGCCGTGTTTCTACAGAAATGGGATTTCCGGCAATTCACAATGGCAGGGGCGGTTTACTCCAAGGCAGGTTGGTGAATATTCCTGTACTGCAGCGGTGTATCTTAACGGGAATCTTACCGCATCATCGGAACCATTCACATTGACTGTCAGCGATTCGGACAGTAATGGGTTTATCAACAAAAATCCAGGGTCTTATTATACCTTCTTATATGATTCGGGCAAATATTTCCGCGGCCTTGGGGAAAATGTCGCATGGGACCCTCGGTCAGCGTATGACAATATGACTTACACCTACGAATATCTATTTCCTTTGCTGAATGCTCATGGCATGAATTTCGCTCGTGTCTGGATGTGCCCGTGGAATATTCATTTGGAGTGGGTGAATTCTACGGGACTTGGTTCTTACGAGGAAGAGGCCGCATCAAGAATGGATGAAGTTTTGGCGTTGGCCGAACAATACGGCATTTATCTGGAGCTTGCGTTTGATTATCACGGGGTCTTAACCACCGCACCGGACTACTGGGGAGGCAACAACTATTGGATAGACAACCTCTACAATACAGCTAATGGTGGGCCTTGTGCAAACCCCGCAGCTTTTTTCTCTAATGCTGCCGCCAAGCAAACCTATAAGAACAGGCTTCGCTATATAGTGGCGAGATGGGGATACAACACCCATATTTGTGCATGGGAGTTTTGGAATGAGGTTGACAATGCAATGGGTACTGAAAGTATTCCCGCCGCAGATATTACGGCCTGGCATAATGAGATGGCCACTTATCTTAAGAGCATAGACCCTTATGGCCACCTTGTTTCAACCAGCACGTCCTCGACCTCGCAAGATGTTGTGGCTGGTCTTTGGAGCGTCTCAAATATCGATTTTTCACAGTCACATCTATACGGTTCCACCAGCAGCATTAACCCTCTTATTACGGGGTATGAGAATACCTATCTTAAGCCCTATGTGGTCGGCGAATTTGCAATCAGTTGGCAAGGTCCGTGGTCCGGCGATTATAATGACACTCTGTACAAGAAAGAGTTGCATATGGGACTTTGGCGAGGTATGTTTTCGCCGACGCCGGTTCTTCCTCTTACCTGGTATTGGGATTATTACGCCGGCGCATCGGACTGGTGGGATATTTTCCTCATGGCTTCTCAATTTCATGCTGAGATGCTGACGGATAGCACCCAGACAATTAGCAAGGTAACGTTGACGGTGGCCTCGAGCTCTGATTTGGAGGCAATGGGATTAAAGGCAAGCGGGGATTTATTTGTCTGGATGAAGAACAAGCGGACTTATGTCATTAGCGCTACGGTGAAAATGTCGGTGGCCAATGGGACATATTCGGTATACTATTATGATACGTGGACGGGAACTTACTCTGCACCTCAGCAGATAATAGTTACGAATGGAACGCTAACATTGACAATTTCAAACCTGGCAGCCGACAAAGATTTAGCCTGCCGCATCGAAAAAATAAGCTGAAAACCTGACATACAAAGCCAATGGTCTCAATAAGGAAGGATTGTGAATAATGAAGTACTGTCGGAATGTTTCTATTGTTATTAGTTTAGGTGTGGTTTTTCTTATGGCGACAAAATATGTATCTGGAACAACGGTACAAGCGGATGATTCGAGAATACAATACAGTGGAAGGATTAATTTTGAAAATCCCAAAGAACCGGTTTTTTATTGGCCGGGAACGTCAGTAACGGCAAACTTTCAGGGAACATCCATTAAACCGATAATGAAGGATAGCGGGAAGAATTACTTTAATATTATTATTGATAATAATAAGCCGTTTGTTCTGGCCTGTGATAGAGGTAAACGCACTTATGAGGTTGCAAAGGGTTTATCAGAGGGATCCCACAAAATTGAAATATTTAAGAGAACAGAAAATGGTGAAGGAGATACGGTGTTTTATGGTTTTGTGTTAGATGCTGGAAAAACGCTTTTATCCCCGCCATCAAAGCCGGCCAGACGAATTGAATTTTATGGTGACTCTGTAACCAGCGGCTTGGCGATTGAAAGTGATAAGGATGATCAAACCCCCCCGTTCAAAAACAATTATCTCGCTTACGGTGCTGTGACTGCAAGAAATCTCAATGCCGAGTATCATTGTATTTCTATGAGCGGAATTGGCCTGATGATAAGTTATTGGCCTGGCATAATGCCGCAGTATTACGACAGACTTAATCCTGCTGAGCCGAATAGTAAGTGGGATTTTAAGCGGTGGGTGCCGGATGTTGTCGTTGTTAATATCATGCACAATGATGCCGCACTCTTATATAAACTTGATCCCGTACCTACTCATCAGCAAATCGTAGAGACCTACGTTGCATTTATTAAAAATATCCGAAAGGAATATCCGCAATCGCATATTATTTGCGCGCGTCTCGATGGAGTTATAGAGAATGGACAGGAGTGGCGCACTTACATAGAGGAAGCGGTCGATGTTCTTAAAACAACATATAACGACCGTAAAGTGTATAGCATTGCGCTTCCGTGCAGTGCTAAAGATCGCCATCCAAATGTTGCTGAACATGCCAAAATGGCGGAAAATCTTACAGCGTTTATTAAAGCTAAAGTTGGTTGGTAGAATTAAAGCAGGTTTAATCGGAGTTTTTAAAAATGCCAAGTACCATATGTACTTAACTCGAATTTTATTAAAATGAAGGGAACAGAAAAGGATTTGATATGGTATTCTTTTTTCTTATAGGATTATTTTTGTTATTTTTTTTGGATAATTGTGCAATATGTATATCTTCACAAAAGTTAAGTTTAAACGGCACTTGGGATATATACCAGGTCGAAGGAAATATCAAAACAAAAGGTGAAATTCCAGGTGGGGTTCATAGCGCCCTTTTACAAGCAGGGCTGATCCCAGATCCCTATTATGGTACAAATGAAGATAAGGTTCAATGGGTAGCAGAACACGACTGGGCATTCTCTCGAGAGTTCCATTTAGATTCTTCATTCCTGGAACATAAGGATATATATCTGGAAATTGAAAACCCCGATACGTTCTGTGAATTTAAAATTAATGGTAACGTTGTCGGCACAAGTGATAATATGTTCTATGCGTATCGATTCGACATAAAGGACCACCTCAAGCCAGGGGAAAACTCCATTGAAATACTTTTCAAATCACCTCTCAAAGCTGCCAGAGAGCAAAGAAAAAAATATGAGAGATACTATCCAGCTCTTGACTATCAAATTAATCAGAATCTTGTAAGGAAAGTGCAGTGTCACACTGGTTGGGACTGGGGCATAAGGCTTCCCGTGTCTGGGATCACAGATGATATCTCAATATTGGCAACTAACAACCCGGTAATAGAGCATGTATATACCAAGCAGAAACACGAGAAAAACCGTTGTGAAGTAATTGTTTCGATCGAGCTGTTAGCAAAACGAGAAGGCCGGACTCAGCTCACCGTCAGTTTGGCTGGGCAGAAAAAAAATCTTTCTTATAATTACACTGCCGGATCAAATAAAACACAAGCCTCTTTCATTATTGATAATCCGCAACTCTGGTGGCCTGTTGGTTACGGACAACAACACCTATATGACTTAGAAGTCAGCCAGGAAAATCAGATCATAAAACGAAAAATTGGACTGAGAAAAATCGAACTGATCAGGGAAACGGATAAGATCGGCACATCTATGATGTTCAGGGTAAATGGAATAGATGTATTTTGTAAAGGCGCCAATTGGATCCCATGCGATGCATTAATGAACAGGCAAAAACCGGAAAAATATAAGTACCTTTTAGAATCAGCGATTTTGGCGAATATGAATATGATTCGAGTCTGGGGTGGAGGATATTATGAAAAAGATGTCTTTTATCAACTCTGTGATCAACTTGGGCTACTTGTCTGGCAGGATATGATGTTTTCCTGTGCAACCTATCCAGCAAGTAAGACTTTCCTGGCAAGTGTACACAAAGAGATCGAGTATCAAGCCAAAAGGCTCAAAGATTATGCATGTATTGCCATATGGTGCGGTGATAACGAATGTCTCGGTGCTCTAAACTGGTATGAAGAATCGAAAAAAGACAAACCATTTTATATAGAACAATGGGGAAAACTAAATGAATGCAGAAGTAAAGCTTTATTAAATGTCGACCCAACACTTCATTACTGGCCAAGTTCACCCTCAGATGGTCCCGGTCTCGATCTGAACGATTGGGATGATGATAAAAAAGGCGATATGCATTATTGGCAGGTTTGGCATGGCGGAAAACCCTTTGAAGCCTTTTATGACGTAACTCCCAGATTTTGCTCGGAGTTTGGATACCAGTCATTGCCGTCTATGGAGTCTATATCAAGCTTTGCCCCTAAGGACCAGCTTGATACAGAATCCGAAGTCTTTAAAACACATCAGAAGTCGAAAGGCAATCGCTTCATTATCGAGATGTTCGAAAGATATTTCAAAAGCCCGAAGGATTTTGAGTCAACAGTCTACCTCAGTCAGCTGCAACAGGCCAAAGCCATCAAAACTGCATGTGAATACTGGCGGTCAACAAAACCAACCTGCCAGGGGATTTTATACTGGCAGTTAAACGATAATTGGCCGGTGTGTTCCTGGTCCAGCATAGAATATAACGGCAATTGGAAACAACTCCACTATCAGGTGAAAAGATTCTTTGCACCTGTGATGAGTTGCTTAATACCCAAGGGTGAAAAATATGAATTGTTCTGCATTAGTGACTTATTAACAGAAACAAATGTTACTATTTCTTTTGAAGTGTATGACTTCAATGGTAAGCTTTTGACTGGAAAGACCATAGACTATAAAGC
Organism: Phycisphaerae bacterium; assembly: GCA_026386845.1. GTDB lineage: Bacteria > Planctomycetota > Phycisphaerae > Sedimentisphaerales > UBA12454 > JAPLMW01. The sequence goes on from JAPLMW010000043.1 coordinate 6,085, forward strand.
ACAAAAACAATCATCAAAGCTTCTGGAATATTTTTCCAAATCCCAACTCCCACTTAAACCGGATCAATGCTTTGCTGTTGTTAAAACTACAGCCAAAACACCTGAAAAAACTTACACACATGAAAACACTGTGTTTTTTACTGAGGAAAAAAACTGCCAGTTTCAACTTGCAAACATCAAAACTGACATTGAAAAAATTGGTGATTACTATCAAATTAAATTGACTACAGATAAACCGGCGTTCTTCGTAGTACTGGAAACTCCCGGAATCAAGGGTATCTTTAGTGACAATAGCTTTACGCTGACTCCTGAGAACCCCAAATTAATCACATTTAAACCGATAGAATATCGATCAAAGGTCAAACTCGAAGCTGTATTAAATATTATGCATTTAAAAAATTCTTATAACTACTAAGCAGTCAACAGGTTATGCTACACGTTTCAATTATATCGACCGTATAATAGCATCCCTGGCATTATTAGAGCATAGCAAAAATTAATGTGTAACAGAATCTACGGACTAGTTAGTAATTCGGGCGCTACTGACATTTGCGGCTGCTGTTATTATGATTTTGGCAACCAGTTGGAATCATGGTGGAAGCCATTGAGTTGCAAAGGCGAGCGATTTTTACGCTTCATCCACAATGTTGCCGGTGAAAGACATGGTATTTTACTTCTTCGAATAACTGTGCTATGATAGTATCCTTATTCGTGATGTATATTATGTAACAGATAATTGTGAGATATGACACTTGGAATGGTTATTAAAGAAGTTTTAAAAGGAGACTGTAAGTGAAGCTCAAGCGTTATTCGAAGAACCCGATATTAAGCCCGAATCCAAAAAATTATTGGGAAAGTCTGGTCACCACCAATCCGGGAGCATATTATGATGAAGTTCGCAAAGAAGTCATCATGCTCTATCGTGCCGCCGGCTGCGACCACGAGCACAGAATTTTCTTTGGCATGGCAAAGAGCACGAATGGTTACGATTTCACGCGAGTTTCGGATACTCCTGTATTTGCTCCAAGCGTGGATGGTTTCGACGCCGGCTGCGTTGAGGATCCGCGGATCGTCAAATTCGGTGAGTATTATTATATAACTTATGCCACTCGGCCATTTCCACCGGGCCAATACTGGCTTGAGAAAGCGATGCCTTATAAGGCGCCTGTTTACCCATCTGAATTTCCAGCGATTTTGCGTAAGAATGCAACTTCGACGGGTCTTGCCATCACCAGGGATTTCAAGAGCTACATACGTGCCGGGCGCATGACCAACCCTCTTGTGGATGACCGGGATGTAATATTATTTCCCGAAAAGATTAACGGCCAATTCGCTATGCTCCACAGGCCTATGGACTGGGTCGGTGAAAAATACGGAACCGATTATCCCGCAATGTGGATCTCTTATTCGGATGACATGCTCGTTTGGTCTGATAGTCGTCTTCTTGCAAAAGCAAAGGAGGATTGGGAGTGCAAAATAGGTGGTAATACCCCGCCGATACGGACAAAATATGGCTGGCTGACTATTTACCACGGTGTTGGAAAAGATGCTTATTATAGACTTGGGGCATTTCTTCTTGATTTAAACGACCCCTCAAAAGTAACGCATCGCACAAGGGATTGGATTTTACAGCCTGAAGAAGATTTTGAAATTAACGGATGCTATCAGGACGGTGGCGTAGTTTTTCCGTGCGGAAAAGTTGTTATCGGCGATACACTCTTTGTTTATTATGGAGCGGCCGACAAGTATGTAGGACTTGCTACATGCCCGCTGGATGAATTGTTGGACTACTTGCGTCGTTGCCCTGTTTGAAATAGTAAAACTAAAATGAAAAACACACATATTATCAACTTGAATCGCAGCCTTGAGTGGTTCTAATGTGAATTGAAAAATTAAGAAGTGGGTTGGTCCTGGATGCGTTGCCCAAAACTGTCAAAATATCCGTGAATGGTCGTTTTTTTTAAGGAGCAAAAAAATGAACATGAAGAAAACAGTGTGTGCAGCGTTATTGTTAATTTTGGCCGGCGTGGCGCAGGCAGCAATAACCGTATTGCCAAGTAATCCCAATATATTGTACACCGGTCGAGTTGATATGACCACTCCAGATGTCCCGGTGTTAGGCTGGCCGGGCACCTCGATCATTGCCAACTTTCAGGGCACATCGCTCACTGCGACTTTTAAAACCACTCAGTATGCTTTCATTTATGTAATGATCGATGGCGGTGCGCCGACACAATTTAATATGACTAATTCAAAAACGACGTATACTCTGACTTTGGCTTCGGGACTTTCTAATACCGTTCACAAAGTCGAGATTGTAAAGAAGTCTGAAGGAAATGACGGGTATCTGAAGTTTCAAGGCTTTGGGCTGGACTCCGGCAAAACTCTTGTCGCCCCTCCGGCAAGGCCGTCTTTAAAGCTTGAATTTTACGGTGATTCCGGCGCAGCCGGCAATCAGGCCGACAGCGCCATGACCAGCAACTCTATGTATAACGATAACTATTACGCTTTCCCCGGTATCGTTTCGCGAATGCTTGGCGCGGAATACCAGTGCATGGGTTATAGTGGTATCGGTATTGCCAGCGGCTATGCCCCGGTGACCATGCGAACGGCATATAATCGCACGCTCCCCCTCATCAATACACCGGCCTGGGATTTCAATAATTACACTCCTGACGCAGTGGTCATCCTGTTGGGAGCCAATGATGTCTCCAATGGCAGTACCCAAGCACAGATAATGGCGGGCTGGGAGGCCTTTGTGACCAGCGACCTGAGACCGCATTACCCCAATGCGCACATCTGCTTTGTTGACTCCTATGGATGGAATTACAATGAATCTGCAAATTATACGTATCAAAGCGTGGCAAATCTTCATGCCGCCGGCGATCTTAATGTTTCCTACGTACTAGTCCCCTGGCTCTGGGGGATGCAAGAAGCAGTGATCTGTGAGCAGGCCGGCTTTGCCAATATCATAGCACCTCATCTGGCCACAGAGCTGGGACTGTCGGCGCCGACTCCTTCGCCGTTATCCTGTTTTAGTGATCCAGGACAGGTGATAAACGGAGGTTTCGAGACTGTCAGCATAACTGAACCGACGACTGAAGTGGCCGGATGGCGTAATGGTAAATCCGGGGGCGGTGCGTGTTCGATCCTTACCTCAGGTGCCCATTCGGGTACTAAATGTATCAAGGCTTCCATCGGCACCAGGTCCGGCTATGCCTTTTTCAGTCACAGCGCTGAAGCAACACCGGGTCAAACATACACAGCCACGGCTTTTATGAAAGCGACCGCGGGCACCACGGGTAAGCTGCGACTGGAGTTCAGAGACCAACAACAAAACAGTCTCCTGGATGTTCAGGGCGCAAAGACTGTTACTGGAAACTGGGCTCAGTATTCCACCACAGGCACAGCGCCTGCAGGAACATGGCATGTGAGAGTTGTCTGTATGGTGGATACAAAGGGTAATGCCATTCTGTATGATGATGTAGTATTAACTCAACCATGATCAACTTTTTAATCGCAGCGGTCTTTATCATAGGAGAAACAATGAAATTCCAATCACAGAGTAGATTTTTAACGACGGTCTGTTTGCTGATTGCCGTCAATATTACTTTTGCCGATGTCAGGCTGCCCGCATTGATTGCTGATTATATGGTGCTTCAGCAGGGAATGGATGCCCATCTCTGGGGCTGGGCGGAACCGGGTGAAAATATCCGAGTCAAAGGAAGCTGGCAAACCGCTGAAAGGTCAACAGTCGCTGACAAGGAAGGCAAATGGAAGGTTGCCCTTGACACCCCGCAGGCCGGCGGCCCTTACAAGATTGAGATCAAGACAGATGAAAATGCAATCACCGTGGACAATGTGATGGTTGGGGAGGTCTGGGTTTGCTCCGGGCAGTCAAATATGCAAATGTTCCTGATGGAAAACGGGAATTGGCATAAAGGTGTGTGCAATTATCAGAGTGAAATTGCAGCGGCTGACTACCCCGATATAAGACTGTTTACTGTGAAACCAAAGATATCGACCATTCCTCTGGACAATTGTGAAGGGGCATGGTCGCAGTGCAGTCCTGAAACCGTGGCAGGTTTTAGCGCAACTGCCTACTTTTTTGCCAGGGAGGTCTATCATAAGACAAAAACCCCCATCGGCCTGATACACACCTCATGGGGAGGCACGCCCGCCGAATCCTGGACAAGCAGGCCGACTCTGGAATCGCTGAAGACCTATAAGCAGCAGCTTGAAAAAGTGCCCGTATCAGTTATCGATACAGCCGCTATCGATACAGCCGCCTATCAGAAAAACATGACCGAGTGGGAAACCAAAAGATACAGCATGGAAAAAGATAATCAAGGATTTGGCAAGGGATATGCCAATCTGGAGTTTCACGCTGACGATTGGAAAACGATGTCATTGCCCACTGCCTGGGAAAGCCTGGGCGATGACATGAATATCAATGGTGTGGTTTGGTTCAGGAAAGAAATAAATCTCCCGCCGTCATGGGCCGGAAAAGACCTTGCCCTTAGCCTGGGGCCGATTGAGGACTGTGATGTGACTTATTTCAATGGTCAGAAGGTCGGCTCTATTTCCTATGAAACGGAAAATTACTGGCAAGTAGAACGCCGCTATAAAGTCCGGGGTTCACTTGTCAGGGAAGGCAAAAATATCATCGCGGTCAGGGTGTTTGACGACCGGGGAGAAGGGGGGCTTAACGGCAAAAAAGAGCAGTTGAATGTAGGTCTTGTCGGAACAGAAGACTCGATATCGCTGGCCGGTGACTGGAAGTATAAAGTCGAGTCCATACTGGACACCGAGCCGGTTCAGCCGGTCCAGCCCATCAATCAAGATTCACCGACCGTCCTGTACAATGCCATGATACATCCGTTGATCCCCTACAGGATTCGCGGGGCGATCTGGTATCAGGGCGAATCCAATCATACCATGGGTCACGCATACCGAACTCTTTTTCCGGCCATGATCCAGAACTGGCGTGATGCGTGGGGCCAGGGGAATTTCCCGTTTTATTATGTGCAGATTGCGCCCTTTAAATACATCGAACCCATGTCGGCGCCATTTCTGCGGGAAGCTCAGCTCATGACGCTGTCATTGCCGAACACCGGGATGGTAGTTACCACGGATATCACGGACGATGTGGGGGATGTCCACCCGCGAAACAAACAGGATGTCGGTAAACGCCTTGCCCTGTGGGCTTTGGCTAAGACCTACAATGAAAAACAGATTGTTTATTCCGGTCCGTTGTACAGATCGATGCGCATCAAGGGTGATACGATCAGGATTCAATTTGACCACACCGGATCCGGCCTGGTTGTCCGAGGTAATGAATTGACGCACTTTGTGATTGCCGGCAAGGATGAACACTTTAGAAGGGCCAAAGCTGTAATCGAAGGTGACACGGTGGTGGTCTCCAGCGATAAGGTGAAAAAACCCGCCGCGGTCCGGTTTGGTTGGAGTAATACGGCCGTGCCGAATCTGTTCAACAAAGAAGGACTTCCCGCATCGCCGTTTAGAACCGACGACTGGTATAATGTAACGTTCGAGGAATGATTTATTATAGGTGAGAATCAATGAAGCTCAAATTGGCTATGTTAAGCACAATACACGGGTGAAGTTAAAGCGCCCCGTGAACGTCACTATCTTTTTGGACTGGAAAACAGCGAATATCAACCTCGGGCCTTAGACTCGATTGTAAAAGAATGGAAAAGATCTAACAATATAGATTGAGGTGTAACGCAATGTTATACCAACGGACAGTTATATGACAAGGTATCTGATGCAAACTTATTGTCTACTGCCCCAAACTGCCACAAAAAGTTTTAACCCTCCGAAAATTTATGGCAATTTATTCGTAATTTAGTAATTATAGCACAGTGGTTTGGAAAATTCGCTCCAAACTGGCACAAAATGGCCTTTGCAAAAAGTGGCATTTTGTAAGTATTTGTGAATAAATGATTTGCGGGCGTAATTCAGCGGTAGAATGTCAGCTTCCCAAGCTGGACGTCGCCGGTTCGAATCCGGTCGCCCGCTGTTAATGAAAAAGACACGGATTTACACTGTTTTTTTAGACACGGATTTACACGGATTAACACGGTTGAAAAGACGTTCAGCTTTTACTCTGGTTGAGCTTCTTGTAGTGATAGCCATAATAGCGATGCTTTTAGCTATTATGGTGCCGACTTTGTCTTATTCACGTCAACTCGCGTACCGGCTTGGCTGCCTTAATAATTTAAAACAGCTCGGAGTCGCCGTTGAAGCGTATGTTCAAAGTTATAAGTTTTATCCTGTCTGCGTATCGGATGTTAGTGAAAAGTGGAGCGATTTTTTAGCAGATAAAACCAAACCTGCCGGGGAACTGCTCGGCGTTCCAGTTTCGCTTTGGCCGTTTCATCAGACTGCCGGTCTTTATAATTGTCCGATTTCAGTCAGGGCAGGCTGCGATATAAGCTACTGTTATAATTATCTTGCCGGCAAAAAATACGCCGTCGATGAGCCTGTTATTGAGCCTTCTTATATTCCGCCGACGCCTCCGGAAGAGCAGAAAGCTGATATTCGCCTTTTGGCTCCTGAAAACGTCAAAACGGCTGCAACATTTGTTCTCTTATATGACTTGCCTACAAAACCCCAGCAGGTCGTTAACAGTCTATATAAAGATATTGACCCTGATGACTATGAAAGTTCTTACCGCGACCCTAACAAAGAAGGATATTTGGCGGATGCGAATGCCGGGCCGCATAGTGAAGGATATGATATTTTATTTGCCGATGGGCATATAAAATGGCATAAAAGATGGTCTGGCTCTTCAATGAATCGCAGTCCGCGATAGCTTAATTCCTGTCATCTTGACGCTTTAATTTTAATTTTTGCCAAAACTGGCAGAAAAAAGCGGTTCAGCCCTGATTTTACTAAAATCATTTCTTTTTTAATTTATTTTATAACCTGTTTGTATTTAATTACTTATGTTATATTGAGACTTTTGTCTTTCCTGGCGGCGAAAAACTGGTATTTTCTTTGCATACAAGGTGGAAGTAAGGAAATAAGGAAGTAAAGAAGTAAGGAACTGATTAGCGGCGGGGGCTAATATTTGTTTTTTCCTTACTTCCCTGCTTCTTTACATCCTTACTTCCTTTTTAGTGAATATTGTTTCTATTTTTTGACTTTTAATGGAGTGAATAGATTATGGCAAAAAAATTGGTTTTTGAAGCTGATGCAAGGGCGGCGTTGTTGAACGGTGTTGAAAAGCTGGCAAGAGCAGTTCGTTCAACTCTCGGTCCTCGCGGCAGGAATGCTATTATAGACAAAAGCTGGGGCGGGCCGACAGTTACGAAAGACGGCGTAACCGTAGCTGAGGAAATTGAACTGATTGACAAGACCGAGAATATGGGCGCCAAGCTTGTCCGTGAAGCCGCAAGCAAGACGAGCAAAATTGCAGGCGACGGCACAACGACCGCAACAGTTCTTACCGAGGCGATTTTTAAGGAGGCATATCGCAACATAACCGCAGGCGCCGATGCGATGTCTATTAACAGAGGCATTCAGCAGGCTGTGGAAGCCGTAACAGATGCGCTGAAGAAACTTGCCAAACCGATTGACATTACAAAACGTGACGGCATTACCAGCATTGCGGCGATTTCAGCCAATAACGACTCTGAAATCGGCAAGATAATGGCTGATGCCTTTATGAAACTCGGCAAGGACGGCGTTATTACCGTTGAGGAAGGCAAGAGCCTTGATACGACACTCGATTTTGTCGAGGGTATGCAGTTCGACAGGGGGTATCTGTCTCCGAATTTTGTAACAAACGCAGACAATATGGTCTGCGAACTGGAAAAGCCGTACATTCTCGTTTTCGAAGATAAGATAAGCAGTGTGCAAAAACTTGTGCCGCTGCTTGAGGCAACGGCAAAGAGTAAAAAGCCATTGCTTATTATTGCGGAGGATATCGAGGGCGAGGCACTTGCCACATTGGTAGTCAATAAACTTCGCGGCGTTATTTCTGTTTGTGCCGTCAAGGCGCCGGGCTACGGCGACAGGCGCAAAGCAATGCTGCAGGATGTGGCGATTCTTACCGGCGCTGAGCCGATTTACAAGGATTTGGGTATTGAGCTTGATAAGGTAAAACTTTCTCAGCTCGGAAGAGCCAGGAAAGTTACCATTGATAATGACAACACAATAATAGTTGAGGGTGCAGGCACGAGGGAAGCTATTGCCGGCAGAATAAAAGAGATTCGCAGCGAGATTGATTCGACAACCAGCGATTACGACCGTGAAAAGCTGCAGGAAAGACTTGCCAAGCTGACCGGCGGCGTGGCACAGATAAATGTCGGCGCTGCCAGCGAAGCGGAAATGAAGGAAAAGAAATCCCGCATTGAAGACGCGCTTCACGCGACAAGAGCCGCCATTGAGGAAGGCGTTGTGCCGGGCGGCGGCGTGGCGCTGATTCGCTGTATCGATGCTGTTAAGAAACTTAAACTCAAGGATGATGAAAAGACCGGCGTTGATATAGTGGTCAATGCCCTTAAGATGCCCTGTTTCTATATTGCGGAAAATGCCGGTGCGGTCGGCAATCTTGTGGTAAACAAGATTTCAGAAGGCAAGGGCGGTTTCGGATACAATGCCGATACCGGCAAATATGAAGACCTTATCGAAAGCGGTGTTATTGACCCTGTGAAGGTGACAAGGATTGCGCTGCAGAACGCTGCTTCTGTCGCAGGTCTGCTTGTTACCTGCGATTGCGTGGTTACAGAAAAGCCTGAAAAGAAAAAAGGCGGCCAAGGTATGCCCGGCGGCGATATGGGCGGAATGGGCATGGGCGGTATGGGAGGAATGGGCGGAATGGGCGATATGGATATGTAAGAGTTTAAAACTTAAAACTAAAACTTTAAACTAATAATGGAGATATAAAAATGAAACTTAGACCTTTGGATGACAGGATTGTGGTAAAGCCCCAAGAGGCGGAAGAGAAGACAGCAGGCGGTATAGTTCTGCCTGATACGGCAAAGGAAAAGCCGCTGATGGGCAAGGTTATTTCAACCGGCCCCGGCAAACTTTTAGACAATGGCAAACGAGTGGAAGTTGCCGTTAAGAAAAACGACACAGTGCTGTTCGGCAAGTACGGCGGAAACGATATAAAAATCGACGGCGTGGAATATAAAATTCTGCGCGAAAGCGATATCCTTGGAATAGTTGAAAAGTAATTCAAACTGCTTTTTATAAGCTGGAGATAAAAAATGGCAAAACAAATGATGTTCGATGATGTTGCAAGAACACATCTCAAGCAGGGCCTGTCAACATTGGCTGCTGCCGTTAAAATTACACTGGGCCCGACAGGCAAAAACGTTATGCTGTACAAAAGTTTCGGTTCGCCCAAAATTACCAAAGACGGCGTATCGGTCAGCAAGGAAATCGAGCTGCCGGAGCCGTTCAAAAATATGGGCGCAAAGATGGTTAATCAGGTCGCAAGCAAGACAAGCGATGTGGTCGGCGACGGCACAACGACCGCTACGGTTCTTGCCGAAGCGATTTACAGCGAGGGGCTGAAAAATGTAGCGGCCGGCGCTAATCCAATGGCAATAAAACGAGGCATAGATAAAGCGGTTCAGGTCGTTGTGGATTTTATTGCATCTAAAAGCCAGAAGGTTAAAGGCCACGATGATATTGCCAAGGTGGCAACCATAAGCGCAAATAACGATTCTGAAGTCGGAAAGATTCTTGCTGATGCGATGGACAAAGTCGGCAGGGAAGGCGTCATTCAGGTCGAAGAAGGTAAAAGTCTTGTGACTGAACTTGAGGTTGTCGAAGGTATGCAGTTCGACCGCGGCTATATTTCTCCGTATTTTATTACGAATACCCAGACGCTCGAAGCTGTGCTTGAGGATGCGTATATTCTTCTTTATGAAAAGAAGCTTTCCAGTATCGCGGAGTTAATACCGCTTCTGGAAAAAACCGCTCAGGTCGGCTCACCTCTGCTCATAGTGTCTGAGGATGTCGAAGGCGAAGCGCTTGCCGCTCTTGTTATCAATAAGCTTCAGGGCGTTTTGAAAGTTTGCGCGGTGAAAGCTCCCGGTTTTGGCGACAGACGCAAGGCGATGCTCGGCGATATGGGAATTCTCATAGGCGGACAGGTGATAACTGAAGATTTGGGCGTCAAACTTGAAAAGATTGAGCTTTCCCAGCTTGGCAGGGCGAAGAAAATAGTTGTCGGCAAGGAAAACACGACGATTATTGAAGGTGCCGGCACGAAGAAAGATGCCGATTCCCGCTGTGAGCAGATACGAAAGCAGATTGAGGCGACCACCAGCGATTATGACCGTGAAAAACTCCAGGAAAGATTAGCCAAACTGACCGGAGGCGTAGCCGTAATTAAAGCGGGAGCGCCGACTGAAACCGAGATGAAGGAAAGAAAAGACCTTCTTGATGATGCTTTGCATGCGACCAAAGCCGCTGCAGAGGAAGGCGTAGTTCCCGGCGGCGGCATAATCTATTTGCGTGCGATTGAGAAAGTCCGCCAGGCAAAGGCGAAGGCCGACGGTGATGAGAAAACAGGTTTTGATATTATTGCTTATGCTTTGAGAACTCCGACGAGGCAGATAGTTGAAAATGGAGACGACGATGGCGACGTGGTTGTCGAAAAACTGCTCGAACAATCCGGCAATATGGGCTATGACGCCAACACCGGCGAATTTGTCGATATGGTTGGCGCCGGTATAATTGACCCTGCCAAGGTGGCAAGATGCGCTTTGCAGAATGCCGCTTCTGTTGCGGGGCTTATGCTGACGACAAATGTTCTTATTACCGAACTTAAGGAAGACGAGCAGGACAAACAGCCTATCGAAGGGTCGGTAAGATAATAGAAGTAAAGAAGCAAGGAAGTAAAGAGGTAAGGAAGTAAGGAAAAAACTGATTCGTTTCCTTACATCCTTATTTTCTTATTTCCTTACTTCCTTTTTGTTAATTTATGGTTGAAATCTTCTGCTGAAAAACAGATGGCAAAACGCGACTATTACGAAGTTTTGGGAGTGGATAAAAACGCCGGCCCGGATGATATAAAACGGGCATACCGCCGGCTGGCGATAAAGTATCATCCCGATAAAAACCCCGGCGATAAGGACGCCGAGGCGAAGTTTAAGGAATGTGCCGAGGCTTATGAAGTTTTAAGCGACACCGACAAGCGTTCACGCTACGACCAGTTTGGTCACGCCGGTTTGCAGGGTTCAGGTATGCACGATTTTTCAAGGATGAATGTCGAGGACATATTCGGCGCACTGAATCTGGAAGATTTGTTCGGCGATTTATTCGGTTTTTCCGGCAGGGGCCGCCGTTCCGCCAGGAACGCTCCACACAAAGGTTATGACCTTGAGACCGTAGTTCAATTGACGCTGGATGATGTTGCAAAAGGTGTTGAAAAGAGCATCGAGTTTACCCGTCAGGATATTTGTGAGGAATGCACCGGCACCGGCAGCGCCAAGGGCAGCGGTCCTTCGAAATGTTCAACCTGCGGCGGCAGCGGTCAGGTGGCTCAATCCGGTCTCGGCGGTTTTTTCCAGATGGTTTCGACCTGTCCTGTCTGTAAAGGCAGCGGTGCGGTAATAACTAATCCCTGCAAGAAGTGCAGGGGCAGCGGCAGAGTTCCGAAGAAGCGTCTCGTAACAGTTAAGATTCCCGCCGGTGTTCACGAAGGCCAATCTGTCAGGGTCGGCGGAGAAGGCGAGCCTGGCTTTAACGGCGGCCCTCGCGGCGATTTATACTGCTATGTAAAGGTAAAGGAGCATCCGTTTTTGCAGCGGGACGGCATCGACCTTATCGCTGTTGTGCCGATAAGTTTCACACAGGCCGCTCTTGGCGGTATGATTGACGTGCCCAGTTTGACAGGCACGCGCGAGCTGAAAATCCCTGCCGGTTCACAGCCGGGCGATGTCTTCAGGATAAAAGGGCAGGGACTCCCGGACATCAGAACCAGACGCAGCGGTGATGAGCTGGTGCAGATAATTATCGAAATACCCAACAAACTCAATAGCCAGCAGGAAGAGCTGCTCAGAAAATTCGCTGAAACTGAAGACAAAACCGTTATGCCGAAATCAAAAGGTTTTTTTGAAAAGCTGAAACAATATTTCAATAATAAATAAGTATTTATGAGTGAAGAGACAATAAAACAACCTGTTGAACAGCCGGAGGATGGAAAGCATCCTGCCGAAAGTAGTGTTCATAAAGAGCACAAAAAGGAAAAACCCCATAAACTCCACGAGCAAATAGACAAATTGCAGGCAGAAAAAGATGAGCTTTTTGCGAAGCTTCAGCGAGTCAGCGCCGATTATATAAATTATCAGAAACGTTCTGCAAAACAGATTTCCGAGTCAATCGTTTACGAGAAGGAGATGATAATAAAATCTCTTTTGCCCGTTCTCGATAGTTTTGAGCATACTCTCAACGGCGCCGAAAACATAGAGGATGCCGGAAACCTTCGTAAAGGCGTAAAAATTATTTACGACCAGATGCTCGCTGTTTTGAAAAATTACGGTGTTGAGCAGATTAGTTCTGTCGGACAGAAATTTGACCCATCCTGTCATCAGGCGATGATGCAGGAAACAGCGGCTGACAAAGAAGATGGTGTTGTTTTGAAGGAGCTTCAGAAAGGTTATCGGCTCGGAGAAAAGGTTCTCAGGCCCGGCAGGGTAGTCGTGAATAAAAAACCTGCGGATGTACAAACTTCTGAGGGACCGCAGAACGACGTTGAAAACGATGAAGGGTGTTCTGCTGAAGACAGGGAGTAACTGATGCCGACCTACGAATATCAGTGTGCAAACTGCGATTATAAGTTTGAGAAATTTCAGTCGATGACTGCTTCTACTCTGCGCAAATGTCCCAAATGCGGCAAAGCGGCACTGAAAAGGCTTATAGGCACCGGAGCCGGCGTAATTTTTAAAGGCAGCGGATTTTACGAGACCGATTATCGAAGTGAATCCTACAAAAATGCCGCCAAAAAAGAAACCGGCAGTGGAAAAACTGAGAAAAAAGAAACAAAAGCCGAAACAAAAACCGGCTCGGTGGAGAAAAAGTCTGCAAAGTCTAAGAATGAAAGTAAATCCGGCTAAAGTGCGGGATTAATCACTGGTAACAATAATAGTAAGTGTTGCGTTTTTAATATTATCCTGGGGCTGACTTGCATTTTGGGTTTTTTCTGTTGATGTCAGGGCGGGTTTTTGTGCGATAAGCGACTCGTAGTCAATATCCGCAGCAGCGTATAATCTGTCAACAACCGCAGGTGATGTAAATTTATTGATAACGGCAAGATCATTAGCCATTCTCGACCGCTGACTGAAGTTTTCAGTTTTGCAGATTTCTATTGCCTGTTCGGCGCTGATATTATTAACAGTTATGTATTTTCCAGCCTGTTCTGTGCCGACATCTATTTTTGTGCTGACGCATTGCGGCCAGATAAAGCTTAATTCCTGCACAAGATTCACAACTGACTGATTGCCGCAGTTTATGACATACCTGACAGTTCCCGGCTGTCTGTCTATAGAGGTTGTCCGGTTGAAAAGATTTGTGGTAGTCAGAACTTTTGCAACGAACCAGTCAACCTCGATGGGATTATTGGTTTTTAATTTAAGAACAGCAACAAGGGGCACATCATAGCTTTTTTCCGGTACGATTTTCTTGTCTTCCTGTTGTTTTGTTTCGGCAAATGGCCTTTCATACAAAACCTGTTTGACTGCCTTTTTTCTTAGTGTACCGGACAGAAGCTGCTGCCTGCTTGACTTTGGCACAAAGATATCGAACACAATAATGGAAAGAACCGCTGCCAGAGCGATTACGGCTGCTGCCGTCATAAGCCGGCGTATCGTCAAATGTCTTCTACCGGCTTTTAGCGAATAAGTTCCCGTATCTGCCAGGAGAATTTCTCTTTCAAGCCGGGCGGTTATACTGTCGCACAGATGTTCCGGTGCGGCTGTTTGGCCGGCGGCATCCATAAGGTTTTTATATCGTCTCAGGGAATCGTAAAGACCCTGGATTTGGCTGTCGTTGTCTATAAGCCTTTTTAGTTCATTGCTCTTTCTTTCGTCGAGTTCGCCGTCAATATAACAGTTGAGCAATTCTTCAATTAATTCCATATCTTTCATCCCGTTAGACCTCCTTTCATAGAGGTAAAACGATATAAAATAATTTCTGTTTTTTTATTTTTTAAAGCACATATCCAAATCCAACAAAGTCTAACGGGATTCATTGTATTACCCCCTCAAGAATTTCCCTGAGGTTCTTTCTGCCTCTTGCGATTCTGCTTTTTACCGTTCCGATTTCGATACCGAGAGTTTCAGCTATTTCCGTATAATTCATTTGTTCGATATCCCTTAATACAATTACGGCTCTCTGGTCCGCGTCGAGTTTTTCCAGAGCCTTGAGAATCAGGCTCTGCAGTTCTTTCGCTGCGGCAATCTGCGGCGGCTGAGGCGAAGTTTTATCTATCAGGTAATCCTTCAGCTGTTTCTTAAGCGCTTCGTCCGGCTCGCTCTGCAGCGGCTGAAAACTGATTCTCGAATTTTTTTTGCAGAAGTTCAGCGTTGCATTTACCGCGATTCTGAACAGCCAGGTATAAAAACTGCTCTGTCCTTTGAAGTTTTTAAGGTTCTGTATAACTTTGACAAAGGCATCCTGTGTCAGTTCAGCCGCATCGTCCCGGTTGCCGCAAATCTTTAGGATAGTATTGTAAACCCTGTCCTGATATTTCAGTATCAGCCGTTCAACGGCCTCCATATTCCCGGCTTTCGCCTGTACCAGAAGCGATGCCTCGTCAATGGAGATATTGGCGCCGGAATTCTTCAATTGTTCCTGTATAAATTTGACCATAGCCGCCTAAAAAAGTTCCCTTAAAAAATACCCGAATTTCATAACTATAATGGCACAACAGACTTAGGAAATAAAATATATTTGTCCATCTGCCGGATAACAGGACTTGTTTTATCCCCAAATCCCTTGGGTTGTTATGCAGATTCCTTTCTTTTCTGACGATTTGCGGCAAAGAGGTCGATTTTTCCTTCGACAATGTCTTTGGTAATAATATATTTTCCCGGCTTTGGTTCTTCCGGCAGCCGGTACATAAGCTCTATCATAAGGTCTTCGGTTATTGCCCTAAGCGCTCTTGCGCCGGTGTCTCGTTTCATAGCCTTTTTGGCCAAGGCCGTTAAGGCATCATCTGTGAACTCCAGTTCAGCATCTTCCATTTTGAAAAAGGCTTCGTATTGTCTGACCAGGGCGTTCCTGGGTTTGGTCAGGATATCAACAAGTGCCGCCTCATCGAGTGCGCTGAGGGTTGTAAGGACGGGCAATCTGCCGACGATTTCCGGAATCATTCCGAACTCCATAATATCTTCCGGCACGACCTGTTCGATAACTTTTGAATAATCGGCCTTCGAGTCGTCGATTTTTTGTTTTTCGGAGCTGAATCCGATCATTTTTCTGCCAAGCCGTTTTTTAACGATATTTTCCAGTCCGATGAATGTTCCGCCGCAGATAAACAGGATGTGGGAAGTATCCATCTGAATATAGGATTGTTCCGGATGCTTTCTTCCGCCCTGCGGCGGGATATTTGCGATAGTTCCTTCGAGCATTTTCAGCAGTGCCTGCTGGACGCCTTCGCCTGAGACATCACGGGTTATAGAGATATTCTGGTTGGTTTTCCCGATTTTGTCTATTTCGTCGATATAGACGATTCCCCGCTGGGCGGCATCGAGGTCGTAGTCAGCGTTTTGCAGCAGTCTCAGGAGAAAGTTTTCGACATCTTCTCCGACATACCCGGCTTCCGTAACAGTAGTGGCATCACAGATAGCAAACGGGACGTTCAATTCTCTTGCGAGGGTTTTTGCAAGGAGGGTTTTGCCGGAGCCTGTCGGCCCTATCAGCAGAACATTTGATTTGTCTATTTCAACATCGCCCTGTTCGCTGTCGGTATGTACGAGCCGTTTGTAATGATTGTGCACGGCGACGGAGAGTATTTTTTTTGCTTTTTCCTGTCCGATGACGTAAAGGTCAAGAAATTCCTTTATCTGTCTGGGCTTTGGCACTTCTTCGAGAATAAAACCAGTGTGTTTGAGCCGCTTTTTTTCCTGTCTGACGATGTTGTAGCACAGCTCTACGCATTCGGGGCAGATGTAAACGCCGCTCGGTCCCTCGACAAAAGCGTCAACATCTTTTTTTGCTCTGCCGCAAAAATTGCACGTTTCTTTCTTTTTGAAGCTGGTTGGGTCTTTAGCCATCAGGACTTTCTATTTTACCAAACTATTATATTTTAACAGAATAACCGTTCTTTTTCAAGTTATCAAATCATAACCCATTCTGAATGCGCTTTCATTTATATAATACAAGCCTCTTTTACTCTTATAAAAAGCGCGTTTCATACCGTTAGTAACTGATTGCGGCTCCAGAATGCCTGTTTTTTTAATCATAGTTCCGAGCATTATGATATTTGCAACTTTTATATTGCCCATTCTTATCGCAAGGTTTGTCGCATCGACGCCGACGATATCGAAATTATTTTTTTTGACTTTGGTCAGGTCAATCATCGAGGAGTTGACAATTACCGGCGAGCCCGGCTGGATAGTATCGATATATTTAATGAATGACGGTGCGTTCATTATGATTGCCAGATTCGGTCTTTCAATAATGGGCGAGTCTATTTCATGGTTCGCGATGGATATAAGAGCCTTTGCGGTGCCGCCGCGAACTTCTGCGCCGTAAGAAGCCATAGCGCAGACATTTTTTCCTGCGTCGATACAGGCATAGGCAAGCACATTGCCCGCCAGGATGACTCCCTGTCCGCCGAATCCCGCTATCAGTATGTTTGTTTCCTTATCCGACATTTTTAACCGCGGATTACGCAGATTTCACGGATTGCTATATACCATTCTCTTATACTCAAGCGACTTCGCACCAAAATTCAGTAAAAGACCTACTTCAAGGCCGCTGGCTTTCAAATAATTTAATAACTGCGCCTGTTCAAGCTCAGCAATCTTTTTTACTGCCTTTAATTCAACAAGGACCAAATTGTCTGCAACAAAATCACAAATAAATTGTTTTGCTAATATCCCTTTATATGAAACCTTAAAGGTTTTTTGTCTGTCAAATGGTATTTCTCTTATTTTAAACTCGACGGCAAGAGCCTCTTCATATACGTTTTCCCCAAAACCTGTTCCAAGAACATTATGCACTTCCATAGCGGCGCCGAGAATTTTTCCTGTCAACACGCCATGAATAAATTTGTCTTCTGTTACAACCATATCTTTTTTTATAAAAAATTATTATTAAATCCGTGTAATCTGTGTCATCTGTGGTTTTATTCGGTATCTTTATATACTCCCAGCGGGAAGTAGTGAAGCATCTGTTCTTCGATAAACTGCACCGCCTCTCTTGGTGAAACCTTCCAGCCGACAGGGCACATTGAAAGTATCTCCACTAATGAAAACCCTATGCCGTTGAGCTGGTTCTGAAATACTTTTCTTATAGCCGCCTTTGTTTTGTTTATATTTCTGACTGAATGGATGCTTGTTCTTTCGAGATATTTGGTCTCTTCGAGCGTTGTGAGCAGTTCGCATACCCTTATCGGTTTGCCCATACCTTTTATAGTTCTGCCGGATGGGCTGGTGGTGGTTTTTTGTCCGATAAGCGTAGTCGGCGCCATTTGTCCGCCGGTCATTCCATAAATAGCGTTGTTTACGAAGATGACCGACATATTTTCGCCCCGGTTTGCCGCGTGGATTATCTCCGCAGTTCCAATTGCAGCCAGGTCTCCGTCGCCCTGGTAAATCAAAACGAATTTATCCGGATATACCCGTTTTATAGCTGTGCCGACAGCAGGCGCTCTGCCGTGCGCGCATTCGATAACATCGCAGAAGATATAATCATAAAGAACGACCGCGCAGCCTACCGGCGCCGTGAGAATCATTTTTTCTCTTATGCCGAGCTCATCAACAACCTCGCCGATGAGCCGCAGCACTATTCCGTGCCCGCAGCCCGGACAGTATTTTGTCGCTTCCGTCGTAATTGATTTAGGTTGTGTCTTAATTATATTCATTCTGACTGCTGTATTCTGAGTTCTGTATTCTATTTTAGTATCTCATCAATTTTTTCATATATCAAATCAGGCGTTGGGTTCCAGCCGCCGCCCATACCATAAAACAAAATGTCCTTTTTAGGCACGACATCCATAAGCGAAAGCAGAACATCTTCGAGCATTTGCCCTGTGCTCATTTCGATAACAAGGAATTTAACGCCTTTATTTTTCCGGGCGATATCGACAAGCTCGACATCCGGCCAAGGCCATAGTGTTTTAGGCCTGAACAATCCGATTTTTTGGCCGTTGTTAATGTGTTTTTTAATCGCGGATTTTGCGATTCTGCTTGTAGCGCCGTAAGCGACGATAATTAAATCGGCTTTATCACAGTTAAACGATTCGGACCATCGCAGTTCAGCGTGTATTTTTTTGTATCTTTCATCAAGTTTGCGGTTATGCATTTCCAGGCCGTTCGGCGGATTCAGATACAGCGTCCGTACAACGTTTGGTTTTCTGCCTGCGCATCCGGTAAGAGCCCAGTTTTTGGCGGGGAGTTTTTCAAACATCGGCTTATATGGGTGCATTTCAAAAGGCTCTACGAGTTGGCCGATAATACCGTCGTTCTGGATAATTACCGGTACTCGGTAGTAATCAGCAAGGTCAAATGCGTTCATAACCATATCGTAGCATTCCTGCACGGAATTTGGTGCAAGCACGATGCAGCGATAATCGCCGTGTCCGCCGCCTCTGGTGGATTGGAAATAATCCGCCTGTGATGCCTCGATATTGCCCAGTCCCGGCCCGCCGCGAACGACATTTATGATAACGCAAGGCAGTTCGGCCCCTGCGATATAGCTTATGCCTTCCTGTTTAAGACTTATCCCCGGCGAAGACGATGATGTCATCACGCGAACGCCGGCTGCAGATGCGCCGAAGACCATATTTATTGCCGCGATTTCGCTTTCGGCCTGCAGGAAGATTAAGTTTTCCTCTTCCATTCTGCGCGACAGATACTCCGGCGTTTCAGTCTGAGGGGTTATAGGATACGCGAAATAACACATGCAGCCTGCCTTGATGGCAGCTTCTCCAACGGCCTCATTGCCTTTCATCAGAACTTTTCTGGTTTCTGGACCTGTGTTGTTATATTCAGCCATTTAAGTCTTATCTTGCCGAACCAACTGTTTCAATAAGAGTAAAGCAGCAATCAGGGCAGATTATGTAGCATGCTCCGCAGCCATTGCACAGTTCAATGTCCACCTCGACATAATCATAGCCTTTTTTATTGCTTATACCGCTTTTGCGTATCGCTGCCTTTGGGCAGACGTCGATGCACAAATCGCAGCCTTTACATTTTTCAAGATTTATTTGAGTCTTCTTTGCCATACTCGGCCTGTGAGTTTCCTTGTCAGCCGGATAGCCAATCGGCATAAGTTCAATTATCTCAATTTGTTCCGGGATATCGAGAACTTTCCTGACCTTTTCCGGAAAGAACGAGCCAATCCAGCAGGTAGCAAGTCCTTCAGCCGTTGCGGCCAGAGCTATATGTTCCATTGCGATAGCTACATCTATAGATGAGATTTTCTGGCCGCATCGCATAGCATAATCAGTGTTACTGCAGCCGATAATTATAGCCGGTGCCGTTGCGATGAACATTTGTTCGTTGGCTGCGATTGCGACTTGCTTTCGTTTCTCTTCATCTGTAACGATTACAAATCGCCAGTCCTGCAGGTTTTTTGCCGATGGCGCCTGTCTGCCCGCTTCGAGTATTCTTTCAAGTTTTTCCTGTTCAATTTGTTTTGAACTGTAGCTTCTGCAGGAGTATCTTTTCTTTATTGTCTGATATAAGTCCATTTTTATACCACTTTTGAAAATTGATAATCGAAAATTGACTGCCCCGTACCTATTTGCACAATGGCAGATATTTAATTTTCAATCTCTGCCCTGAGCAAGGTCGAAGGGTTAAATCTTCAATGTTTAGAACGGAGAGGGCGAGATTCGATTTGCCCTCTCTTTGTAAAGTACTCAATAATCTGATTTTACAGCTTAATTCAAATGATAGCAAGGATTTAAAATCTCTCGTTGATTTACTATTTCTATACGATTTTTTACTATCTCGTGATGCATTTTGAGGGCAATTTGAGGGCAACTTCAAGGGCAATTTTATTTATGCTTGAACAAGCAACGTACAATTGACCCACATGTTCTTACAACGGCGAACGGATATATAAAACGATAGACATTTTTTTAATTTTCGTAACCGCTTGATTAACAAAGACTTATAAAATGGATATTTTTATAAAATTAGCAGATATCAAGGCCGTTGGTTGTAGAATGGTTGTACTTGCTTGATACTATGCGAGTGCGGTACAAATAATCACCGTTTGATAAATTTTGTTTCGTCGTTGGTATCAGATGTTGGCTGTGAAGCTGCCTGATCTGTTTGGCACAAGCAAAGTCCGATAACGGATATCAGAAATACAAGTTTCGTATTCATCTTCTGGTTCATTAATCCATGCACGGCCTGTTGTCATTAAATTAAGAAATTAATAAGTTGATATTTTGCTTAACTTTTATTTTTGTTTTAATAGAGTAATAAATGGGGGGGGTGGTTCTATGCAAATAAATAATGTGTCAAAGCGCAGCTATGTTGTTTGCCCGCCCATCTTGTCCTCCTTTTACCTGATATCCTCCAACCAATCCTGAGCTAATACCGTAAAGTCAAGCAGATTTATTATTCCATCACCGCCGACCGGGGCCAAATCCGCTGTCGGGAAAGACCCGAGCCAATTTGCCGCCATAAGGGAAATATCTTTGAAATCGACTACACCATCACCATTAAGGTCTCCCAATGCCTTAGGCCCACGAAGAACAACAGTCAGTGTACTATTTGCTGCAAGTGTAACATCAAGACTATAGTTGCATGGATCGCTGGCAACAACGTTTAAGACCTTGTCTACTGTTTGACCAACATCAGGATCTCCTGAACTCGGATTTCCCCAATAAACCTGTTCAAAAGCTTTTGCTTCAATGACGGTAAGGTTCTGTGGCGCATTTTGCAGTAGAATTGTTGCTGAAGATGGAGAAGTCTTTTTATTCGTGATTCCAATTACTACGGTATTACCATCAACAAATACCCCCACATACAGATTATTTGCTGATTGAGATGGGGGCTGGACGACTTTTGCGCCAACTGGAATCTTGGGACAAAGCGTCTTAAGTGCTTCGTAAACCGGTTTCGAATTACCCCATAAATCAATAAGACCCCACGCTTTTTTCTTGCTTGTTACTTCTGTGTTTTCGTCTATCAGCTGCCATATGAAGGGCGCATTCGCACCGCTGTTCAAAAGAGCAAGCGTGTTTTCATATACACGCACCGCATACGGCATCGTATTTGTTGCGCTATAGTATGGAAAAACATGATTGCTATCCCAACTGCCGTAGTTGTCAGGCAACGGATACGTTACGCCGTTAAACACATTTTGTTTCGTTGCGTATTCGGTGACAAACTGGGGGATACTGGAGTTCTTGGCCTTTGCGTTAGCACCGAAATTAGGCCAATACGCCTCTATGCAAGGTCCTCCAGTCGTACAACCGCTGGCGTAATCATCGGCCCACATATGCGTTGACCACGCAGCCAACTTGCCGGCAGTGGCTGTACTAATTGAGGCAATATAAGTTGATGGATTAGACCAGCTCAGACTTGACAAGCCGGGGCCAACAATACCTGTATTGGTATATCCCGAGTTATCGAGTGAAGTTCGAACTGCCGGAACCACTTCGTTATAGACCGAACCGGTAATGCCGGTACTCCACTCCCCGCCGCTGTCGGGCTCGTTCATCAGTTCGATGTATTCAACAGGTATTGAATG